>DATNQH010000427.1:0-8089 GCA_036704105.1 Leptolyngbyaceae cyanobacterium | reverse complement strand
TCACCGGATGATGCGCGGCGCGGAAGCCCCTGACTTCTAGACATGGGGGAGGAAGCGCCGCGCCAAATATAAAAAGTGCGAAGCACATCATTATTTTTTAGTATTTGTACCTCATAGGTGATATTATTCTATTCATGAAACAAGTTCTGACGCTAGTTTGCAAGTTGAACCCCACACAGCAGCAAGTTGTCAAGATTGAGGCAACTTTGAAGGCATTTGCGGATGCTTGCAACTACACCAATCAGAAAATCAAGCCAAACATAACCAGCAAAACAACGATTCAGAATATCGTTTATGAAGATTTGCGATCTATGTATGGATTGGCTGCAAATTTAGCCGTCAGAGCTTGTGCGAGGGTCGGATCTAATAGGTTGACCGCCAAACAAAAGGGCAAGCCAGTTAAATCATTCAAACCAACATCTGCTGATTACGACCAGCGGATTTTTGCGTTTCGGGAAAAAGATTGGACTGTTAGCCTAACTACCGTAGATGGTAGAGAACACATTAAATTGGATGCTGGCAATTATCAGCGAGGCAAGCTTAAGGGGAAAACGCCTACCAGCGCTCAATTATGCAAGCATCGAGATGGAAAATACTACATCCACATTCAATTGAAGGATGAAGTTCCAACTCCTACAAAAGCTACCAATGTAATTGGGGTAGATTTTGGCAGGCGAGATATTGCAGTAACAAGTAACGGGGATAAATGGGATGGCAAAAAGTTAACCGAAACTAGAGACAGGTATTCTAGAACTAGAGCGTCTCTCCAGAAAAAAGCTTCCACACGCACAAGATCTAGTCGGCGCAGGTGTCGGCGGATTTTGGTACGGCTATCGGGGCGCGAGAGACGTTTCCAGGGGTGGATGAACCACAACATATCAAGGGCTATCATTTGTACCGGCAAACAGCAGAACGCAACAGTGGCGATTGAGGATTTAACTGGCATCAGGGAAAGAACCAATCAGAAACCACGTAATAAAACAGAACGCCGTAGATCCAATTCGTGGAGTTTCTTTCAACTGCGGGTGTTTTTGGAATACAAAGGCTTGAAAGAAGGGGTTGAGGTAATTGCTGTACCTCCAGCTTATACTTCTCAAACGTGCCACTGTTGCCTGCATATTGGTTTGCGTTCCGACAAAAAGTTTAAATGCAGCAACTGCAACTGGTCTGGAGATGCCGACTTTAACGGAGCGAAAATGATAAGCCTATTGGGGCAGTCTGTAAACCTGCCTGGAGGTTCGAGTTATTTGTGTTGTTCGCTCAGTACAGATAGCTCAGGGCTACTGAAAAGCCCCGCCCTTCTAGGGCTGGGGTAGTTTACGTTCCGATCGCCCGATGGTATTGCCCGAATGAAGGACAAGGACGCTCCGCCAGTAGCGGCGAACCCTGACGGCGTGTTTTGGCACTCAGCCGCAATGTTCCTCAACGACAATATTGCCACCCAGATTGACGCACTCAGCCACATTACTGCTGGTGCCGACTACCACTGGTACAACGGTTTCAAGGAAGCTGACTGGGGTGGCGACTGGGGACCGCGCAAAGCTGATGCCACCACCATTCCCCCAATTATTGCCAGGGGTGTTCTAATTGATGTTGCCGCCTACAAGAAAGTTGATGCCTTGCCCGGTCACACTGCGATCGCGGCTCAAGATCTTCAAGACACCCTAGCGTGGGAGCACGTAACTTTGCAACCTGGCGATGTCGTTCTCATCCGCACTGGCACCGGTCGTTACTGGGGGGAAGAGGGATCTGACCACGCCAAGATCGCCGCCCATGATTCTGCTGGCACTGACCTGGAGGCAATTAAGTGGTTGGTCGAAGAGCAAGGGGCAATCATGGTCGGCTCCGACACCAGTAGCTTAGAGGTCAGCCCTCCTCCTGGTAAACCTGGCAGTCCCGTCCCAGTCCACAAGTACCTGCTGGTAGACCAAGGAGTTCACATTGGCGAGTTCCACAATTTGGAAAAATTGAGTCAGTCCAAGGCATACGTCTTCTGCTACATCGCGGCGACCAACAAAATTAAGGGGACGGTAGCAGGCTTCGCGCTGCGCCCATTGGCATTGCGCTGAGAGATGCTTGCCGCTGGCTTTATTCTCGTTCGCACAGATGGCGGATCGCTCTGATTCAGATCGCGATTGCTTTTCGGATAATCGCACACGCGATCGCAACCGCACACCAACGGTACTGAAAGAAAATTGCTACCCCCAATCCTAATGCGATCGCCAATACCAAACATAAAGTACCTAAAAATAACTTTTGGAATCTGGCAGCTTTTCGCTCTTGCAGCAGTCGCGCTGCTATTTCTTTAGTCCGTTCTGCTTCTAATCGCGTCTCAACTTCTCGCCGATCGCATTCTTGACTTGCTGCTAAAAACTGATAATCCAATTCACTCAAGCTTTTACCCTGCGACCAAGCTTGAGCCTCAAGCAAGGCTTGCCCGCGCAACAGCCGCGAAGAGTCGCACCTGTGTGAGATTAACCAAGCATCTAACGCCTGGGAGTAGGGCCGCAGTTTTGCTAATTGTTTTTCTACCCAACCCTGATTAAAAACTTCTCGATAGATGCGGTTTTTGACTTGCAATTGTCCTTGGTGCTTGACTACCAAACCCGATAACAGCAACTCAATTTGCTCTTGAGAGTCATCTACGGGGATTTCAATCCCTTGTAAAATTTGCTGATAGATGCCTAGCAAGCAACTAGCTCGCTGCTCATTTCGCAGCAAGCGATCGCGGATAGTCTTCAAATGCTCTGGCTCGTCCTTCGCTTCCCAGTTTTCAATAATGTGGATCATAACGAGTTTTTCTAGGATTAATGGTGGAAATTGGTAATAAAAACGGATCAGATGATAATTAACGATTGGTAGATGGTAATCCAACTGGAAACGATCTTCGAGTTCTAGACTTGTGGGTTTCTGTAAGTCCTGACTCCCACTCATCCTTTCCTGAATCACAATTTGACAAAGCTTCTGAGCCAGAAACGGCTGTCCATCCGTCCAAGCCAAGATCTCTTTGAGGACAGATATTGGATTGGCTACCTTATCTTCTAACCCAGCTGCTAGCGGTTGGACTTCTGATAGCTCAAAGCCATGCAAGTCGATAGATTTACCGATATTGAATGGGGTACGCTGGCGATCAGCAATTAAATCTGAAGGCGTTGCTACCCCAAATAGCGCCCAGGTAAGGCGGTTATATTCTGGATTCTCCGCTCGCTGGTTGTAGCAAGCTCGAATCAAGGCAAAAAAATCTTCAGTGGGAAAATTAAGTCCTAGAACACTATCAATTTCATCAACAAAAATAAAGATTTTCTCATTCTTAATTTGGACTAACAAAATGTCTTCAATAAACTGGCTAAATCGCTGGAGCAGAGATAGATCTTCTCGTTCTTGCCACCAAGCTTTGAAATTGACTTTGCCAAAAAGATTGAAACCTCTTAACAAGTCAACCATCACACCCTTGTACCACTGAGCAGGAGTAATATTTTCACTGCCGATCCGTGTCATATCGATAGAGGCACAGTTGAAACCTCCTGCTTCTAACCGATGCCGAGTTCTTAACCGCAAGCTGGACTTGCCCATTTGTCGGGAGCTAAAAACATAACAAAACTCACCTCTGAGCAAGGCATGATAGAGTTCAGCGTCAGCCTCTCGCTCCACGTAGCTAGGAGCATCCATTTTGAGACTGCCACCAACTTGATATTCGTATACGTTCATGAGCCTATCCCACTAAGGCGCGGAAACCAGATATAGGAGCAAGCAAGGAGAAGGAAAGCATCAAAACACACTTTCAGACGTTCCCATCGAACAACAAGTCTTCTATACTTGCGTTGAAACCAGGAGAAAGAGCGCTCCTGTTGGTAGCGAGGTACAATTTCCCTAATCGGTCTGCCCTTGGGCTTTCTGCCTCTGCATAGCCGTTTTTTGATCTGCAGTCGAATACCTAAGGTGCGAAGTCTCTTACGCAACCACCTGGCATCGTAGCCTTTATCAGCAGCGAGAGTTTTAGGGCGACGCTTAGGATTACCTGGTTTACCTGTCGCTAACTGGATTTGAGCTAGCATCGGTAAGACTTGCTGCCTTTCGTCACCATTGGCGGGAGTAGTAATTGCTACAAGAGGCATACCGTTAGCATCTGTAATACTGTGGATCAATATCCCCTTACCCTTATAACCATAGCCTACACCAACACCCGCCACCATTAAGCGGGGGAAAAAGAGCCAAGGGCGGCCCCGTACTTTCAGTTAATCATTCCTTTTTCCTCTGCCACTGCCAGAATTCGCTGCTTGAGTTTCTCTAATGTTCCATCTTCGTACCACCGCCCCTGCCATCGATGAGCAGAACTTTTTGATGCCCATTGTTCGCCTCGTGGGATGTCGCACAGAGGGCTGCCAGTAATCAGTCCGCAAGTGCTGAGTATTCAACACTTTACGAAATGGTACGTGTGGCATACCACGTCCTCATATCTGCTGGGGGTTGAGGTAGTAAGTCTTCAAACAACTGTAATGACTAGTCGCTCAACCCCTCAAACCTACCTGCCATTTTGTCTTCTTCTTTGTTCTGTCTACTTCACCTTTATGTTGATTCTAGCTCAAATTTTGATATTAGTGGGATAAGCTCATGCGCTTAGCCTAATTGCTCGCGGAAATACAGTCGATACAACTCACAGCTTGGCGTTGCTAGATTTCCCTCTAGCTTGACGATGCCCATACTTTCTAACTTGTAGGCAGAGATCGCTTCTAATTGTACAGGTTCAGTAGATGTTACTACTCGCTTGAATGCTGCCACCAGTTCGGGATGCTCTTGGAGATGAACAAGGTAACGCCGTAAATGATCGCTATAGACTCCTGCAACTGTGGGAGCAGCTTGCAGGAGTTGGTTTAAACTCAGCTCCTGGCGTGCCAAATGATAAAGCGCAATGCGGATCAAATAGGGATGTCCGCCCACCATTGCTAGCAAGGGAGCTAGATTTTTCAGCCCCTCCTCGCCCTTGCTCCAATCCAGCTGATGACGCACTGCCAACTCCTGCACTTGCTCTAAACTAAATTCTGGTAATTTAATTGGTAACCCAACGTTAAAAGGGGATTGATTGATATCTAGAGGGATATAAGCTTCCGTAGCATGAACTACCACCAGTCGGAGTTTTTTCCAGATCTCCAATTCTGAGGCATCTTCATACCAAGAGCGTAGCAGTGGCAGAAAATCACTTGAAATTTCAGGATACTCGAAAATCCGATTGACTTCATCCAAAGCCAAAACCGTTGGACAGTCAATTTCTGTCAGTAAAAATTCTTGGAAGTATAATGAGCAGCTAACTTTACTACCAATATCTTCATCCCAATAGTCATCCAGCCTCGGCTCTAAGTTCAACTGCCGGCTAACATTAGCACACAACCAGCGTAAGAATTTATCCAAGGACGTGAAAAGGCTACTGTCTGCCCGCTGCAAGCTTAACAGCACGGTGTAGAAACCCTGCTGTTTGGCATGAGACAAAATTCTATGCATCAGGGATGTTTTTCCCATCTGCCTGGGAGCTTTAAGTCGCAGTAGGCTCCCAGGTTTGCTAATCTGGGCATAGGCACGTTCTTCAATCGGCGGACGTTCAATGTAAAACAGAGAATCAAGTGGTACTGGGCCGCTAGGAAATTCTAAACAGTCAGGCTTCAGGCTAATAGATGCACTTTGCACCTCTCTCCCTTTTTGTTCCTGAGATTTATGCATCGACTCGCGCCACTGACGCTCCAAGGCGGCGCGAAAGTTTGTTTTACTGACATTTTCTCCCAAGGCTTTGCTCAAGAGCTTCCAGAATTTGGGGCCGACATCGCGCGTCAAGTAACTGACAGAATAACCCGCAGCCTCAGCAGTCTGCTCGTAGGTCTGACTTTGCCAAGCCCCTATGAGAATAGCAGTTTCCACATCACTCAGGTGCCTGTCCCACTGGGCAAACACCACTTTATTCGTTATTTCAAGTGCTTGGTCAAAGTTCATACTAATACTACACTGACCCTGCTACTTTACTTATATCTGAGATTACCAGAAATGTTGAAACCTGTTGGTTAGTGATTATCGCTCTTCCATCACTCTTATGAGAGAATATTGACATACTCACCGCCCTAAAGTGCGGCGATTCTTGACGCTTCATTGGGTTGTGCTAGCGGACTAGTCTCACCATCCCTCTGCGCCCGTTTAGAGTCGTGGCGATGCCCCATCCCGACTTTTTCTATATTTCTGGAAGCGTTTTCGTCTCTATCTTGCTCACTTGAGCAATTCAAACAAATTATTGAACGAACAGATAGATCGATTTTGCCCCATCGATAGCCGCAATCAGAACAGATTTGGCTTGTAGGTTCCCATCTATTAATAGCTTGAAATTTTCTGCCAAATCTGTTTGATTTAGCTTCGCACAAAGTTCTAAACTCTCTCCAACCCTGTAGGCTAATGGCCCTAGCCAATCGTCGGTTTTTGACCATGCCTGATACATTTAAGTCCTCCAGCACGACGAAGGAGTTTTCTTGGATTACTCTAGAAGACAGTTTGTGTAAGAAATCTTTGCGAATATCAGCAATTTCGTTATGCAATTTAGCAATCCGAATACGAGTTACATTCCGGCGCTTAGAACCTTTGTGTTGACGTGCAAGCGTTCGTTGTAGTTTACGGATTTTGCCGTCTATTTTGGAGTAATTAGGACTTTGTACTTTTTCCCCGTTACTCATTGCAGCAAAAGTTTTTATGCCTAAATCGATACCGATGCTTTGGTTCTTAGCAACAGTATTAACAGACTCAACTTCTACTACAAAGCTATTTAAGAAAATACCGAGCTGCACAATCTTTAATTACTGTTACGGAGCTAGGTTCAGACGGCAATTCCCTAGACCAAATAGGATGAACGTCTCCAATTTTAGCTAAATAAACTTTTCTCCCCTTGATACTAAAACCACCTTTTCTAAATCGGGCTGTTTGGCGATTATCCTTCTTCTTAAATTTCGGTGGTCTTACCTTGCTCCCTTTTCTTTTACCGTTTAGTGATTCAAAAAAGTTTTTGTAAGCAACTCCTAAATCGGCAATTGATTGTTGAAGCGGAATGTTAGAAACCTCGCTTAACCATTCTCTCTCCTTTGCTTTCTTAGCCTGAGTGATACATATTTTTTGTAAATCGCTATTGCGCCCGCAGCTTTCTCGGAGGCAACCTCCGAGAAGCTTTGATGCGGGCGGTAATTTTTCCGTTCTTTTGCACAATGCCAATGCATCATTCCAAACGACGCGGACGCAACCAAATAGCTTCGCTAGGTCTTGTCGCTGTTGGTCTGTTGGATAGATTGTCTACTGCTGCTGTGCTTTCATTTTGTTATTGTATATTGGTCTGTATTGAAAATCAAGATGTATAGAAGAGAAAGACACAGCGTTACAGACCTAAAGATTCACCTGGTCTGTGTTGCTAAATATCGAGGAGAAGTATTTTCGTCAGAAGAGTTGAAACTAATTGAAGAGGTGTTTCACCATGTAGCAAAACAAATGAATTTTCAGCTCTTGGAAATTAACGGCGAGAACGAACACATTCACGCACTGATAGAGTATCCACCAAAATTATCGGTATCAAAGATAGTGAACGCTCTTAAAGGGGTATCCAGTCGGCGTTATGGGAAGTCCGGATTTAAAAAACCGCACGGCAAAACAGCCCTATGGAGTCCTAGCTATTTTGCTGTATCAGTGGGCGGCGCACCGATAGAAACTCTAATCCAGTACATAAAAGAGCAAAGCCGTCCTAGAAGGTCAGGGCTTGCATCCCATTAGACTTGTCCGAAATATAAATTTATGAGAGAAAAAGATGGTAGGTGTGTTTGTTCTGTCCTACCATCATGTCAAATCCAATTAATTATATTCACAAGTACCCCCAGCGCAGCAAACGGATTTTGGGAATCAGCTACAAGCAGTTTCTTCAATTAGTGCAACAAGCAACTATACGTCAAAGCCAAAAACGTCAGCGCCTTGAACAAACAAAAATGCGAATCAATGCATCTGGAGGAGGCATAAAACCAATTTTATCAACTGAGTATGAGATAGGTTTATGTTTATTTTACCTACGGCATTTACCAACGTT
>DATNQH010000426.1:0-2202 GCA_036704105.1 Leptolyngbyaceae cyanobacterium | reverse complement strand
CATAGGATTTTTAGTCATGCTTGGCGAGCGAGTAAGTGGCACTTTTGCTTGAGGCAAAACTTTTTATGCAAGTTAAATCTGTAATAGCTTATAAACGCAGCAGTTGTTATACATTTACTTTTATCTTTGCTTTTTGGGGATAAATAAAACTAATCAACTATCATTCGCTCTTAGATTAGAGAGATGACTCAATAACTAGCTGCTTTTTCGTCCGCTTAAGCTACTTTGATAGGCGCTAAATTTAGCCTAAGCTTGTTCAACAAGTAGGAAACCTGGGAGCTTAATAGTGCAGTAGTCAAACCCTGATGAGGAGGAGAAATTTGTTTCAGCAAAGGCATAGCTATTTTCTACACCTGTGTAAAACTCCCAGGAACGTTGTACTAATAGAAAAGTAATAATTAATGTTTGCTTTCAGCTTCCATCGAAGGACTGGACATAATATTAAGTTAGGTTGTTAAGTTATACACAATCGAAATTAATTAGATTTTATTGTTGTAGAGCTTAACTGCTCTAACTCATTATGTTTCGGCGTTTTAGAGACAGCTTTACATTTTTTAATTTTTTTTAAAAAGGTTAGTTAAAATTCTTCAATTTGGTTATTGTTCCGCTATAGAAATATTAACTACACTTCTTTGTATAAGGGCGCGTTTTGGAGTTTAGCTACGTGAACGTAGACGGCTTGACCGAGCAAATAGATTTTATACAAAGGCGACTGGAAAGGCTGTACCAAGGCGTGTGCAATACAGTCGAACTCGAACCAGAGCGACTACCTTTAGCATTCAAACAGCTTGGTGTTATGTTTGAAGAACTGCAAGTCGCTGTGGAACATCTGCAACAGCAAAATGAAGAACTAGCAGCAGCGCGTGAAGCTTTGGAAACGGAACGCCAGCGCTACCAAGAATTATTCGACCTTGCACCTGATGCCTACGTGATAATTAATACATCAGGGATAATCGAGGAAGCGAACTTTGCCGCAGCTAAGCTGCTCAACGTCTCGCAGCGGTCTTTAGCGGGTAAACTACTGCTGCTGTTTGTGGTTGAGGAACAGCGTCAAATCTTTTATAGCCAACTGATGCAAATGCAAACATCAGAACAGATAAGAGAGTGGATACTAAAGCTTTGTCCGCGTAGCGGTGAGCCGTTTAAAGCTTCTGTCACGGTGACTAGTGTGCGCGATTGCGAAGGTGAGGTAACTGGACTACGCTTATGCATACGAGATATGACAAATGCAAAGTGCGAGGAAGGCTTAAGTCAGTGGACAGAGACAGAGCTAGAAATAGATGAATACACTCCTGATCGAGATTGGCTAAAACAAGTTTATTTAAAGGGAGAGACGATTTCTCTCAAACCACAATTTATTTGGCTCGTCCGGCAAGGGATTGTGAAGCTGAGTACGCTTAGTGAAACTGGCGAAGAAGTACTTTTGGGCTTGGCTGGGCAATCAATGGCTTTTGGTGCCGATTTGACCTGCCAAAAAACATATCAAGCTACAGCTATGTGTGAGGTTGAATTACTGTGCTTTTCCTTAAAAGATGTAGCAACCTATCCGCAATTTGCCCAAAAAATCTTAGCGCCAATTAACCAGCGGCTCAAGCACACGGAAGCATTGTTATCTATTTCTGGATATAGACACGCACAAGACCGTTTGTATCACTTATTGCAGATGTTTAAACAGGAAATTGGTCAGCCTGTGGAGAATGGAACTCGTTTGAGCGTTCGCCTGACGCACCAAGATCTTGCCGCCGCCTGTTCTACTACCAGAGTGACAATTACGCGAATGCTAGGTAAGCTACAAAACCAAGGCAAAATTGCTCTAGATTCCCAAAATCATATCATTATCTTGAACGAGCAGAAATCTCAGAATACTTAACATTTCATCCAGTTGAGCAGTAATTGCTAATCGGTAATTGCTAATTGGTGGTCGATAACACCCATTACCCACTACCCATTACCCATTGCCTGTATCAATCAGTAATTACTAGTTGCTTCTCGACTTTTATCGGGGTTGGAAAAATAACACAAAAAATAACAAAGGAAAAACGACAATGTTGACAAAGATGTTGTGCGATTCGTTTAACCTAAACGAGTAGAAATACTCAGGGACGGTTAGCAAGGTAAACTGAACCTTGACAACTGATTGACCATGTGGGTGCAGCAAGTATCCTAGAAAGCCTAGTCCCACTCCGCAGGTGTAGCGGTTAA
>DATNQH010000425.1:0-2283 GCA_036704105.1 Leptolyngbyaceae cyanobacterium | reverse complement strand
CTACCCTATGAAGCAGTCAGACAGGCAGAAGATCCAGATGCGATGCTTTTTGCCTTTCTCCAAAGCACCTATGAAGCAGCGGCAAATTTAGGACATTGGGAGCGAGCAGCACTGGAACGCACCCCAGTTCTATAAGCTAACTAAAGCTGACACCAGACAGACGAGCGATTACGGAGCGTTGGCAAATCCAACACCCAAACAATTGTAGCTAAGCATTTAACGAGCGAGAACAATGGTTAAATAAAAATTCAAGGTACAGAACAAAAAATATAAAACCTTGTGAGAATTGTTGACAGCCACAACAGAGGTGTAAACAGCATCCAGAGTTACACCACTTCCACCCCTAAAACCACTCACTAAGGAAACACACCTCTACCAGTATTAACAGCCACGCTTGGGGTATCCTGGCTCATTCAGCTTAAGTTAAAAATGCACTTTGTATAAATCAAATAATTCTCCAGACTGCCTTGAAATCACTTTAGCACCCGTAGCCTTAATTGTTTTTTCCCATTGGGCGATCGATTCTAGAAATACTTCAGTACCTAAATACGTTTCTAAAATCGCCCAATCCTCTGCTAAAGGCTTTTTTGGATCGATGATGTCGAAAACAAACTCCCCCCCTGGGTTGAGTACTCGTTTAACTTCAGATATCACAGCGCTCCAGTACTCAAGTGGGAAATAACAACTAAATCCGGTAGCAATCGCTAGATCGAACTGCGCCGACTCATACATTAACTTGTGAGCAGCTCCTAGCTTTACACCCTTAAATAACTTAGAGTTCAGCTGCGAACCACGAGCATTGAGCGCATCTCTAGCAACAGTGCTGATTTCCTGCCCATAAAAAAATGCTGACCAATCGCGCCAAGGATAAATCAGAAAGCTAACACCACAGCCAATATCCAAACAACGTTGGTTCTTTTGGGGTTGGGCAATTTCCCAAAAATAAGAAGTAACTTTACCTGGGAGTAGACCTGCTGACCATTCTCGAAAAATTGGCATTGCCTTGACTTCAGGTGGCAAGTCAAAGGTTTCACCTTGATAGTGCCGATTGAAGCGATGTGCTACCATTCTCAGCATTATCTGCCATTTGTCTTGGCGCTCGGCGTTAGTAGCTTGAAAGCTACTTAAGTCAAAGTTTTCGCCTCTTGATGAGTTTTCACGCTTTTTCGACATTGGCAAATTGTACCAGTGAGAAGTTGCCTCACTATAATTTTAGTCTACACTTGGCGAGTGCTTTTCCTTACTGTAAACGTTGGCAGTAGCTCTACAGGCAGCCGGAAAATTAGATTAATACTGGAAACAGCAGGATTACCAAGCCTTAAGTCAAATACCGCATCATAGCACTGTCGTCCTTTGTGTGGAATGCCGTTACGAATGTAAGCGATGCGGTTAAGTATCCAGTAAACATGATGAACATGGCAATCCAATGCTTGTAGAGTTGTACCACGTTTGATGCTGCAACTAAATGAGCATCCTTTCATTACCTTTCTAGCATCATAAAATGCTGTTTCATTTATTGCCCAGTTAATATATTTAAATTTGCCTAGCTAATTACTGAAAAATAAAATTTCACCGTTGAATCTCATTCAATTAGTTGAATCCAAGTAATTCTAAAAAGTTATGCTATGCCTATATTTGGGAATTTTTGGAGATGTTTATTATCAATTATTGTTCCTCAAGGCTGCGGCTCATCAACTTTATCTCTTTCTGTCCGAATCCATTTGGTTTGAGGTTGCACGAGAAAAGCAAAATAAAGTGAAATCTTCCAAAGAATGTATAGAGGTACGGTCAAAAGGGTTTGTAGGGAGATATCTGCACGACCAAACTTAGCCCAAGCGCTAATAGTCGAGAGTGTAACTAGCAGCCCTTCTATTATTAAGATGATAGTTAAAGTCCATGAACCGTTTAACCCACCAATTGATAGCGCTCCTACCATAGCAACTGTCCAAAGTAAGACTAATAATGAAAGTGGTGGTACACACAAATCTAGGGCGATTGCTAACAGCTCGAAACGTTTCTGACGAACCGCTGCTTTCAGCAGTCGAGGAACTTGCGTTAGTAATATTTGCAAATGACCATGCTCCCATCGTCTCCTTTGACTTTTAGCTACCTGTTTTTGTTGTGGAAGCAGTGCCGTTACTTTACCCGCATTTCTCACAAATTGAAGTAAATTCAGCGTTAAAAACGGCTAAAATCCAGTAATAGTAGGATTTTCAGTGCTTTGAGTTTATGACTCCAATTTCGACAGAGTGTACCCCAGAACAATTCAGCTTTGGAAAAGTC
>DATNQH010000424.1:0-2142 GCA_036704105.1 Leptolyngbyaceae cyanobacterium | reverse complement strand
TTAAATTTACGAACAAGAATTAAACGTTTAGCAAAGGAATTCGATTTGCTTTTCCAAGACGGTTTTCATGCACGAGCTTGTGATTGGGTTGTTCATCAACCGATATGAGTTTGGCTTATCAATTTAATGCCTTATCAACACCTTTACAACATCTCCGTCTTGGAGGAGGCTGGAGCGAGAGTTATTAAGGCAAGTTGTGCAAGCATTGCATTGGCAGCTTTAATGCAATCTCTGCCAGACGTACTAGTCAGTGATATTGGAATGCCTGATGTAGATGGGTATATGTTGATACAAAACATCAGAGCTTTGCCTAAAGAGCAGGGAGGACAAATTCCGGCGATCGCCTTGAGTGCTTATGCTGGAGATAGTAATCATCAGCAAGCATTATCAGCAGGTTTCCAGAAGCATATTTCAAAGCCAGTTGACCCAGAGAAGTTAGTTTTGGCTATTATTGAGTTATTGCAACACAACAACCAAAGGTAATAACGCTACCTTTGCAATGCAGTTAGGCACTACTTGTCATGCCTTGAAGATTGATAAATACTCAATGTTGGTACTTGACGGCATTGTAGAAGTTGACCCGTCGTTAGAGCAGAGGCACGGATGCGCTTAATAAGCAAGCGCTAGTTCCATCAGAACCTGGCATTATTTATTTGAAATGTACTCGTTCAATGCACCTATGCGATCGCCTATAAGGATTTTTTCTACTGGCGATTCCCTACAGACAACCAGATTATTTTTGCTGTTTTTGCATCCTTCTGCTAATTACATCCACTATTTTCAGCCTTTTTTTATTAGATGAGCGTTGACTTATATATTGCGCTTTTGGGGCGCATTTACTAAAATGCGCCCTTACTTTTTTAGGTTACTAAAGATTGATGTGCTTAATTAAACCAGTACTAAGACAAATTAAAAACAGGGTACTTATTATTGACTCAAGTCAACTGAGTGCCATCTCCAGTTTTCGTCTTGGCAGTAATAGTCCCCATCCCACCACGTACAGCTTTGAAAAGATGATTCAACCTCTTGCAAGAGCGCTGGAGCTTTAATACTTAGTAGCTCAACCACTTCTGGTAAACTTTCTGCTGCTACTTGGTCTGTAAGCCAGTCTAAGGTTTCTTGAACTTCATCAGCAACTGGGTTTAAGGTTTTCATTTTGTCAACACCTGCGCGATAGAGGTAACGAATATATTTCTCTAATCTCTTGTATCCTAAAATAAGCAAGGCTTAAATACTTTTAATTTAATTTAGCTTTTGTAGCTAGCATTCATCAGTAGTTTTGATTAATACCCCGAAATAGCGGGTAAGCTAATCGTCATGAAAGCGTGCATATCTGTAATGAGAGGGAGACAGGAGACAGGAGGCAGTTTGACGGGGCGACTTCTGGCTCCTGACAACTAACTCCTAAAACGACTATCTTGTATGCAAAGGGAGTGAACATTAGCTTACTAGTCCCATCTGAATCTGCCAGTATTTATTTGAAATGCACTCGTTCAATGTACCAGCGTGGGAGCTTACAGATAATTTGAGCATAGGAGATCGCTCCCTTATTTAATCCCTAACTTGGAAATTCGTCCTTCTTGAATCAGAGTGCTTGAGATCGGACAACTCCTAAATTTTATACTACTGCTTAAGCTTAAATCCTAAGCGTAAATAAGGATTAATAGCTAATTCAATACGGAACGGAGAATGCTAACGCCGCTCTAGTTTCAACCGTTACCGAACTTAATTCGCCCTTAATCTTCCTACTCGTACTCGCTCTGGGAAGTATCACCAGCCATTAGTGGCTCATATTTTGCATAATCGTTTTGACCTACATGAACAAACCCATGCTCTGCCAACCATGCTTCTGCGGCTTTAAGGTTAACTTGGTAGTCATTAGAATCAGTAAATTCTTTGAGTACTTCGCCACTGCTTGTATTAATTTGAGAACTAGTTTTATTTGCATGAACAATTAGGCTCACTGTTGATTCTGTCCTTTGGATAGACATGGAATACTCCTACCCGCATTTCTCACAAATTGAAGTAAATTCAGCGTTAAAAACGGCTAAAATCCAGTAATAGTAGGATTTTCAGTGCTTTGAGTTTATGACTCCAATTTCGACAGAGTGTACCCCAGAACAATTCAGCTTTGGAAAAGTC
>DATNQH010000423.1:0-24552 GCA_036704105.1 Leptolyngbyaceae cyanobacterium | reverse complement strand
GACACTCGCCAATATCGTAGCGATCAAGCTTGTGGTGATGGACAGGACGTGGGTTGCGCTGAAGCCCTCGATCCATCACGGACTATAACAGGTGCAGAGCAGGAGCGGTGGTTGTTTGATGGTCTAGGTCGCTCTCAGGCTCGTTGGAATATTCTGGCTCAACAAGTATTCATGGCTCAAAGAGACTTCGAGCCAGAGGCTGAAGTTCGCTTAAGTATGGACGCTTGGGACGGTTATGCAGCTTCTCGCGATCGCTTGTTCGACTTCATCCAAAAACGTCAACCTTCTAACCCCATCGTGCTGACAGGTGATGTCCATGCTAACTGGGTAGCTGACCTCAAAGCAGATTTCAGTAACCCAAATTCAGCAACTCTTGGCACAGAGTTTATTGGTACGTCGATTAGTTCCGGCGGTGATGGCTCAGATACGAACGCAAATACTGAAAGTATATTGGCAGAAAATCCACATATCAAGTTCTTCAACAATCAACGTGGCTATGTTCGTTGTGAACTAACACCAAACCGCTGGCAGTCCGACTACCGTGTTGTGACGGCTGTAACTACTCCAGAGGCTCCCATTACTACCAGAGCTTCATTTATAGTGGAAAACGGTAAACCAGGCGTTCAACGAGTCTAATTCGGTTTGACGCGGTGCGATGAAACTTCTACCAAACCTGAACAAACAAATGTCAGAGCAAATTGGCAGTAAGAAAAAAGCGCCGCGTCAAAATGATTAATAGATCAGTTGAACGAATGTATGGTTGGTGGATACTTGCATCTGCACCAAATGCCCAAGTCTTGCTGTATTTACACCAAAACAACTGGTTTTTATTGTATATGTTGGACATAACAATACAGCAGAAATAGCGGCTGATAAATATTTCCAGCTAGTGCAACCCTAAACGGGATGTCTAGTTCTTAGGCTCACTATTGATTTCAATGTCTGGTGTAGTAGCTTGTTCTTTTTTCAGTAACGCTAGTTCTATAAAATATGAATAGAGGCGCGATCGCGCTTTAGGAATCATTCAACTGGACATCAAAAGTTTGTTCTCCCACAGTCACGCGATCGCCTGATACTAATTTCCGTCCTCGCCGAGTTTCGACCATATCATTAACTAGAACTTCGCCATTCTGAATCATAACCTTGGCTTGCCCACCAGTTGGAGCTATGCCTACAAACTTTAAAAAAGAGTCGAGCTTAATTGTGTTGTCATTTGTCATCGAAAATCATTCACCGCTGTTTTATTCCTCAACTCGATCTGTTAGACTCAACTTCTTTTAATGCTGCTAAAAAGCTAACAAACCAGTAGTACAAACTAAACGGAACAGTCGCCTCAAAATCCGTAGATTGACAGAATTTGTTTGACGATGACTGCTGATGCAACTCCAATCATCACAATAAGTGTCACCTTACCACCTCCAACCAGCGGTTGATGTTCGCTATTTGATTGACGTTGTTTCCAACTCATCAATGCCGGAATAATCCCTCCTAAAATCGAGATACTGAATGTTCCTGCATAATCTAGGGCAGTAAAAAAAATACTGGGATTAACTGCAGACATACTCATAGGGGGGAAAAGAATCAGTGAATACGCTTTGCGCAAAGATAATTCATTGGGTGCAACAAAGGAAATGCTTTTAAACAAATCCAGCAAACCGTACACAAACCCAATAAATGATGTCACAATTGCAAACTCTGAGAAAACGGATACCAGCACTCCTAACCATTCTCCGGTGCCATTGTCACGTAAAATTTGCAACGGGTCAAAAACAGTTCTACCATTAGATACACCTTGTACCAAAGCAGGACTGACGCTGCCTAAAACCACAGCATTCCACGCTAGGAACATGATTAGAGGAATTGCAGAACCAACGAATATCGAGGAGCGAATCAAACGGGCATCTCCCTCAAGCTGTAGTGCCACCACCGGAATAACGTTGTGGTAAAACAGCGCTACAAGCATGACTGGCACGGCATTTGGCAGCGCACTCCAGTTTTGAAATAATAAACCAGCTCCTTTGACTTGCCCAAATCCGAACAACAATAATCCCAAGAATGAAGCAATGACAATTGCCACAAAGGCGCTGTTTAATTTTTCAACCAGCCTTTCTCGCCCAAAGTACATAATTCCGCCAAACACAAGAGTGAACGAAGTTGTTCCTACCCATGCAGGCACGTTCTGCATATCAAAAAGTTGCTCAGCGGCAGATACTAAAATCTCTCCACCTTGCGCAATGTATGCTACGAGTAAGGCGTAATGTAAGAATAAATATGCTCCACCAGCAATTCTTGCTCCTGCTAACCCCAGGGTACTTTCAATCATTGGCAACAAACCTAAGCTCTCTCGCCCCAATGAACGCATCGCACTCAAGCTTACTTCTGCAATCAAAAGACCTGAGACTAATGCGTAGAGCCAAACAGCAATCAGTAGGACTGTCGATGGTATAACGCCGGACGGCAGCGTCACCGCAGGCAGTGCGAGAATGCCAGCACCAACTGTTGTTCCCGCAACAAGCGCTGTACTCCCTAAAATACTACCTGGCTGATGAGTTAGCCTACCTCCATCAAGTACGAGGTTAGAAAACAGTCTCGTCTCTTCCTGGCTATCTAACTTTAGAACAGTTTTTATAGAGTTATGCCGAAACATCCTTTACAGAATCAGTATTAATTTATTTAAAGAATATTAGCAAAAATCCTAAATTTATGGATGTCTAACCAACAGCTAGTAGGAACGGTTAAGAGTCGATCGCATTGACAGCACGATTACATTAAGAAGTAGCAAGAGTTTAACTCATCCCCGCCATGACTAGACGGGAATTTCGTGTCATTTGTCATTTGTAAGAATGACTAATAATTAATGAATAATGACGACCACAACGAGTATTTAGTAACTTAAATGAGATTGCTATAAAAAGTTAATTTTAGGAAGACCAGCTTCAAACTCCAAAATAAATTAAAAATACGGAATAGTATTTTCCTACTCTAGTTAGGTAAGCTTAGAGCGGGAAGGGAAGATCATGCTTGCAGACTTATGTGAGTTCACAGCAATGAGATTGTATATTACTATATATGCCAAGATAAAATTAGGGAATTTACATAATTTCTTGAGTAGAAATTATAAACATTTTCAGTAAAAGTACGTAAATAGATTACATTTTAGCTTTATTTATTTAGATTTTTTTATTCAGTAAAAATAACTATAAGTGAAATTAAATTAAAGTGACAAGCAAATTTCCCAGAATTTAACATATTTTGTGTTATGCCAAAACCAGCTTATTTATATATTGAATTTTTATGAAAATTCAATAATAGTTAGTGATTGACTGAGCTTTTACTTGTCAGTTCATAGCTGTAATAGCTCAAATTAGCCATCTTAAATTGAATTACTAGTACAATGTTTACATTTTAACGCTTATAAAAATATTTATGAAATTATTCCAGCCAGTAAAACTATTAAAAACTTTAAGCTGAAAGCTTAAATGTTATGCCTGCTGATTAGGTTACTCAGCTAAATTATGCTGCCATACAATTAGATACCAAGCAAGTAGGAGCGCTAATCGCGCAAATTCCTGAAAAACACACCTGTTTGGCTAAAGCGCTGCAACAGAAAGTTAATGACTTTGATTACGGTCAAATTATAAATCTTACTCAATACATTCCTTGTTTATGAGTAGCTATCAGTTTAATGCTGCTGAACACACAATTTTAATTGTTGACGATGTACCAGATAACCTGCGCGTACTTTCTAGTACGCCCAATGAGCAAGGTTATCGAGTTCGGTGTGCTAGGGATGGCTTAACAGCCTTAATGACGGTGAAGGCTAATCCGCCAGATTTAATTTTGCTCGATGTCAATATGCCAGGTATGAATGCCTATGAGGGGGGCACGCGCGTTAAGCCACGAGTGCTTCGATTAAAACCCTTGCTCATCCTACTTGAAAGTTGTTTTTGTATACATTTCCCGTCCCCCTGAATCGCCACTCTACCCATCTTCCGGAAGAACATTTCTATTGCTAATTCTGCTGCAATGTACATTATACGTTTTACCACTTAACATAAGGGCAAGCAATTTGTGATCGAAGCTGTAATTTTCGACATCGACGGAACACTGGTTGATACTGTTGACTTTCACGCGCAGTCATGGGATAGAACCTTCCAACACTTTGGTCATCAAATTCCTTATGAGCAGATCCGCGCCCAGATTGGTAAAGGGAGTGACAAGTTAATGCCAGTCTTTTTCTCACTTGAAGAACTCAATGAATCAGATGATGGTTCAAGCCCTACTTTCGGTGAACGTATGCGAGATTACCGCCGGGAACTCTACAAGCGTGAATATCATTCGCGGACAAAAGCTTTTCCCCAAGTGCGTGAGTTGTTCAAGCGAATCAAAGCCGAAGGTAAACGAGTTGCTTTAGCTTCTTCTGCGACAAAGGACGATGTAGCAACCTACAAACAGATCATGGATGTTGAAGATCTGGTCGATGTTGCAACCACTACAAGTGAGGTGGAATCGTCTAAGCCAGAGCCGGATGTCTTCTTTGTCACGCTAGATAAGTTAGGTGGCATTGCTCCTAATAATGTCATTGTTGTGGGCGATACACCTTATGACGCAGAAGCTGCTGGCAAGGCTCTACTGCGCACGATTGGTGTACTTTCAGGTGGTTTCTCAGAAGAAAAGCTACGCCAGGCAGGTTGCATTGCCATCTACCAAAATATAGCCGATCTGCTGGCACACTATGACGAGTCGCCACTCAAATAGTCCGTGGCTAATGCTGCATCTAAACGAGTACTCAAGTGATTGCTTGAATGTTTCAGGTCAATGGTACGCGCATTAAGAAGAAAATAGGCAGCGTCACGCTTCAATTTACAACGGTTTGGCGAAATACTTGCGCTTATCAAGCGTGCCATTCCGCTATGAGGTTTGTCAACAGTTGAAAGCAACGCTTCTCACTTGTGACATTCCGGTAATGTTTATCAGTGCTTTAGATGATGTGTTAGATAAAGTCAAAGCATTTGATGTCGGAGGAGTAGACTATATTACCAAACCATTTCAGGTACAAGAAGTCTTAGTCCGCGTTAAGAGTCAACTTGCAGGGCAAGCAGCTAAGAAAGAAATTTACAATTTAAATGCAGTACTTGAACAACGAATACAACAACGTACTGCCGATTTGGCAACTGCTAATCAAGAGTTACAACTAGAAGTTGCCGAACGCAAACAAGCACAACAATCGTTGCAAGAAAGTGAAGAAAAACTTGAAAGTATTCTGAATTCTCTGGAAGAAGTTGTTTGGTCTGTTTGTGCTTCAACCGGAAAGTTGCTTTACCTAAACCCTGTTGCTCAAAAAGTATATGGTCGCCCTATCTGTGACTTTTTCAATCACCCTTCTTTGTGGTTAGAAGTAGTTCATCCAGAAGATCGCGAACGAGTTGAGAGATCTTACCAAACTTTGCTGGAACAAGGCCAAAAACAAGTAGAATACAGAATTTTACGCCCTGATGGAGAAGTGCGGTGGCTGAGTTTTCGCATTCAGGTAATTTATGACAAAAAAGGAATTGCCAGCCGGATAGATGGGATTTTTGATGATATCACACAGCGTAAGCAAGTAGAGGAGCAGTTAATTCATGATGCCCTGCACGATGTCTTAACTGATCTACCTAATCGTACCTTGTTTATGAAGCGAGTTGAGCTAGCCGTGCAAAAAGCGAAACTTTGCAAAGATTATTTATTTGCTGTTCTTTTTATCGACCTCGATCGCTTTAAGTTAATTAATGATAGCCTGGGGCATACAGTGGGGGATCGACTTCTAATAGCGATCGCTGACATTTTGAAGCAATGTTTACGCCCCACAGATACTATAGCTCGGTTAGGAGGAGACGAATTTACGATTCTTCTAGACGGACTCAAAGACATCAGCGATGCCACAAGTATTGCCTCTCGGCTTGGGGCAAAACTCAAGTCGCCGTTCCAGATTGAAAGCCATACCGTATTTACCAGCGCTAGCATTGGCATTGTGCCAAGTTCTACAGGATATGAGCAAGCAGCAGACTTACTGCGCGATGTTGATATTGCCATGTATCGTGCTAAGGAGCAAGGCAAGGCGCGTTATGCAATTTTCGACTCTGTAATGTATGAGCAGACGCTCGAACGCTTACAACTAGAAAGCGATTTGCGACTTGCTCTTGAGCGCCAAGAGTTTTGCCTTCACTATCAACCAATTATCTCATTGCCTACTGGCAAATTGACTGGCTTTGAAGCACTAGTTCGTTGGCAACATCCACAGCAAGGTTTCATCTCCCCTGCTAAATTTATTCCAATTGCCGAAGATACAGGCTTAATTGTCTCGCTTGGGGAATGGGTGCTACGTGAAGCTTGCCGTCAAATGCACGCTTGGCAAACAGAGTTTCCAAATTTAGCAGCTTTAAATATCAGTGTAAATCTTGCCGGGTTACAAATTAAAGAACCCTTTTTGATCGATCAAATTGCGCGGATTTTAGCTGAAACTGGCTTGAGTGGAAGTTCTCTGAAACTAGAAATTACCGAAAGTATGCTCATGGAGAATGTACAAGAAACGATTGACACTCTCTTACAAATCAGAGCGATGAATATTCAGTTGAGTATTGATGATTTTGGTACAGGTTATTCATCCTTAAGTTATTTATACCGTTTTCCTGTAAATACCCTGAAAATCGACCGCTCTTTTGTCAGTCGAATTAACTCTAATAATGAAAACTTTGAGATTGTTGGAGCAATTATTACCCTTGCTCATGCTTTAGGAATGGATGTAATTGCTGAAGGGGTGGAGACAGCAGATCAGTTTACTCAATTGCGAAAATTAAGATGTGAGTTCGGTCAAGGGTACTTTTTCTCCAAACCTTTAAATTCTGCATCAGTAGCTGCAATGTTGCCACTCAAAACCCAATGGTTTTTATCGCGTTATTAGAAGAGCTGGCGTTGTTGAACTATTCAAGAGTAACAACAGAAATGCCATTTTTATGTGTTTAAACAAGCTCAAAGGCTTTTTTATCTGCGTGGTTCTAATAGTCCTAAATTTTTCTAATAGAGATGTCCAATACTTAACTGCAGACATCTTCACAGTTGCTGCATAAATCAATCTCAACGGTACCCGATTTTATCACTTTAAATATTTTTGGCAGCAGAATGTTATGAGTGTGAGTTTGAAATTTACCCAAAAAGAAAAGATTTTAGCCAGGGTTTGCCAAGCTAAAATCTGTAACTGACATGACGTTAAACTTATTTCCGGTGGCTACCTAACCACTTAGCAGCTGCAATACCCAAAACTGCTGCTACGACAGGATTGCTGAGAAATTTGATCATTCCTGGTTGCTCTGCCATCACTTCTTGGAAGATGTCAGGATGACTATGATAGACAAATGTTGCCAGTTTTGCGACATCATCCGCATTCATGCGGCTGGCATGATGAGTGGAAAGACCTAGCTGTTTTTCGAGATCGCGATCATTCAGTCCTCTCTTGCTTAAATGCTTGAAAAATGCTTTGGCAACGTCATCGCGTTCGTTTGGCTTAATTTGGGCGATCGCTTTTTGCAGTTCCGGCTCCATTTGACTTGCAGGAATGCGATCGGGATGCAAGGAACGACCAAATAATTGGCGACGTTCGTCAGCCGAAGAACGCTGAGCAAAATCATCAAAATTATCGTATTGTTGCTCTAAATTACCTGAAGGAGCATCGTCAAGGCTTTCGACGTTACCCCCAGCCAAATCGTTCATGATTTGCCGTTTGTATTGATCGCTACTACTCACTTTTCTTATCTCCCTTTTTACAAACCTTATAATCTTTGTCCGTTGCTCTATTATTTACAAGCAACAACAAATTACAGATGACTACTTGTATTCAATCTGATTTGATTGAACGTCATACTTAGCAGTCAAAATCAACTTTTTATCAGGGGCATACATCAAAACATTTAAGTCTTGATTTGGAAAATTCTTATGGAATCCTTGAACTAAAGACTTAGCTAATGGCTTCACTTCATTCGGACGTACTTGGGGAGTAATGACAACTCCTAATTTGTTGTTGTCACGCACGTAAGCGTCTTGAACTAGTCCCTTAGCCGTTTGAGTAACCCAATTACCGAAATCTTGCCCAGCATTGGTATTACCCCGTGCTATTAGCCCATAATCAGCACTACGTCCGATTGTTGGTGCATTGGTGCTGGGTTGTTTTGCTTGCACGCTACTACTACAAGCAGCAGTTGTAGTTAGAAGCAGGATCAAAGAAAAAACGGTTAATATTTTGCGAAATCTCTGAAGTAAATGCACTCCATTATCCTCCGTTAGCTATATAATAAATAGAATTTTTTGATTCTCATAAATTAAGAAGGTTAAGTAGCATTATTGCTACTTCCTACCTTCCTAACAAAGAGGATTGTTAGTCAATTTTTTTCTTAACTTCGTCTTTTACGTCTTCAACACCTTGACGTACTTGACCTTCAGCTTGCTTGGCGTTGCCTTCTGCTTTATCTTCAGGATCGCCAGTTACATTACCTAAAGCTTCTTGAGCTTTACCTTCAATATTTTTAGCAGCAGCTTTAGCTTTATCATCTAAACCCATGATGTTTCTCCTTATTTATTATTTGATTTTCAAAGTTGATTAATAACTTTGAAGTGTTTTAGTAACTGTTATCACAATATCGGATTATTTTAGTTTTAGCCTTCTGTCACAAGGTATATTAGTTATCTCTACTCAAAGACTGACAAAGTTGTTTTATAGCGGCAATTTGTTGAAAATTATCTACTTTCCTATAGATATATCTTTAAAATCCGTGCCTATTACAAGCATTGTTCGGTTATCCGCCCTAAAAAATCAGATTAAATACAACAAAAAACATAGTTGCTATAAGAAACTAGGTAATTAAAAGTGTTATTTTTTACTTTTTGCTCGAACGCTCAAATCGCTCGAATGCGCAGGCGAGTCAATTTCAATTGCAGTAAATGAAAGCAGATCAGACGATAAAATAGTAAGTATAGAAACACTTAAATATGTTAAGATATATCAATAAATAGGACTGTTAATCATTAGTCATTGGTTTTGGACAAACAACCAAACAACATAGACGCTATTCGGCTGGGTGCAAACGCGCAAACAATTGACTTGACAAAAAAGCTGACATCTCGATAAAATTTTATGTCACAATTTAGTCTTCAAGCTCCTTTTGTGCCAACAGGCGATCAACCCGGGGCGATCGCGCAACTTGTTCAAAATCTCCAAGCCGGACACCGCCACCAAACTTTACTCGGAGCCACAGGCACTGGTAAAACATTTACAGTCGCCGCCACAATTGAAAAAATCGGTAAACCGACATTGGTGTTGGCTCACAATAAAACTTTGGCGGCGCAACTGTGCAATGAGTTGCGAGAATTCTTTCCCCACAACGCGGTGGAATATTTCGTCAGTTACTACGATTACTATCAACCGGAAGCTTATATCCCAGTTAGCGATACATATATTGAGAAAACCGCCTCAATCAACGATGAGATTGATATGCTGCGCCACTCAGCCACGCGATCGCTATTTGAACGACGCGACGTAATTGTAGTTGCTTCGATCAGTTGCATTTACGGACTGGGTATGCCATCTGAATATCTCAAAGCCTCTATTCCTTTTCAAGTAGGGATGGAAGTAAATCAACGCCAGATTTTGCGTGATCTAGCAGCAGTACAGTATAGTCGTAACGATCTGGAAATGGCTAGGGGACGGTTTAGAGTGCGGGGTGACGTGCTGGAAATTGGCCCCGCCTACGAAGATAGAATTATTCGGGTAGAATTCTTCGGCGATGAAATTGACGCTATTCGTTATGTCGATCCGGTGACAGGCGAAATTATTAAGAGTGTGGAAGCGATCAATATTTACCCAGCGCGTCACTTCGTCACACCAGAAGAACAGCTAGAAGTGGCTTGCGATCAAATTGAGGCAGAATTAAAGCAGCGAAAAGCAGAGTTAGAGCAAGCTGGGAAGTTATTGGAGGCGCAACGCATAGATCAGCGGACTCGCTACGATCTAGAAATGTTGCGAGAGGTGGGATACTGCAACGGCGTTGAAAACTATTCCCGTCACTTAGCTGGGCGGATAGCCGGGGAACCGCCAGAGTGTTTGATCGATTATTTCCCCAAAGATTGGCTGCTGGTGGTGGATGAATCCCACGTCAGCATACCCCAGATTCGCGCGATGTATAATGGCGATCGCGCCAGGAAAATGGTGTTGATCGAGCATGGCTTTCGTCTACCCAGTGCAGCTGATAACCGTCCTTTGAAAGCAGATGAGTTTTGGGAGAAGGTAAATCAGTGCGTGTTTGTTTCTGCAACGCCTGGAGATTGGGAGTTAGAACTTTCAGAAGGGCGGGTGGTAGAACAAGTGATTCGTCCAACTGGGGTGATAGATCCAGAAATCTTTGTTCGACCGACAGATGGACAAATTGACGACCTGCTGGGAGAAATTAAAGAAAGAGTTATTCGCAAGGAACGAGTGCTAGTCACAACTTTGACTAAGCGGATGGCGGAAGATCTGACGGAGTATCTGCAAGATCGAGGGATTCGGGTGCGATATCTGCATTCGGAGATTAATTCAATTCAGCGGATCGAGATTTTGCAGGATTTGCGCGAGGGAACTTTTGATGTCTTGATTGGGGTGAACCTGCTGCGGGAAGGGTTGGATTTACCGGAAGTGTCGCTGGTGGCAATTTTGGATGCTGATAAAGAAGGGTTTTTGCGGGCGACGCGATCGCTAATTCAAACTATTGGTAGGGCGGCGCGAAATGTCCGAGGACAAGCAATTTTGTATGCTGATAATTTGACAGACAGCATGGCGAATGCGATCGCAGAAACTGAGCGCCGTAGAGCCATTCAGTTTGAATATAACGAAAAACATGGTATAATACCGCAGCCAATCGTGAAAAAATCTAGTAATGCGATTCTGTCTTTCTTGGAAGTATCGCGGCGGTTGAACGGACAGCAATTGGAAACAGCTTATCAGCAAGTCGATGAGCTACCTTTAGAGCAGATTCCAGAATTGATTTCGCAGCTAGAAGCACAGATGAAGGAAGCAGCGAAGAGTTTGGAGTTTGAGGAGGCGGCTAAGTACCGCGATCGGATTAAGCACCTGCGGGATAAATTGTTGGGGCGTTAAAGCAGGAGTTAGGAGAAGGATGAAGGTAGAAGGCGCTCAGGTTAAATTTCACACTTCATACTTCACACTTCATACTTTTCTTCACTACTGTTCTGGATCGATCCCCCTTTCTCGCAGTCGCGCCAATAACTCTTGATAGCGCTGTCTTTCTTGTTCTAACTGAAGCAGCGCTGCTTCCTTCTCTTGACGCTCTTGTTCGGCGCGTTGACGTTCTTGTTCTCGTACTCGATCCAACTCTACGGATGTGAGAAACCTGGCTCCATCAGGGCGATAAATTTCTAAGGTGTCTGCTGTCAGTTCAAATCTTATTCCCAAACGAGGACTAACCCAGCCATTGATTTCCTCAATCTCCTCTAACCATTCCTGGGAACGTATCATCCCAGTCAACTCGACTGCATCTGGATCGTAAATGTAATATTCCTCAACTCCATAGCGTTGATAAAAAAGAAGTTTGTTTGCCATATTTCCAGTTCGGTTCCCAGGAGAGAGGATTTCAAATACTACCTGTGGGGGAAGATTATTTTCTTCCCACTGCTTGTAAGAGCCTCTATCTCCTTTTGGTCTACCAAAAACAACCATTACATCAGGAGCTTGCCGAATTTTGTTATTTCCCTGAACGGGATACCATAAGAGATCACCTGCAACAAAAACCTCATGTTGTGAGGCGAACAATATTTCTAAGTTTTCTTTAATATTTACAATCCAGCGAAATTGTTTGGTGTTGTCCGCTATCGGTTTTCCGTCACTGTCGGGATAGATGATGTCTGATGCAGTGTCTGGTGTTAGTTGTTGTACCATGCGATGCAACGCCTCCGTTTTTCAGCGAATTAACTGCTGGTAAAATAATGTTACTCATAGAATAAGTTTAGAAGGCAGGGGTTGTAGTCTCCCACTACGCTATTTAAATATGTAGAGCGCGATATATCGGATCTCTACAGCAGCAATTAATTAATTATGACAAGCGATCGCTTATTTCCCTGGCAACAACAAGCAATTATTAGTCACAGTCAACGCTTACTGCACAGTTTTCAGCATTGGACTGGGCGTTGTCTACTCGATGTTAATGGTTCGTCAATGGAAATAGCACAAGCACTATTTGAAGCACCTTTTGTCTTAGTTTCTCACGGTACTGAACCAGACCCAATTTTTAACTACGGTAATCGCCGGGGGTTGGAATTGTGGGAATTTTCCTGGGAAGATTTTACTCAGATGCCTTCGCGTAAATGTGTTGAACCAGTGATACAAGGGGAACGTGATCGCCTTTTAGCAAAAGCAGCAACCAAAGGCTTTAGCTATTTTTCTGGCATTCGCATTACCAGTACTGGTCAGCGCTTCCACATCGAAGATGGTATCCTTTGGAATGTCTTAGACGAGCAAAGGTGGTGCGGTCAAGCTGCGGTATTTTCTAAGTGGGAATTTATAACATGACGTTTAGCCTTTTTAGCTGAGCAACCAGTTGCTGTAAGTGTATGGGGCGATCGCATCGCAAAAGCAGCTACGTACTCAACTGCTAGGACATTAAGCCATATTCAGTCTCTAAGCAATATCAGGCGGTATTTGGTTGAAAGGAGAATTGGGCGTAGATGAGTTCTGTTGCAACTGTTGAATTAAGTTTTGCAGATCTGCGCGTTGGATTTCGATTCCCGTATTTAAATCGCCTGGTGTATCAAAGAAAATAATACTATCAACCGTTTCTAAGGCAAACAGTTGAAACAAAAGGTGAGTGATAGGAATGGGAACAGCAACCACCTGTGGATCTTCAGCATCCGTTGCGGCTGAGACATCTTTAAGAGTAGCAAAAGCGTAAATAACACACTTGGTAATTTTGGGGTTTGCTCTTTCGCTCAATGTCATGACAACCCATTCTCGATCCATACTCTGCAAAATATAGTATTGCAAGTGGCGTAATCTAGCGCCAAGCAACTTGAGTACAGGCGCGATCGCTCTGACTACTTGCGGTGTCACCCCATCTTGAGGTGCATCGTCGATTAAGACTTGAATCTGTCGATCTAAATCCATATATAACTGTCGCACTGCGTCTAGCCGCATTGTACCAAGCTAGTGAGACATAAAAATGCGGATGAAAGGACTTGAACCTTCACACCTTGCGGTACTAGAACCTAAATCTAGCGCGTCTGCCAATTCCGCCACATCCGCTTATTTGGCTTTACTATGATAGCACTGGCAAGAGCAAAAGTGTGGCTATCTTTTAAAAAAAGCTGCTTTATTTTTCATTAAGTTGCAACTACTGCGGCGATACACGGTAAAAGGCTACGAGATAGTTGAGGCAGCCATCCTCAAAGTCTATCGGCGAGTAGATACGAAAATGCAAGACGACTAGTATCGTTTTTTGCGCTTCAAGATTAGCTGATTATTTCGGAGAATATCTGACCTAATAGCCAAATATTCAAACCCATAATCACCAGTGCCACTATCCAGGCGAGTGTTTGCAACCAACGCTGATTAGCAAAGCGCCCCATGATGTTTCGGTTCCCAGTGAATAAAATTAGGGGAATCACTGCAAAGGGAAGCTGAAGACTCAACACTACCTGGCTAAGGACGAGCATCTTGCCTACACTTTGCTATCCAAAGATGAGAATGCCCACCAAGACAGGAGCAATTGCCAACATCCGCGTAATCAATCGCCGCAGCCAGCAGGGAATCCACCAGTCAAGAAATCCTTCCATCACAATTTGACCTGCCAACGTTCCCGTAAACGTTGAGCTTTGCCCAGATGCCAAAAGCGCAATCCCAAATAAGACACTGGCAAGCTCAGTACCTAATAATGGAGCCAGCAGACGGTACGCATCTTCAATTTCTGCAACTTGTTGGTTGCCGGAATAATGAAACGTAGCAGCCGCGACAATCAAAATTGAAGCATTAATAAAGAATGCACCTACCTCGTTATGAGTACGTGCTGTATGCCCTGCCTAAAGGTGCATTTTGCACTTTTGCTCTAACTGGATAAACTAGATCGAGTACTGCCAAGCTGCTAAAAGATCGGTACGATAGTTAAGGAGCAATCATAGGAGAAAGACAACGGTTTACGCACGTCCTTTAGCGCGTCTGATCGAGCAGTTACAACGGTTGCCTGGAGTAGGGCCTAAAACTGCCCAGCGTCTAGCTTTACATATTCTCAAGCGTCCAGAGAACGAAGTACAAGCTTTGGCGCAAGCTTTGATTGAAGCAAAACAGCAAATTGGCTTGTGTTCTGTTTGTTATCATTTATCTGCTGAACCAGTATGTGAAATTTGCCGCAATTCCAACCGCGACAACAATACTATTTGCGTAGTTGCTGATTCGCGCGATGTGATTGCCTTGGAAAAGACGAGAGAATTTCACGGCAAGTATCACGTCTTAGGCGGAGTGATTTCGCCAATGGATGGAATTGGCCCCGAACAGCTGACAGTCGAAGCTTTAGTGCGGCGGGTAAGTCAGCAAAAGCCCAAAGAAATCATTCTGGCAATTAGTCCGAGTGTGGAAGGGGAGACAACAACATTGTATGTAGGCGGGTTGCTCAAATCGTTTACCAAAGTAACGCGGATTGCTTTTGGTTTACCTGTGGGTGGCGATCTAGAGTATGCCGATGAAGTGACATTAGCAAGAGCTTTGGAAGGAAGACGAGAATTGGATTAACTTGAGAATAATGATGAATTATCATAAAATTGGGAATAATACCCATTTATAATTCAGCATTCAAAATTTAATCGTGAGTTGTGCCATCTGGCATTGTTGCCCCTTTTAGGCTTACCCCCTGAAGTTTAGCTGCTGACACATTGGCTTGTTCTAAATCTGCTTCGTTCAAGTTAGCTCGATTTAAGTTGGCACTATCCATACTTGCCTCTTCCAACTCTGCTCGACTTAAATTTGCCTGACTCAAATTTGCTTGATTCAGATTCGCCTGCTCTAAATTTGCCTTAGCTAAGTTTGCTTTCTGTAAGTTGGCATTCTTTAGTATTGCCTCCTCCAAGTCTGCCCCTTCTAGGTTCGCCCCTTGTAGGTTTGCTCCCTGTAAGAGAGCATCCGACAGTTTGGCTTTGCGTAAGTCTGCTCCTGCCAGATTCACGCCCTCCAAGTCACATCTTTCACATTGCTTAGTTTCCAGTAAACGTTTCACTATAGACGGTGCTGGTGATGTAGCTTGGGATGGTGTTGGCGGCTCAGGTGCTGCTTGAGGCTCTTCGTTAGAACCACAGGCAGACACGAATCCCAACAGAGATAAAGTTGCAGCCCAGTGGATGATTTTTGTTGCAATTGCCATTTTTAATTCCAAATAAGTTGAACAATATTACTCTTAAAAAGAGTTAGCACTCTAAGTGGGTGTTGCTTATTGGTAAGAGCTTGGCTTGCTTATAAGCAAGGGTTTTGCCAAGAAAATTGCGAAGAACAAACGAAACTGAGTCTGAAGACCAAGAGATCCCCCCGCCTTGAGAAATATTTTCTTTATAGTTATTTTTTGCCGGGATAAAAATTTTGTATTGTTCGACACGATTTGCGGGAGCAGGCGATCGCATAAAATAGTAAATGCTAACAGTTAGCGCTATAACTGAGGCAACACCTATTCCCACCCCTATCAGTAAAATAGACTTGTTCGCTGGGGTAGAATCTGTTAGAGCGCTTGTCTTTTTATCTAAAAGCGCTACTGAGCGATCGCCTAATACATAAGACATCGTGTCTTGCTCAGAGAGTAGAACTGACTGGTTTTGTATAGTAGTTTCTGCCGCTGTTGCTTTGTTTTGAGAAAACCCTAACAGTTGTGTTGGCTGGTAGAGAATAGCTAATGTTTCTAGCGCTTTTAGCACTTCTGTTGCAGAAGAGTAGCGGTCTTTAAAGTGATAGCGCACCATTTTGTTTATAACACTAGTGAGTTGAGGGCTAACACTAGCGTGGTGTTGCCAGAGAATCTCACCTGTGTCCGAGTCTTCTCGTAATTGTCTGGGATGCAACCCTGTCAGCGCTTGAATGGCGATCGTGCCAAGAGCATAAATATCGCTGTTCGGGCGGGGAAAACCTCGCACCTGCTCAGCAGACATATAACCTGGTGTGCCAACAACAGTCATGATGGGCACGCCATTAGCATGAGTCGAGTTTGTCGTTTGTTGGAGTGTTACTACTTGCGTCGGGGGTTGCTTGGCCGAGCCAAAGTCAATTAATACTAGGCAATCGTCCTGCCGTCTCCTGATCAAATTACTTGGCTTGACATCGCCATGAATCAGCCCGTGAGAGTGAACAACTTCCAAAATTTCTAAGACTTCTTGCAGCAGTTGTACAACATAGCTTTCACTCCAGTGAAAACCACGTTGCAGTTCAGTACTTAGGGGTCGCCCTTCAATGAACTCTTGCACCAAGTAAAACTCATAGTTTTCTTCAAAGCGATCTAATAGTTGAGGCACTCGGTCATAGCAATCGAGTTCTTTCAGGGCTTCTGCTTCTCTAATAAATAGCTGTACGAGAGTTTCCAGCGATTGGGATTCGTCGCTGACAGGCAACAGATGTTTGACAACGCAGATAGGGTGTCCGGGTTGGCACGTATCTTTGGCAAGGTAGGTTTGACAGAATCCTCCCGCACTAAGTAGCTGAATAACCTGGTAACGCCCCTGTAGTGACTGGCCTAACATCCTATGACGCACCTAAGTAATAATACCTACAGTTTAGTTTTAGCCTAGCTAAACAGCATTTATAATTTTGACACCTAACCATATTGATTTTAGATTTTGGATTTTAGATTGAGTTTTACTAAAATCCAAAATCATTAGTTACAAGCTTATGCAGGATATAGACGAGAAACAAGATTTTAGTGGCGAAAAGCTAGAGCTTTTCGCCACTAAAAGGCTTATCTAGCGAGGCTCGACAAAGCCAGCCTCTGCCAAAGACGATCGCCCCTGTGCAGTCTGCAAAAGTTTGGCATAAGCAACTCCAGCCCGCTGCTCCTTACCTTGGTTCTGCTTAATAATTACATACAAGTTCCGAGTAATTGGGTAGCTGCCGTCCTCGAATGCTTCAGTGTTCAGCTGATTACGCCTAGCCGGACACTGTTGGGGTGTCACCAACGGTTGGCGGTAAGGAGCAACAAACTGATCGGCAGTGCGACCTATAGGTAAAGGTTTGACGCTACATTGACCCACTACGGCACGGGCAGAAGCGTAATACAAAGCCCCTGGAGTCTGGCTGACTTGGCGCAAGCCTTGGGTGGTGGTGGAGACGTACTTCACATTAGGTGCAAACAATTTTTTCTGGGGAGATAATACTACTGTATCACCATCCTCTAGACGTTGGGACAAGGGCTTAATTGGTAGGTTGGGCCCGCCTACAGAACTCCAATTAGTGATTTTGCCCTGATAAATCTGCTGCAATTGGTCTATGGTTATGCCTGACAGCTTGAGTGATGGGTGAACTACAAGGGCGATCGCATCAACTGCAACCGGACGTTGAAGGAGCGTGAAACCTCTAGAGCGAGCGATCGCTTTTTCTGATTGTGTCAGCGATCGAGAAGACTGAGCAAAATCCAATTGTCCGTCTAGCAACATCCGAATGCCTGAGCTTGAACCTGGGTTACTGTTAGCAGGATTTAAATAGCGCAACTGTAGTTCCGGACGAGCATTCTCAATCTGGGCATCTACCAACTGTCGGATCGGAACCCAAGCCGTGCTACCTCCATATTTGAATGTGCCAATTGGCACATTCCCAACTGTTTGAAAGTTTGACGCAGTGACAGCAGCGTTGGCTGGAGTTTGAGACGCAGTAACAGTAGCGTTAGCTGAAGTTTGATTAGAAGAAGTACCGCTGTACCATAATTGAGGACGCAGCCACCACAATACTCCACCAATCACCAAGAGTGTCAGCACTTTGCCAACAATCAGGCCTTTAATCAGCAGTATGACATCATTGTTAAGTGGGACACGTTTATTTTTCTCGATCATCTTCATACAAACAAATGGGAGATTATTAAGCAGGTTTATTTAAATCAAGTTTAGGTAATATATTATACTATATACTACCTAAATGATACGTAGGATACATTTTATATTTTTATATATAGAGCAGTCCATAGCTGAATAGTTGATTTTTAATGTTTGAGTAACTTTTATTTAATTTACTTTGGATAATTACACAAAATTCTAGGCGGGCAAAGTCAGGAAAAATACACTTACAGAATGGTAGATAGCTTTTGTTGATATTAAGATCTCAATCTTTTCAAATTATCTTAAATTAAACGCTAGTAGGGGCAGGTTTACTAAAAATATTCATTTCTAACTAAAAATATTCGCTGAACCCGCCCCTACTTAAATTGCGTTTATTTTTTATAGCGGTTTGCACATTCTCTGCAATTGCATTTTGACCTCTCCCTTAACCCCTCTCCTACGAGGAGAGGGGAAGGATTATCCCCCTTCCCTTTAAGGAAAGGGGGCTAGGGGTTTAGGTCTAGAATTACGTATTTTATGCAATTGAGAACCGCTATAGTAATAATTACACAATAATAAGTAAATATCCTCAATTAGTTAATAACAATTTTATTCTCCCTTCCCTCTTCCAAGCTCAGCTAAAAAATGGTAAGATTGCTTGATGCATAGTATTAAATTATGTATTTCGGCTATTTAAAGCATATCCATTGCATTAAAATATTAAAACCTATAAAGTTTAGGCAAGGCTAGATAGATTTATACTATTTATTTACAGCAATATTAGCTTCTTCTAACTGCCAAACTTTGATAGTTTTATCTTCACCACCACTAACAAGTATTCTGCCATCATAATTAAAACTGACACAATTAACATTACCTGAATGCCCACTCAGAGTGCCTAACAATTTTCCCCGATTGAGATCCCAAAGTTTGATCGTCCAATCATCACTACCACTGGCAACGATCTTACTGTCAGGGCTGATGGCAACTGAATTAATATAACCTGAATGCCCAATCAGATTACGTAGTAGTTTTCCAGTCTGTAGATTCCAAATTTTGATTGTTTTGTCCCAACCGCTAGAGACTACGGTTTTACCATTGGGACTAATAGCAACGGATCTAACTCGATCTGAATGCCCAGTCAAATTATGTAGTAGTTTCCCAGTCTGCAAATTCCAAATTTTGATTGTTTTATCCTTACTCCCACTTACAAGAGTCTTGCCATCACGGCTGATGGCAACAGACCAAACTATGTCTGAATGACCAGAAAGGGTACGAAGCAATTTTCCAGTTTGCAAATGCCAAATTTTGATCCTATTGTCTCCACTGCTACTGGCTACCGTCTGTCCGTCGGGAGTTGTCGCTACGGACCAAACTTGATCGGTATCGCCAAGAATAGGGCGCGGTTTTTCAGTATTCAAATGCCAGATTTGAATTGCCTTTGCTGCTGCATAACTACCGCTGGTGAGGGTTTGACTGTCAGGACTAAGGGCGACTGATAAAACCTCAGCCGTATCTCCTGCGAGTGTCCTTAGTACCTGTCCGCTATCGAGATCCCAAAATTTGATTGTTTTGTCTCCACTGCCACTAACTATGGTGTGTCCATCATGGCTAATTGCCAGCGTCCACACTGCATTAGTATGTCCAGTCAAAGTATGGGCAAGTTCGATATTAGCTATTTGACTTGGCGTTTCTATGGTAAATTGGGGCTGAGAAACAACAGGGGAGACAAAAGCATCTCGGCGCAAGGCAGAGTAACCGCCTAAAAATAATCCTAAAACAGAGGTAAGACCGATCGCAGTTCCTAGCCACAATGCTACATTCGCACGGCTGGCTGTGTGTTTCATTTTGGCGCTGACAGCAAGCTGTGGTGAAAGTGCTGGTGATACACTAGCGGTTGCGTCTTTTAGCTTTTGCGGGCTAACTTTTGCTGTCAATGGTTGCAGTGCTGCTAACACTTCTTTTACTGACTGATAGCGATCGCAAAAGTAATAACGCACCATTTTATTTAGTATTGCTGCCAATTCCGGACTTACTATTGCCAAGTGTTGCCAAATCACTTCCCCAGTGTCTGCATCTTCTAGTAGTTCTGATGGCTGCGATCCAGTTAATGCTTGAATTGCTACGATCCCCAAGGCATAAATATCGCTATTTGGACGGGGACGGCCGCGACTCTGTTCGCTTGGCATATAGCCGTTAGTGCCTATTGCTTCGGTAGCAGGAATGCCGATCGCATAATTGGCATTAGTTTGTCCCTTGGACGTGACTACTTGCGTCCAGACTTGTTTAACGCTGCCAAAATCTATCAACACTATTTGCCGATCGCGATCGCGGCGAATCAAGTTACCCGGTTTAATATCTCGATGAATTAGTCCATGTGCGTGGACTACTTCCAGAATCGATAATATTTCATATAATAACTCGATAACTTGATTTTCTTGCCACCGCGCTCCTGGTAACAAAATTGCACTCAACGCTTGTCCGGCAATGTATTCTTGTACTAAATAAAACTGCTGGTTTTCTTCAAAGTAGTCTAGTAGCTGTGGCACTTGCGAACAAGTGTGAAGTTTTTCTAGGGCTGTGACTTCTCTAGTAAATAAACGTCGTAGACTCGACATTGAACTAGTCTGAGTGCTGGCTGGTAATAAGTGTTTAATCACACAAGCAGTTGGCACTTTTTTGCTAATGTCTTGTGCCAAGTATGTTTGACAGTAGTTGCTACTACTGAGAACTTGCATTAATTTATATTTTTGTTTGACGATTTCACCTAACATGGTGTAATATTTATTACTAGTAGACTTGTAATAATTAGAAGTTGGCCACTCTCTGCACAGCACAAAGCTAAAACTTTCAGTCCTCTGTTTGACTCCTCACCCTTAAGCGTTATATATCTAATCAACACTAGACAATTTGTTCAATCAGAAATTGTTATTTTTATCGCTTTTGTTTTGCAATTATTTTGAAATTTGTTACTAGGTATAAATAACGCTCTGTCATTTGTCATTTGTTATTGGTCATTGGTGTAGCCAATACTCTTTATCTGCCTTTTGCCTCTGCTACTCTCTGTTCCCATACTATTAATTTATGCTGTTTTCTTAATTGGCATTTTGATAAATTTTTTACCAAGTTGTTTTTCCGTTGTCAGCTGTTCTTTCTGCATCACTAATGACAAATGACAAACAATAATTTATTCTTCTACGCGATAACCTAACTCTAATAGTCGCAGGCGAGATTGCCTCCACTTGGGCTGAACCTTGACAAATAATTCCAGATAGACTTTACCTGCAATTAACTTTTGAATTTGTTCTCGCGCCGCACTACCGATCGCTTTCAGCATTGTTCCACCTTTACCGATCAAAATTCCTTTTTGGGAATCTCGCTCGATATGAATAGTGGCGAATACGCGGGTAATTGTAGGTGTTTCCTCGACTTTATCGAGTGTAATTGCTACCGAGTGAGGCACTTCCTCACGAGTTAACAATAATATTTGTTCACGAATTAATTCCCCTATAATAAAACGTTCTGGCTGGTCTGTCACTAAGTCTGGAGGATAGTAATATGGCCCTGATTCGAGGCGATCAATAATTACCTGCTGTAGCGTTTCTAAACCCTCACCTGTGAGAGCGGAAAACTTCGCTATCTGCCAATTGTAGGGAGCAGCTAACTGAGTATATGTACTATCTATATATTGAGCATCGGCTCCCAGTTGATCTATTTTATTCAGTCCTAAAATGACTGGTGTTTGAGTTTGACTGAGAATTTCAACAATATAGCGATCGCCACCTCCCGCCTCGACTGAACCATCTACGACAAACAGCACCACATCGACAGAATCAATTGCTATCTGAGCATTTTTTACTAGCACTTGTCCTAGTTGATGGTGCGGCTTATGAATCCCTGGTGTATCAACAAAAATTAGCTGCGCTGTTGGAGTTGTGAGGATACCCCGCAATCGATTGCGCGTCGTTTGCGCCACTGGAGAAGTAATCGCAATTTTTTGCCCTACCAGTTGGTTCATTATTGTTGATTTCCCAACATTGGGACGACCAATAATTCCAATAAAGCCTGATTTGAAACCAAGCGGAGCCTGCGGTATGCTTATTTCGCCGTCAAAGTCGGGAATATTGCCTTCAGTTGTACTCACGAATTAAATCCACCTTTATATTTTGCACCCAATCATTTTTATTATTTCGGAAAATAACGAAAGATAAAATAAGTTTTAATTAATACTAAATGTACCCGCTTCAGTTTAATCTACAGCTTGATGCCAAATTTTGGAGCCTTGAATCAGCGGATAAGTGGGCTATACAAAAGCTATGCAGGCTTGATTAGCCTCTATTTCTTGACTAGTTCCCTCCAATCCAAAATCGGCAATTTTTCAATCTAAAATCGGTAGAAGTATGGGAGAACGCAAACGGATTGGAATTCTCACCAGTGGAGGAGACTGCGCTGGGTTAAATGCTGTAATTCGGGCTGTAGTGTATCGTGCGGTTGGAACTTATGGTTGGGAAGTGCTGGGAATTCGCCAAGCCACTCATGGTTTAATGAGTAGACCGCCACAAGTCATACCTTTGGAAATTGAAAAGGTGAATGCCTTGCTCACCGCCGGGGGGACAATTTTAGGTACTACTAATAAAGGCGATCCTTTTGCCTTTCCGATGGCGGATGGAAGTGTGTGCGATCGCTCGGATGAAATAATTGCTGGATACCATCAATTAGGTCTAACAGCGATGATTGGTATTGGTGGTGATGGTAGTATGGCGATTCTCCGCCGTCTCGCCCAGCAAGGCAATCTCAACTTGGTGGCAATCCCCAAAACGATTGATAATGATGTTGGTGTCACAGAACTTTCCATCGGCTTTGATACAGCAGTTAGCATTGCTACCGAAGCACTGGATCGATTACACTTTACTGCTGCAAGTCATAGCCGAGTCATGATCCTAGAAGTGATGGGTCGTGATGCTGGTCATATTGCCATTAGTGCTGGAATTGCTGGGGGAGCAGACGTAATTCTGATTCCAGAGATTTCTTATACGATAGAGCAGGTCTGCCGCCAACTCAAAGAACGTCAGGAGCAAGGCAAGAACTACTCTTTGGTGGTAGTATCAGAGGCAGTACGGACTGAGACTGGTGAGAGTGTCATGTCGACAGATCGCTTAGGCCAATGTCGATACGGAGGAATTGGACAATACTTAGCCGATGAAATTTGTAGCCGCATTGGTGCAGAAACGCGAGTCACAGTTTTAGGTCACGTACAACGTGGGGGAGTTCCTTCACCTGTAGAGCGATTAATTGCATCTGCTTTTGGCGTAGCGGCTGTTGATTTAATTGCTGAAGAAAAGTACGATCGCATGGTAACATGGCAAAAACGCTCTGTTGTGAGCGTACCCATTGCAGAAGCGATCGATCAATATCGCGCTGTTAACCCCAGTGGAACTTTAGTGAACACTGCGCGGGGATTGGGTATTTGCTTGGGTGACTAAAACCCAAACATCTGGGTGCATCTACTATATCGGGGATTGCGATCGCGCTTGTTGGTTCGGTTAATTTCATACTTGTATCCGCTTGAAGACAAAGATTTGCCACTTGTCTGAAGCTATTCCATTGCTCATTGCGCGAAAAAACCAGTCAATAGCAAAGGTAAGAGTATTAGGGCGGATACAATTAAAAAGAGGGTTGCTGGATCGATGTTAATCTCATTTTTCTTTGGATCTGGCATTCGATTGATGCTGGGTTAAATATATTATTCACTCAGCGTAAAGGATTTCTGCTTTTTTCTCCAAGCCTGAAACAGTTGAGAAATGTAAACGCAGCTAAGCCAAAGCAATTAACTGAACAACTTCTATTTTTTCCAAGGTAGCTTCGTACCCATTTCAGTCGATGCGGAGAAGATGAGATAAAGGATCAGTAAACCAACACCAGCGAGAAAAGGCAGTAAATCGTTGTCCATATGTGCTGTTAGGTAACACAGTTGCTGATTATTTTCCTGCTTGTATAAGCTAACGTTCACGTGCCTTTGCACAAAAGATAGTCCTTAAAGGAAGTCAGTTGTCAGGAGCCAGTTGTCACAGATGTCAAACTGTCTCCTGTCTCCTGTCTCCCTCACATTACAGATATGCAAGCGAGGATGACGATTAGCTTAACAGAAGCAAAAGATATTATAGATGTAAGAGGAACTCATGGGTAAGGGGAAAAGAGTCTGAGTCCACATGATCATGAGTCATTAACAGTCAACGGCAGAATCGCCTTTCAACTTTGTGCAGACAGTTACAAGCAGCCGTTTGGGAGATTTGGTTCATCAGCGTTTGCGTATAGCGTAGCAGCAGCGTATGCAACGGACTGCCCCAATAGACATCTCCGAAAAATGCCCATGCCTCTCTCTAACTGCCTCTCAACAGGTAATTACAAGATTGCAAATACAGCCAGTCTCAACGCAAAAATTAGGCTTTGAGATAGTTTGTGTTGATAATAAGGTAAAACTAAGCATCT
>DATNQH010000422.1:0-5932 GCA_036704105.1 Leptolyngbyaceae cyanobacterium | reverse complement strand
TAAAAAGGGGCGTTGCATAAAGCGTTTTCCTTCCTTTAACCATTTCCCTTTCCCCCTTAACCTAAAAGTATTGCGTCCTGTTACTCTTTACGGTATAAGTGCCGACCCCAGCCCTGTTGCTTTTGAAAAGATGCAACAAGAGTTTCTCGGCGGCTATAGTAACCCGCGTCGTTCCGCGTTAGTTCTAAAGTAGCTGAAGAGATTGATCGCGAAGTGAAAGAAATTTTTGATCGAGCGCATCACATTGCTTTGAGGATCTTAGATCGAAATCGTGACTTGCTTGAGGACATAGCCCAGTCTCTGTTGCAAAAAGAAATTCTCGAAGGCGCGCAACTACGGGAACGGCTCAACTCTGCCCAAGCTGCAGCTCAATTAGATGAATGGCTGCGCACGGACAACTTACCACAAGATAAGCCTTTGATGCAATCGGTTCTGGTTTAACGACACGAAATTTCGCGTCTCTACTGTATACTTTCAATGCGATCGCGCTTTTATTCTGGCAGGGCGATCATTTTTTTATCCACCTCTCCCTAACCCTCTCCTAAAAGCAGAGGGCTAGGGAGAGGTTGGGGGGATCTGCTCAACCTGCATCCAGCGTCTGTGCAGGAGGATAGCTCCAAAGTTCGTGAAAAGACAACTACTTCCCAGCCACAGCAAGATGTATGTGGGAGCCATTACCACACCCACTACAAACCACGTAAATACGTGCAGGATCATCACAATAGCAAAAATGCTGCCCACTCCAGCCGCTTGCCAAACCCATGCTTGAGGGCGACGCAGTGCCGTAAAAATCATTGTCGCCAAGGTAGTCACCAAAATGGCAGGAACAAGAAAAGCACAAATGCTGAGACAGTGGGCGCGTGAGAACTCAGACACGCTATGCAAATCAAACATGGGTTTCCCTAGTCACGTTGCCAAATATTACAACAACCTATATCCCTACCTCTAAAATTCTTAAACTTTTCGCAACAATAGTAAGAATTATGAATTATGAATTGAGTTGGCGATCGCTTGTTTTTATTATCCTCAAGCATTTAATTAGTCGAAAATTCCCTTCTGTTGCATGGTTGACTACAAAGGAGTTAGCACAGTGGCTTAATGACTCTAGTCAGCCTCAACTCCTCCTACTTGATGCCCGCAACGAAGCAGAGTATGAAACTAGTCATCTTCAGTATGCAAAGCGCATCGATCCGCATCATTCTAATCTAGAGGCAGTTACTAGCTCAAAGGACACACTGATCGTGGTTTACTGCTCTGTTGGTTATCGCAGTGCCAGAATTGCCGATCGCCTGCAACAGGCTGGATGCGATCGCGTCTACAATCTCGAAGGCAGTATATTTAAATGGGCTAACGAAAAACGCCCTCTATACAAAAACGAGCGCCCCACAACATTAGTTCATCCTTATAATCCGCTGTGGGGACAACTCCTAAATAAGCGCTCTCGTGCCTCTGTTGAGTTGGGCTAGAATGCGGCGCTTGTTTTAGCGTCTAAAGTTACCATTTCCTGCTTTATCTATGGTTAATGAACTAGCGTAACCAATCTCATCAGCAGCTTCATCATCGGTTGAGGGGACGCTAAATTCTGATTCGATGATGTGGACTTCCTTGTCTTTCAAGGTGATGGAAGCAATGCCTTGTTCGTTCGTCGTTACTGGTTCTTCTCCATCATATTCAACAGTAACACCTGCCTGTGGCTTGCCTTGATATAGTACCTGAACTTGTAACGTCTGTCCTGCACCAACGGTATAAGGATCTCGTTGTGGGATAATTTCCAATGGCAAACCGAAACGTTGTGAAACTAAGCGAGATTGTTCGTAAAAAGCCTTCGCAAACTTATAAGTATGACTGATTTCAGTCTCTTCATTGTTCGACGCTAAAGCTTCAAGTCTAAAAACATTTCTAGATTGGTTTTCTCCCTGACTAATAAAGTAACCATTGTTATGGCTAGCAACAATCGCTGTAACATTTCTTTCAGCAACAAGAGTTACAACATCTTTTTCTCGCTCGACTGAAACAGGTATAGCTGTTCCATTTCCATCATAAGCCGTAGCTTCTTGGAACTTAATTGGATCGTATGGATCTGATTCTTCTCTTTCTGGATGTCCGTACAAAACTTTGAATTCTCCCTGTTCTTCGCCTCTGACAACCCAAATACTATGAGCCAAAACAGGTTGAGCAATCATTGGTAGAATTGCCAAGCCCAAAAGCAACTCTCTTAAATATTTTTTAACCATTTTATCTACCTCTATTTAGGTGTTTTACATCTAATGCTTTAGTTGCAAATATATGCCAAATGCAAAATTTAAAACACTAGATGTTGGTAGTAAACCTTTTTTTTTTTGCATATACAATGCCCTGCCTGGGCATTGATCTATTAGTTTTAGTGCAAATAAAACAAAATTTATTATTCGGAAAAACCAGGTCAAAAGTTAGATGATTTAAAGCATACTTAATGTTCATATACAAGTAAAAATTATACTAATTGAATTAATATTTACAATCTAATTCTCTGCTGTTGTTTCCTTTTTAAAGGAAGTTGAAGAGTTATCTTTTGTTGCATCTTCACCGCGAATTAGGATTGCATAAATATTAAGAATAAATTAAAATTACAAATTTTAAAATAAAGCAAAAAATACCAATCTTGGTGCTTGACAAATTTAAATACAAGTATTGTGCTTGCTTTACCTCGCCCCTTGCATATCGCTCCTCTCTAGTCAACCCTACGGATGAGGTCAGTAAAATTTATCTTAATTACTATAGTTAATAAAAGTTAATCTTTTTAACTAAAAATTTCAAATTCCCGATTTGTGAACCCAAAAGAGTAATTTAAGGAGTAAAAGTGACGCAACTCAAGCCTATTAATCAGCAGGTTGTCGTAATTGTGGGAGCTTCCAGTGGTATTGGGCGGGATACAGCCCTCAAGTTTGCTGCTAGAGGCGCAAAAGTAGTTGTTGCTGCTCGGAGCGAACCAGGTTTAGCATCCTTAGTAGAGGTAATTCAAAAAGCTGGCGGTGAAGCAACTTATATAATTGCAGACGTTAGCGATTTCGACCAAGTAAAGGCGATCGCAGATAAAGCGATCGAAGTACATGGCAGAATTGATACTTGGGTACACGCCGCTGCTACTGGAATTTTTGCCCCCTTCGAGCAAATCACACCAGAGGAATTTAAGCGCGTGATCGATGTTACCTTGATGGGACAAGTGTATGGAGCAATGGTTGCCTTGCCTCATCTTAAATGCGAAGGACGGGGGGCGCTGATCCATATTTCCTCAATGGAAGGTAGGCGTAGTCTTCCGCTTCAAAGTCCCTACTCCTCAGCAAAACATGGTTTAGAAGGATTTCTCGAATCTTTGCGCGTCGAGCTAAAACACGAAGGTATTCCCGTTAGTGTCACGAGCATCTTACCTGCGGTAATTAACACGCCATATTACAACAAAGTGAAAACTAAGATAGGCGTGAAGCCAATGGCGATACCACCTTTCTACGATCCCAGTATTGTCACCGATGCGATTCTTTATGCCGCCGAACACCCGACGCGCGACTACATCGTTGGAGATGTTGGTAGGATCTTGGATGTGCTGCAAAGGCTTTCACCTGAGCTATTAGATGTCATATTGCAGTTTGTTGCTTTTCCGTTGCAGCGTACCAACGAACCAAAATCAGAAGACGATCCAAACAACGTCTTTGCACCAATTCAAGGTTATGACACCGTAGAGGGAGATTTCAAACACTTGACAATACCATCCTTCACTGAATGGCTGGAAAAAATTGTCCCTTGGGGTTAGTTGCTTTGACAGCCGTCACACTACTTGCTTGCTAGCAAAAGATTATCTATCCTCGCTACAAGGCGGCGAGCGCATTGTAGCGACTTAAAAGTTCTGCCGCTTGAATCCCAAAATATATGTAAGCGCGATCTTAACAAAATAAATCTCTACCTGGCAGAATTAACAAACTAATCCCCACGAAAGAGACAAGCTTGCTACAAATCGGGGTATTTTGATAACAATTTGCCGAAAAGTTCAGCAGAAAAGCAGTTTGTAGAAGGTTGCGCTCGTTGCACTACAGACTGGAAGTTTAGTAAACAAGCCTTGAGGATATATTCTTATGACTAACGAAAAGCAAGTGTTGCCAGAAGATCCCCGTGAAGCTGAACCCGGAAGAGGCGCACCAGGCGACGATCACATTGGGGTGCAAACAGCACAAACAACAGCAGTGAATGCTCCCGATGCTAAGATTCCAGCTAACAGTAACCCTGAGATGAGCAAACATGAAGTAGAAGAATTTGAAAAACAAGAAGAAGAAGAAGGTGAGGGTTTCACTACTACCGATGGATACATAATTGATGAGGCTGGTAAGCTAGATAACTTTGCGATCGAACCACCAATGTATATAGAGGGCCAAGAACCTCCAACGAAATAATTTCTAGCTTGAAGTGCCAAGCGCCATGAAAGTATGAAGTGCCAAGCGCCATGAAAGTATGTAGAGACGCGACTTATCGCGTCTCTAATTTTTTTGTCAATAGCACCAGAGTAATTAATATATGGGCGATCGCAACTGATTTATTAGTTTCAAGCGCAATTCCCCAGCTTAATCTGTATGGATGCATTTTCAGCTTTCTCTTTTTGCACTATATTACTAACTCAACGTCAGCAACGCCCTGATTGATACACTTTATACATTGCAGTGCTGTTAAAGTTTTTCAGTTGGGATTGGGCAAACTATTACTAACACTCCACACTATTAAACTAAATCAATATAAACAGTGTTAGAAACAGAAAAAAAGCCCATTCAGCATTGGCTAGAGATTGAAGACGATCGCGGTCAACGCACCGTTATCCTAGAAGCTACTACCTGTACAATAGGTCGTGACTCTACCAACTCGATCGTACTGCATTCGATCTTAGTTTCTCGTCAACACGCCATTTTGCTGCGAATGACAACTCCCGAAACTGACACTCATCTTTTTCGGCTGATTGATGGTAACTTACAAGGCAAGCGCAGTACCAACGGTATAGCAGTTAATAACCAAGTTTGCTTCTCCCACGATCTCAAACACGGGGATTCAATTGTATTTGGCGGAGATGTTAGTGCGAAATACTGTAATAATGCTAACTTAACTGATGAGAGTAGGTTGAGATCTGGGGAAGCAGAAGAAGTTACAGGAGTCTTGACAAAATTAAGAAGTACTGCTGTGCATAGCAATCTGGTATCATATGGACAGCTAGAAACTTCTACTGAATCAGCACTCGTTCGACTAGCTTCTTTCCCGGAATTGCTTTCCAATCCGATTTTGGAAATTGACTTATCCGGAGCCATCACTTATCTTAATCCCGCAGCCTCTGCACAGTTTCCAGATATTAGAGAAGCTAAGCTGGAACACCCAATTTTAGCAGGTATAGTCTCAATAGTTCAAAATGGCACGGAAAAGTTTTTTGTCCGTGAGGTTGAAGTCGGGGAGAAAGTATTTGAGCAATCTGTTCACTACATCGCCGAAAGCGATCTAATCAGAAGTTATGTTATCGATGTTACCCAACGCAAGCTAACAGAAATAGCACTGCGGGAAAGCGAAGCCCAAAATCGCGCCTTGCTTAACGCTATTCCAGACTTGATTTTGCGCATCAGCTCTGATGGTACGTATTTAGACTACATCCCAGCTAAAAACAGCGAAATATTAGCAAGTAGCAGTCAGATGCTAGGCAAAAATGAGTATGAAGTGATGCCGCACCAGGTAGCACAGCAAAGAATGCACTATGTAGAGCTAGCTCTTTCCACAAATCAACCACAAATATTTGGTAGTGCTAAACAGGAAAGGATAATCTGGCTGGCAGAGAGGCATTGTAGTAATGGATGAAATTCCAAATCGCACTAACGTGGTTGTCTACCTTTTTGGAAAACGATAAGGTTTTTCTGACCAAACGAGATACCCGTTG
>DATNQH010000421.1:0-3467 GCA_036704105.1 Leptolyngbyaceae cyanobacterium | reverse complement strand
GAACTAATTTTAAAAATTCGCATATATTTCCATTATAAAATAATACCTTTTAAATCAACCAAAGTAAAGTAAAAAAACAAAAAAAGGGATTTTTTTTGATATTTATCTCATTTATATTTGAGTGACAAATTATCTAACAATATCAGCACGAATATCTATATAAATCTCAGATTCTATATAACATAGAAACATCTAGATTGGATAATCATCAATTGAGACTTAACTGAGGCTGAGCGTTCACGTCCTCGTAGCTAGGCTGAGCTACGATGGATAAAAACTCAAAGACTCCTTAAAATAAAGATAAGGAGTTTTTGAGTTTTTAATCCTAATAACTAAGAAACAACATTAGGAATTTAAAACGTTACACTGTCCGTGATGGCGCAACAGATGATCGCACATTACCAAAGCAACCATTGCTTCTACCATCGGTACAGCTCTCGGTAACACGCAGGGATCGTGTCTCCCTTTTGCCGCTAGCAATGTTTCTTCACCTTCGCGGTTGACTGTACGCTGTTCTTTACGAATTGTTGCCGTTGGTTTAAAAGCTACGCGCAGAATAATATTTTCCCCGTTGGAAATCCCGCCTTGCACTCCGCCAGAACGGTTAGTGGCAGTACGAATGTCTCCGTTTTCGTCAGTGTAAAATTCGTCGTTATGCTCACTACCAGTCAATAGCGTTCCAGCAAAGCCAGAGCCAATTTCAAATCCTTTAGTAGCAGGTAAAGACATTACGCCTTTGGCTATATCTGCTTCGAGTCTGTCAAATACTGGGGAACCCAAGCCTTTTGGCATATTCCGAGCAATGCATTCGACGACACCACCGACAGAATCGCCTTGTCTTCCAATTTGCTCAATACGTTCGATCATCTGTTCGGCGCATTCAGAATCGGGACAGCGGACGATATTACTTTCAACTTGCTCCAAAGTGACGGTGTTTGCGTCAACTACTCCTTGCAAATCTTGGATGCGTTTGACATAACCGATAATTTCCACATTGGCAACTTGATGCAGAATTTTTTTGGCGATCGCACCTGCTGCTACTCTACCAATTGTCTCTCGTGCTGAAGATCTTCCTCCACCTTGCCAGTTACGAATACCATATTTGGCATCATAAGTAGCATCAGCATGAGATGGGCGATATGTATGTACCATCTCATCATAATCTTGCGAACGGGTGTCTTTGTTGCGTACCAAAATAGAAATTGGCGTACCCAACGTTTTCCCCTCAAACACGCCCGAAAGAATTTCGCACTTATCGGCTTCTTTTCGAGGTGTGGTAATTTTACTTTGCCCTGGACGTCTGCGATCTAGTTCCCACTGGATTTCCTCCGGGGAAATGGATAGTCGCGGTGGACAACCATCAATTATCACCCCAACGCCGCCGCCGTGAGATTCTCCAAACGTCGTAACTCGAAACAGATGTCCAAAGGTATTGCCCATGATGCTTGGGTGAATTACTGTTAATAATGCTACGCAGCTAATATCGCGGAGGACACCTCCGCGTCCGCTGCTTTTGAATATGATTCATTTTATGCGATCGCACTCTAAGAGCAGATGACTAATATTTCGTTTCTTCTGCTTTATTTAGTTCAAATGTTCTATTTTTAATTTCTAATTCCTGCTAATAACTAGAAATTTGTGACAAAAAGAGCAATCATGAACAAAATTGTTCACAAATACTCAAGTTATCAGTAGTTTACTTGGTTAGTGATTAAAATGAGTGGCGAGAAAAAGGATGAAGGATGAAGTATGAAGGGTAGGAGTAGAGGGTAAGGATATGCAAACAGCTTTTACCCACCCAAACCCCTTACTATCTCTTTCTTAACCCTTACACTACACGCTTTAACATAACGCCTTCGCCCTCGTACCTCTTACCTCGTACCTCTTACCTTTACCCTATTGTTGCCCTTATGGAACGCGATCGCGTCTGGCTTAAAATACTACTCTCTCTCTGGCAAACACTGGCTTTAGGTGGAATTTTAGGCGGTTTAATCTGGGCTACAACTCGACCGAATTGGATTTTACGCGATCCCAGTCAAGTTTTGATTGAGGGCAATCACTTGTTACCCCGGCAGGTGATTTTATCACTTCTTGAGCTTAACTATCCTAAGTGGCTGCTGCAAATCTCACCTGAAGAAGTTGCCTCTGCTTTAGAATCTGAAGCTGCCATTGCTGATGCTACCGTGACTCGAAGACTTTTTCCTTCAGGTTTAGTTGTCCAAGTCGAAGAACGAGTACCTGTGGCGATCGCAATTACTAAGTCTGGCGATCGTTCCACGCCACACTCCCAAGCTGCTGTAGGCTTTCTAGATCGAGATGGCGCGTGGATTGGATTCAACTCTTACCCTCCCCAGGCACGTCAATTGCTCAAGTCTGTCAACCTTAAAGTCATTGGTCTACCAGAATATTATCGTTCTTACTGGATTCCACTTTATCAAGCTGTGAGTCATAGTGCCGTCAAAGTGATGGAGATCGATTGTCAAAATCCAGCCAATTTAATTCTCAAAACTGAAATAGGAACCGTACATCTTGGTTCCTACTCCCCAAACTTGACTGAGCAGTTCAAAGTACTAGATCGAATGCGACAACTTCCTACCCAATTAAATGCAAGTCAAATTAATTACATCGACTTGAAAAATCCTGCTGTCCCTTTAGTACAAACGTACCCTAAAAATAACTCGGAAACACCTTCAGAACAATTACAAACGACTCCGAAGTTAGTTAAGCCAGAGCCAGGGTTAGTTAAAACAGATACTAACTAAGCTTGTTTTTTGTATAAAATTTATCTTTAGTACTTAAAAAAAGTCTTAAATTATGCATAAGAAACAAAAGCATATTTTGAAGTCAACAGTATATTCACTGTTGTAAATTAGTAAAGATAGAAATAAGTCAGTAGAATTACCCTTGATAGTTAGGAGTGCTAGCATTAATTTGCTAAGTTATGTACCGTAATTTGCAGCACTAATGCAAGAAAGTCACTTAAGCATCAGATTGCCAACGACAGAGATGTCAGTTTTGGAGCAGTATTGTAAAAAGTATCAACGTACTAAAACAGATGTACTACGGGAGTATATCCGCTCTCTCGCCGACAAAATGTGAGTACAAGTGAACTACTAATAGTTAATAGTTCGCTCTCTTGATTCAGCCATTTTGGCAAAGTGCAAGGCGTGAGGTGAAATATAGTAACCACGATGCGTAATATCAACTTGGACTTAAAAGTTAAAAAGTACCAAATGATGAAAGGAAGGGAGCGCGCAATCGACAAATTATTTTTAGTTGCAACACGAAATTTTAGCTCATCTTTTGGGTATGAATTATTACCAAAACAAATGTTAAAAAGCTACATTTTCGGCATCAATTTTGACTACTGCTAATAACACAAACCGATAGGTAGAAAAACTTTTGGGAGTGGCTTTTGTATCAGCTACATTAGTTTCGACTTGATGAATTACATTTAACTATTTTTG
>DATNQH010000420.1:0-7765 GCA_036704105.1 Leptolyngbyaceae cyanobacterium | reverse complement strand
CTATTTCAGCTCCGTTACAGCGCCAAGCCCGACAGGAAGGTGCTAATTCCCATGCTGAAGATCAGGCAGAGCGGTTGAAAGAAGGATTTTCATCTGCTCTGGCAGCACGCAGGCAGGCATCCCAGAAGCACTTAAGTGGTAAGTGAAAATTGTTGCAACAATTGTCAAATGGAGTTAATGTGAACTATCCAGCACCGACCCTATCGGGTACGGTGTGGGCTTCTGTAATCAATGGCGAGTGCCGTAGATTTGACTTTCGCCCCATCTTTGGTCTTACCTCCCCTCCTACAGCAGAGACGGCTGAACCTTCCGCCTTTAGCATTCTGATTCCTTCGGCTCTAATATTGATGGCTGCATTACCATCTCTGTCATGATGAGCGCCGCAGTTCGGACAAGTCCAGTCCCTTACGTCTAACGACATCTCTTTGACTTGGTAAAAACAATTAGAGCAAAGTTTGGAACTAGGGAACCATCTATCAATTTCAACCAATTTTGCACCTTTACGCTCAAGCTTATAGGCTAAGAAATTGGTGAATGTACCCCATCCACAGTCAGATATTGCTTTTGCCAAATTTGATGCGCGAACCATGCCCTTGACATGAAGGTTTTCTACTATGACAGCTTGGCTATCGCTGACCAACTTGTAACTAAGTTTATGTAGAAAATCTTGCCGCGAATTGCTAATCCGTTCGTACACTTTAGCAACAACTTTTCTATATTTGTAACAAGAATTACTCCCTTTTTGCTTACGTGCTAACTTCTGTTGTTTACGCTTAAGATTCTTCTCATGCTCCGCAATATGTTTAGGATTGTCATATTTAGAAACCTTTTCACCGTCAGTGACAACGGCAAAATGTTTCAACCCTAAATCAACGCCATAAATCTTACCTTCTGTTATAGATGGGTTTTCAACTTCTACTTCAGTCAAGATAGATGCAAGATATTTGCCAGCCGGAGTTTTACTAACGGTGACAGTTTTTATCTTTCCAACAAGAGGTCTGTGTATTTTGGCTTTGACTATTCCAATATTGCCTGGAAGTTTGATATTACCATCTACAATCTTGACATATTGAGGATATTGAATAGACTGCTTGCCATGCTTAGATTTGAACCTAGGAAATTTAGCTCTACCCTCAAAAAAGTTTTTGTACGCCAACGTTAAATTCAGTGTTGTAGCCTGTAAAATCTGACTATAACACTCAGCTAACCATTCAGTATCTTTAGCTTTTTTGAGCGCTGGAAGAAGTGCATTGAGTGCTGAACGTCCAAGTCCTTTACCCGTTTCTTTATAAGTTTCAATTGACTTATTCAGAGCATAATTCCACCACCAACGTGAGCAACCAAATGCTTGAGCTAGTTGCAAGAGTTGTTCTTTTGTTGGGTATAAACGGACTTGTACAACTTTGTGTAACACTCAATATCACCTCCTTGGTTTTATATTCTATCACAATATACATTTCGTGATAAACCCAAGGCGCGAAAATACTTGGCGGTTCCTCATACATCTTCTCCCGGTCTTTGCAAAGCAAAGAATTGGTCAAAGATGCAATCGTCACCACCCGTCTTATATCCTGACTTCTTACGGAGTACCGTTATAGCGCGGGACTTACAACGAATTAGTTAACCACCCGGCTTGATTATGGTAACTTCGAGCAATTCGATTTACCTACAGATGAGGGTCGCTTGGGTTTTGAGTCAAATACTGAAGGTAACGTTGCACTAGGGGACGTAGAATATATTTTTCCGGTTGGCGACATAGCCACAGTGGTGCTAGAGATTAATGATGCCTCAGTTCATAACTTTACTGATGTCATTAATCCCTTCTTTTCAGACAGCGATACTGGTGCAGTTTCCCGCTTTGCTCGGCGTAACCCGATTTATCGTCAACCGAATACCAATGCAGGTGTAGGTGCAAGACTACAGTTTTCTGAAGCAATTAGCTTTGACTTTGGTTACTTAGCGGGAGAGGCTAACAATCCCAATTCCGGAGCGGGTTTATTCAACGGCGATTATGGAGCGATCGCACAGTTAACACTTACTCCAGATTCGCGCTTTGGTCTTGGCTTAACTTATATTCACTCCTATTCTAGTGCTGGTCAAGGTCTAGATAGCGGTACTGGTAGCACATCAGCACGATTGGATCGCATAGGAACGCTGGATCTTGAGCGTCCCATCGTTGGTAATTCCTACGGCATAGAAGCTAATTATCAGATCGGTGAAAACTTGGCGATCGGCGGCTGGATAGGGTACACTGATGCCCGCGTAATTAGTCTGGGAGATGCCCAAATCTGGAATTATGCTCTGACTCTAGCTTTTCCCAATCTGGGCAAAGAGGGAAATCTTGGCGGTATTATTGTTGGTATGGAACCTAAATTAACTGGTACTAGTAGAGGTATTAGAGCCGCTGGGCAATCGAAAGACCCTGACACCTCACTACACATTGAAGAGTTTTACAGACATCAGTTAACAGATAATATTTCCATTACTCCCGGTGCGATTTGGCTGACTGCTCCGAATCACGACGAAAATAACGATGATATTTCGATTGGCACTATCCGTACTACCTTTGAGTTTTAGTTACATTATCTTTTAAACGATTACGAGCCAAGCGATATTTGCGCCAGACTTTGAGGCTGAGGATACAGGCAATTAACCACACCAATCCCGCCGCATAACCAGCTAGCACATCGGTAGGCCAGTGAACGCCGAGATAAAGCCGACTAAAACCAATTGCAACAATCAAAATAACGGTAAGGGTAATAATTAATTTCTGCTGTTGCGGAAATTTAGTCGTAAGTATATAGCCGATTAGACCATAGATGACCAGTGACACCATAGCGTGACCGCTGGGGAAACTGTATTGACCAACGTCAACTATGTGATTCCACAGCGCAGGTCTTGCCCTACCAAACAGATGTTTGAGCAAAACGTTCAAACCAATAGCTCCTAACGCCCCTAAAGCTAGTGTTGCTGCTGATGCGCGCCGCTTCTGTTGCAGCAGCCAAATTCCCACGCCCACAGATACGACCAGCAAAACAGAGGGATCGCCAATAAATGTGATTCCCATCATGGCTTGATCCAGCAACGTCGTATGTATACGGCGTATTGCTAGCAAGACCCTGGTATCAAAAGCGTAGCTTTCTTTTTCTAAAACTTCGTCAGCAATTTGAGCGAATACCCATAAGGCAAAAGCAGCCAGGAGGATACCGCCAACTCTAATTCGCCAAATAAGCGAAAATATGCGTGAATTACCTATGACACTTTTAAAGCGCGATCGCATCTGAATCTACCCAGATGGTTAACTTCCATTCTAGGCGAAACTTTTCCAAGCTTGAGCGACAATTTCACTCAAGCTTTGTCGTTGTTGGTAATCCAACAAACTGTCGTCAGCTAGCACTAGATCTGTTAAATGTTCTAAGGATTGACCTTGAGAGCGGACTAATTGAATTACCCCCGCGATCGCAGCACAAAGCAATTCTTCATTAACTGGCTTTTGTCTTAGGGCAATAATTTCTTGGGGACTGGCTGGGATGGGATAATGCATAGCGTGAGTTTACATAAGTTATGGACTGTTTTAATCAAGCTACAAAGATTGTAAAGTTTTTTAAAAGATTCTAAGGAAACTTGTATGTGGCGAGTGTAGCTGGCTCTAAACTTTCAGCGCCTCTATCTATGTTGGTAATTAGCTCAAAAATTAAATCACCAAAATGAAAGAACTTTTGTACATCGAAATCCCGACTCCAGACACAGCAGCTGTACGTAGTTGGTTGCAAGCAAAATTTGAGCCAGGAATGGGTCAGCGCGCGATCGCACCGTCAGGCATTCGTTTACAGATATTTAAATCTACAACATCAGGAACAAATATTTCAGAGCCATCTGAAAAAATGCTAGGGGAAATCTCCGCTTTTATTTGGTCAGTACAGCGAACAACTTATCTTAAGGTCTTCCGTTGGGCAGACAAACCCCTACCAGGGGAACAGCAAATCCTGCAACGCCTAACTAATGAAATCAGAAGCAAGTTTCCCCATAACTATCCAGAACCACCAGTGATCGATTTATCCCAACAATCGATTTTTGCGGCGCTAGCCCCACATTATCCCCTCACTGTCAAATACTTTCAGAAAATGCCCAATGGCGAATACGATCTGACGCGAGTTTACTGGTGGGAACAAAGGTGGCGCGAAGGTGTCCGGAATCCGCAGCAGCCGCGTCAGGTGGTGTTTTCTCATGCGACAGATGTAGAGACGGGAAATTTCACAGATGTAAAGACGCGAAAGAGCGCGTCTCTACAGTCATATTATGATTTAATCTATGTGGGTGGGGCGTTGGGGGTAATTCACGCGGCGGTGATGGCACAGTTGGGCTATCGCGTGTTGTTGCTGGAACGGCTGCCTTTTGGGCGGATGAACCGCGAGTGGAACATTTCCCGTTCGGAGTTACAGAGTTTGATCGATCTGGGTTTGCTCAGTTCATCTGAATGTGAAAATATCATCGCGCGGGAGTATAAAGACGGATTTAATAAATTTTTTGATGGGAATAATCCCCCCCATTTGAAAGCCCCAGTTTTACATACCCCAACAGTGTTGAATGTGGGATTGGATGCGGAAAAACTGCTGCATCTGTGTGGAGAAAAGCTAAAAGCAGCAGGGGGTGAAATTTGGGATGAAACTGAGTTTATCCGCGCTGATATTGAGCGATCGCAGGTAGTAGTTGAAGTTAAGCATTTACCCAGCCAAACTCAAAAGCAAGTAAGCGGACGTTTACTCGTAGATGCGATGGGAACTGCTTCCCCAATCGCTTGGCAACTCAACGGCGGACGAGCCTTTGACAGTGTTTGTCCGACGGTGGGGGCTGTAATTGACAGCGGTTTCGAGCCAGGTGTGTGGGATTTGCAGTATGGCGACGTGCTTAACAGTCATGGGGATATCTCGCGCGGACGACAGTTGATTTGGGAACTGTTTCCAGCAGCTGATGAGGAAATTACGGTTTATTTATTCCACTACCATCAAGTGAATCGAGATAATCCAGGTTCGTTGCTGGAGATGTACGAAGACTTCTTCGCCATTTTGCCGGAGTATCGGCGCTGTGACATGGATAAGTTAGTGTGGAAAAAACCAACATTTGGTTATATTCCTGGTCATTTTAGTGTTAAAAGCAGCGATCGCACAGTTGCTTATGACCGACTAGTTGCGATCGGGGATGCTGCATCGCTCCAATCTCCCCTCGTCTTTACTGGCTTTGGCTCCTTAGTGCGTAATCTCGGTCGCTTAACAACTCTGTTGGATACTGCCTTAAAACATGACCTTTTAAGTGCCAAAGACTTAAATCAAATTCGCGCCTACCAAAGCAATGTTTCCGTCACCTGGATGTTTTCCAAAGGAATGATGGTTCCCACTGGCAAATTTATTCCACCCCAGCGGATCAACTCGATGTTGAATAATTTCTTTGGACTTTTAACCGATGAGCCTCCAGAAGTAGCAGATAACTTTATTAAAGATCGAGTCAGTTGGTTAACTTTTAATCGCCTAGCGCTTAAAGCAGCTAGAAGAAACCCCGCTTTGCTGCTTTGGATTTGGGATTTAGCAGGCGCTAAAGATCTTCTGCGTTGGCTTGGTAGCTACTTTGATTTCGGTTTGAATGCTCTGTTTAGTGCTATTTTAAGCGGTTGGTTTCCCGGTTTCCTGCGCTCCTATCAACCTTGGTTAGAAAGCCGATTTCCCAAGCTATGGCTAATTTTATTAGCTCGAAGCTACGCCCTGACTGCTGGTATGGGACGGCCGCAATTAGCGATCGCTAACCAACGAAGCGCTACAATTAGCTCTCAAGAAAATATAGTGGCTGGTGGTTAGAGAAAGTATGAAGTCTGAAGTCTGAAGTGTGAAGTGTGTTAGCGCCCCGCGCGTGAGCGCAGTATGAAATTTAATCTTTATTCTCTAGCCTGAGCGCCTTCAGCCTTCAGCCTTCATCCTTTACCCTACTTTCTTTTTTGAGTAAACTTAGGCAGTTCAATGGCTGAGAGTGACTTTCTACCTTTGGGGGGATGTAATGGATAAACTACTGGTGAGGGCCAGTTAGAATTTACCTGAGTGGATTTGGTTTTTGGCTCAGATGAATCTTGGGGCGATTGATTTGTTTGTGCTAGTACAGGTTCAGAAATAGATTTGCTATTGGGACTAAATGCGATTGGCTGTTCCAGTAGCATATCCAACTCGGCTAAACCTTCAGTGTGTGGAGTAGATACGGTTTTAGCTACGAATAAATCTATTTCTGAATGGTTAGTTTCTATTTCTGTCTCATCCAGCAAATTGAATACATCTTGCCAGTTACTATCCTCTCGATCTACCTCAAAGTCCTTAGTATAGAAGAACCCCCGCTCGACTGATGTTGAAGGCGTGCAGTCAAAGTATGGTTGACTATTAACACTCGATCCAGCCCAGGTTGGCTCTAGCTCAAGGGTATTGGATGGCGTTGGTACTGACCAAGGTGTAATTGGTTGTGCTTGTGGAAATACAGACTCTGCTTGCCTGGAAAAGTCGTTACAATCTTGAGTTTGATAGCTACCAACTGGGGCATCCAAAGATTTTTCAAGAGCAACTTTTAATTGCATAGTATAGCGTTGCTGCCGAATCAAGCGGGAGCGTAATTCTCGGCTAGAATTTTCTGATTGCGTCAGCTGATGGGACTTTTCGTTGTAGTTAGATTGCGTTAGAGAACACTCTCGTTCCATCTGCGCAATGCGTTCAGAGCTAGTTACCAATTGAGTTGTTAAGTTTTTAATTAAAGCTTGCTGTTGTTGTACTGTTTGATGAGCGGTTTCTAGTTGTTTAGAAAGAGAGTGAACTTGCTTTTGAACAGCTGTAAGAGTATCAAGTTTTTCGCTCAGGAGCGATTCGGCATTGTGCGATCGCGCTTTTTCTATCAGCAATTCATCTTCGCTCTCAGCTAATGATTGCTCTAACTCAATCGTTCGCTCTAGCAAATTCGTGTTAGATGCGCGGATATCCTGAATTAAAGCAATTAACGAAGCTATATCAGCTGTTGTGGGTGATGTTGAGCAATTGTCTGTTTCCTCGATCCAATCGGAAAGTGTTGACCACTCTCCAGAGCAGCAGTTTGCGGCTGTATACTCTGTTCCACCTAAGTTTGTGGTGGCAGAATGCACAGATGTTATCTGCTCCCCTAGTAAATCAACATCAGAAAAGTTTGCTAGCTCGGCTTGTGCTGAATTGACACAATTACAGACTTCTGGAAATGGCGGACTTGTTACTTTATTCGTTTCACTCATTAGTCTTTCTCCCAGCGCTTAACAACTCTTTATTGCCTGCTGCCCAGCAGTTTTTAGCTCACCTGTCTATTTTTTATATTTTCTTAAACATTTCAGAGAAGTCTGAAAAAAATTTAGATTTTATCCTACCGTTATACACCGCAGATTCATGGTTGGTGTAAATATGTATAAATATGAAGAAATCTAAATTTTTGACGTAAAAGGAAAAAGATACAGCGAGCGTAAGCGCAACGAAAGAGCTTGTAAATTCATTTTCTCGCCTTGCCGCGATTGAGTTTTATTTTCTGCCATAGCTTCCCAACTCAGCCATGCGCGGGGTGTGTGTCTGGTTCAGTATTTTTGCCCTGCAAAGTAACGCAGTAGAAACAATTTTTAGCTAATTGTTTATCCTTCAGGGATAGGTCTAGCAAGGTTACCGTAAATACAAACGTTCGTAGAGGACAATTTTATTGTTACTTTTTTTACTATTAACTAAATAGC
>DATNQH010000419.1:0-3239 GCA_036704105.1 Leptolyngbyaceae cyanobacterium | reverse complement strand
TAACATTAACACTTTCACGAAATCTGTAGTTATGATATTATCGTGAAACTGAATGAGAAGTCAAGCCCTTGTCGGGCATTCCTCCCTACGCCAAACCCCTTCGGGGCTATGGACGAGGGACTCCTGCCCGTTGAAGTTGAAGAGAGAGGGGGAGAGGGAAACAAGGGGAGAAAATTTAATTCAAAATCTAAAATCAAAAGATGAAGAATAATTTTTTGCTAATTATCAAGAGTAAACTTTTTGTATAAATAGCAGAAAAACAATGATGAATTTATAGCAACATGAGCAATGAATACAGGAGATGAGGGAGATAAAAGACAGGAGAGAAACCCATAAATAACTGCGCGGGGCAATTACCAATTGAAGACACTCATACGAAGAGTATGTATGTTGTTCCGCTGTCTCCTTTAATAACACCATTCCTTTTACCAGTAGGAGCAGAGTGACTTAATCTATGAAGTCTTGGAATCAGCACCTGAGTGCTAAAGTCGCCAGTTCCTTTTTAGTTCTATCCCTGGTGGCTGTTGGCGTGGTGGGAAGCGTTGCTTTCTTCAGAGCAAGAGAGGCTCTCAAGCAAGCTGCTTTCAATCGCCTCAGTGTTGCTGCTACCCTTAAAGAAGAAGAAATTGGGCGTTGGTTTGAAGACCAGCAACGGGATTTTCTTCTCGTGACTCAGTATCCAGAACTACAAAGGAATCTCAAAATACTACTGCGTGGCAAAACCTCCGATCCAAATTATCTTGCGGCTGACAAAATTCTCTCAAATTATCTAATTAGTGTCACCCAAACCAAACCAGCTTTAAGAGAAATTTTCATCCTCGATCGCAGCAATCAGATCGTTTTATCGACTAACAAGCAGCGCGAAGGTGACTACGAAATTTTAGCTAACGTTACCTATTTTGAACGAGTTGAGCCAAGAGATACCTTTGACCCGATTTTCTACGTTTCACCCGTCACTGGTAAACCGTCAGTTACCTTGGCAACACCCCTACGCGATGCAGCCGGAGTGCGCCAAGGTGTCATTTTAGCTCACCTCAACTTAGACCGCATCGACCAGATCGTCCGGGAACGCACAGGCTTGGGTAAGAGTGGCGAAACATACTTAGTCGGCTCTTTGGTAACAAAAAATACTTTTATCTCCAAAGCAGATAAAACTGAAGCGCAGAAATTTCCCGAAGGAATTAGCAGCCAAGGCATTGATGCGGCAATGAGTGGTGTCAGTGGCTCTGGGCTTTATCGAAACTATGCCAACCTGCCAGTAATTGGTGTCTATCGCTGGCTGAACGAACAAGACCTTGCTTTGTTAGTGGAGATGCAGCAGGAAGAAGCATTTGCCCCTGCTCGCCAACTGGCAGGGACAATCGTACTAGTAGGACTGGTATCGGTGGGATGTTTATTGATTGGAGTGTATTGGCTAACGCGACAGTTAAAAATCTCTCGCAAGCAGTTGGAGAATTACAGCCATAAATTGGAACAGAAAGCACAGGAAGCTGAAGCAGCCAACCTAGCCAAAAGCGAATTTTTGGCTAACATGAGCCACGAACTACGTACTCCGCTCAACGCCATTCTTGGCTTCAGCCAACTAATGAGCCGCGATCGCTCGCTCAATTCTGCACAGCTAGAAAATTTGGAAACTATTAATCGCAGTGGCGAGCATTTACTGACCTTAATCAATGATGTCCTGTCAATGGCTAAAATTGAGGCGGGGCGCACAATGCTAAATGAAAATAGCTTTGACCTCTACGATCTGCTGGATTCACTTGAAGAGATGTTGCGGCTGAAAGCAGAAGCCAAGGGCTTACAGCTGATATTTGAACGCAGCCCTGAAGTTCCCCAATGCGTACGAGCAGACGAGAGTAAATTGCGCCAAGTCTTGATTAATCTGTTGGGTAACGCCATTAAATTCACTCAAGCAGGCGGTGCAGTCTTACGGGTGAGAACGAAGCAGAACAACCAGGAGGCATCTCACCTGCCACCTACTACCCATATCTTACATTTTGAAGTCGAAGACACTGGTCCTGGCATTACACCAGCTGAGTTGGGAAGATTGTTTAAACCCTTTGTCCAAACGAAAGCAGGACGAAAATCTCATGAAGGAACCGGTCTAGGTTTAACTATTAGCCAACAGTTTGTGCGCTTAATGGGAGGAGAGATCGCAGTTACCACGACTTTGGGTCGCGGAACGATTTTTAGTTTCGAGATTCCGGTTAGCCCAGCAGCAGTGGTGGAAGTGCAACCTCGACAGCACTATCGGCGAGTCATTGGACTCGCACCCGATCAACCGAAGTATCGCATCTTGGTGGTTGAAGATAAATGGGAAAACCGCCAACTTCTAGTCAAACTGCTGGCATCAGTAGGCTTCGAGGTGCGCGAAGCGGAAAATGGGCAAGAAGGAGTGGCGATTTGGGAAACCTGGCAACCGCAATTGATCTGGATGGATATGCGAATGCCAGTGATGGATGGCTATGAAGCTACTAGACAAATTAAAGCCCATTTAAAGGGTCATGCGACTATTATCATCGCTCTAACCGCTAGTGCTTTTGACGAGGAACGGGCTGTAGTTTTATCTGCTGGGTGTAATGATTTTGTCCGCAAGCCCTTGCGAGAAGAAGTTATCTGGGAAAAAATGACGCAATATTTAGGGGTGCATTATGTCTATGAAGAAAGCACCCAGCAGGCAGTCATTGCCAGTCAGCTAGAGGAAAAAGCCGAGCGCTATACGCTGAAAGCTGAAAGTTTGAAAGTCATGCCTCCTGAGTGGGTAGCACAGCTACACCAGGCAGCACTGTGTACTGATGAGAAGCTGATTTTCGATCTCATAGAACAAATTCCCAAGGATTATACTCCTTTGGCAACTGCTTTAGCTGATTTAGTGAATAACTTTCGCATTGATAAGATTATCGATTTAACGCAACCAGATTCAGCATGAATAACGATCTCGCTTCTGTGCCTAAAGCGAATATTTTAGTAGTTGATGATAAACCGGATAACTTGCGGCTTCTATCTGCTATGTTGGCTCAGCTAGGGTATGAAGTTCGTAAAGTGATCGATGGGAAAACAGCCTTAAAGACAGCGCAAGCTGCCCCGCCCGATCTGATTTTGCTCGACATCATGATGCCAAATATGAATGGCTATGAGGTCTGCCAACACCTGAAAGCTTCACCAGCAACCCGCGACATTCCGGTGATTTTTATCAGCGCCCTAGATGAAGTAATCGATAAAGTTAAAGCTTTTGCAGT
>DATNQH010000418.1:0-5465 GCA_036704105.1 Leptolyngbyaceae cyanobacterium | reverse complement strand
CTGGTAAGCATTGGAATGCCTATATTTAATTGTGAAAAAACATTGAATTCGGCAATTAATTCTGTTTTGAATCAAACTTATTCTAATTGGGAATTAATTCTGATTGACGACGGCTCTAAGGATCGAACTTTATCGGTTGCTAAGAGTTTTAATGATTCGCGTATCAAGGTTATTTCAGATGGTTTGAATTTAAAACTTCCTCATCGTCTTAACCAAATTATTGCCATAAGTAAAGGAAAATATTTTGCTCGAATGGATGGGGATGATGTTTCGTATCCCGATCGCCTACAAACTCAGGTAGAATATTTAGAAAATTACCCAAATGTTGACATTTTAGGAACTCAAATTCTTATATTTGACGATGACGGTAATCCTAGAGGAAAGTCTGCATTAACGCAGTCGCATCAAGAAATATGTTGCCGTCCTTGGGCTGGCTTTTCTCTCGCACATCCTACATGGATGGGTAAGCTTGAGTGGTTTTCCGCTCATAAATATAGGGAAGAGGCTATTAGAATGGAAGACTACGAACTTTTATTGCGAACTTATAAAACTAGCCGCTTTGCCTGTCTTCCTCAAATCTTGCTAGGATATCGTGTGGCATCCTTGTCATTGAAAAATAATCTAACTGCTAGATATAACATTGCAATTGCTCTACTTGAAAAAACTTTCGTCGATAGAGATTATTTATTTGCGTTTGGAGTATTCGAGCAAGTGGCAAAAGCTATAGTAGATATTTTGGCAATTTCTACTGGTTTGAATTTTAAAATACTTAGACATCGTACTGGTATTGCATTAGATGAAGCAGAGCTTAATAGATGGAAACAAATTTGGGCTAAATGTAATAGCGATATACACGTTTAATACAGTTAAAGCCACTACTATTGGATGCATTAAGTAAGTCAATAAAAAACAAAATAATGAACGCGATCGCAAAGACCGTATTGGTTACAGGTGGATGTGGCTTTATTGGTTCCCATATTGTCGAAGGCTTAGTCAAAGAAGGTTATAAAGTTAGAGTTTTTGACAATCTTTCTACTGGTAAAGTTGAAAACCTTGATTCTATTGACAAGAAGAACATTGAAATCTGCGTAGGTGACGTTACAGACATTTCAGCAGTTGATGTAGCCATTAAGGGATGCGAGTATGTTTTTCATCAAGCTGCTGTTGTCAGCGTTCCCAAAAGCCTTGAAGATCCTGTAGGAACAGGGAGAGTTAACTATGGCGGAACTCTAAATATTTTAGAGACAGCCCGCAAACATAATGTCCAGCGTGTAATCTTTGCTGGTAGTGCTGCGGTATATGGCGAGGAGCCAACTTTGCCAAAAAAGGAGTCAATGCAAACTAGTCCCATCACTCCTTACGGCGTTGACAAACTGGCATCTGAATGCATGGGACACGCCTATGCGCGAAATTTTGGCATCGAGTTTGTCAGTTTGCGCTATTTCAATGTTTTTGGCTCTCGTCAAGATCCATCAAGTCCTTATTCAGGAGTTATCTCTATATTTTGTAATAAAATACTTCAAGCACTTGCGCCAACGATCTATGGAGATGGTCTTCAAAGCCGTGATTTTGTTCATGTTTCTGATGTTGTCCGGGCAAACTTAATCGTGATGAAACACCCAGAAGCAACGGCTAGAACCTTCAATGTGGGGCGGGGAATAGGAACGAACTTGTTGGAAATCATCAAAGAGATTAATGATTTGACAGGTCAAAACTTGCTACCTATTCACAAAGATGTTCGCCCTGGAGATATTCGTCATAGTCTTGCTGATAACACTGCACTGAAAGCTTTAGGATGGTTTCCGCTAACAAGTATTCGTGAAGGGTTGACAGAGTTGTTAAAACCAGAATTGTAGAAGCAAGGGTTGCCTAGAAATTTTAGCTGTATGCAAATATGAATAGGATTTTATTTGTCACTACTATCCCTGGTACGCTCCGCGCCTTCCTCTTACCATTTGCCCAACACTTCCGCGCCAAGGGCTGGCAGGTGGATGCTATGGCTCAGGGAATCTCGAACTGCGCTAAGTGCTTGCACTCCTTTGATCGCGTTTGGGAAGTAGAGTGGTCGCGCAATCCTCTAGATCCACAAAACTTAATAATTGCTCCACCACAAATCCGTCTTGCGATCGCGCAGCAGGATTATGACATAGTTCACGTCCATACGCCAGTAGCTGCTTTTGTTACCCGCTATGCCCTTAACAATTTGAGACAGCAGGGAAAACCAAAGGTAATCTACACTGCTCACGGCTTTCACTTCTATCGTGGGGGTAAACCACTAAAAAATCTTAGCTTTCTGGCACTAGAAAAGCTAGCTGGGCGTTGGACAGACTACTTAGTAGTAATTAATCGTGAAGATGAAGAAGCAGCGAAGCGTTATGGTCTTGTTCCCCCTGAAAGAGTCTGCTACACCCCAGGAATAGGAGTAGATACGGATTACTACAGCCCTGGTAATGTCCCTGAAGCTGAGGTTGTGCGAGTGCGCCAAGAACTGGGCCTGTCACCAGAAACTCCACTATTTTTGTCTATAGCTGAATTCAACCCTGGTAAGCGTCATCAAGACATTTTAAAGGCATTGGCTCGGCTAAGTCGGTCTGAGGTTCACTTGGCTTTTGCTGGTACGGGGCCACTGATGGAACAAATGCAGCTTTTAGCATCCGACCTAGGCATTCAAAGTCAAGTGCATTTTCTGGGTTATCGCCAAGACGTTCCTGCGTTGATCCGAGCCTCAACTGCTACGCTGCTTGCTTCCGAACGTGAAGGGCTTCCAAGAAGTGTAATGGAATCTTTATGTTTGGAAATTCCAGTCATTGGTACGCAAACTCGTGGAATTCGGGATCTGCTAGAAGGAGACTGCGGTCTTATAGTTAATTTGGGGAATGTAGAAGAACTGGGTGAGGCGATGGCTAGAATACTGGATCGTCCTGAAGAAGCCAAGATGATGGGTAAGCGGGGACGGGAGCGAATGAAAGGCTATGAGGTGCGGCAAATTATTAAACTGTACGATCGCCTTTACGCTACAGCTTTGGGGGAGAAAAATTATGCTGTTTCCCAAGGCTAAAGAAACTTGGCTCTATTGTGTAATAATAAATACCTACCAAGCTACAAAATGGTAAAAAGCTTTTAGCAAAAAAAATTATTAAAAACCTGTAATATAAGAAAAAATCTGTATTGGTTTGCGTTTGAGAAACGTTAACTAATCAGTTGTTCAATTGTCCAACAACATAAGTGTATTGTTGATGAGTGCCAAACCTTTTCCTGCTAGTTGGGTTACAGGATGTAGCAAACTGATTAAATCCATTCTAGATAAACTAGTAGCTGCGATCGCTCTGCTGATTTTCTCTCCGATACTACTGACTGTTGCGATCGCTATCTACATTCGCATGGGTCGCCCCATCTTTTTCACCCAACCGCGCCCAGGCAAAGACAGTAAGATTTTCACATTCTACAAATTTCGCACCATGACTGACGAGCGGGATGCCGATGGTAATCTTCTACCTGACGCAGAGCGCCTTACAGCCCTTGGTCAATTTTTGCGAAAAACTAGTTTAGACGAACTACCCCAACTCTGGAACGTTCTTATAGGTGATATGAGTTTAGTCGGTCCGCGTCCATTACTAGTAAGGTATCTCGACCGCTACACCCCCGAACAAGCACGCCGCCATCAAGTTAAACCAGGAATCACTGGTTGGGTTCAGGTTAACGGTCGCAACAACCGTGCTTGGGAAGAAAAATTCAAACTAGATGTTTGGTACGTCGATAATTGGAGTTTATGGCTAGACTTAAAAATTCTTTTCCTTACAGTATTTAAAGTATTGCAACAAGATGGAATCAGCCAAGAAGGTTACACGACATCAGAAGAATTTCAAGGTCAATTGGAACAACAATAAAAAGTCGGACATTCAAGCATGAGGACTGGTGCGGAGATTCCCTCCGCACAAAAAAGTCCGTTCAAAAATCGTCACTATATAACCAATGAAAAGTGACAAATAACGAATGACAAACAAAAATTAGGAGTGACTGAATCAATGAATACTTGCACTCAGCAACTATCAAAGGAGCAATTAGCACTTTTACCTACTGAAGAAGATGTTGCTTTTTACGAAGAACACGGCTGGTATATTTCAAAAAAGATACTGCCAGACGAACTGATCGACGCTGCAATTTTAGGAAGTGAAAGATACTATCGTGGAGAGCGAGACACCCCACTTCTGGGAAAAAATGCATACAGTGATTGGAAGCCGGAAGATGGAAACTTTATTCGCAATAATGAATTTGTTTCTTTGCAAAACAAGCAACTCCACGAACTTGGCTTTTATCCAATTATTGCCGCGATCGCAGCGCGTTTAGCCCGAACAGAACGAATTCGACTATTTGCTGATTCTTTGCTGTGTAAGCCGCCAACAACTAAGGATAGCAACAACGGAGTTGTAGGCTGGCACACCGACAAAGCATACTGGCATACTTGCAGTTCAAACAACTTGCTCACAGCTTGGATTCCTTTTCAAAACTGTGACGAATTTCTTGGGCCATTGGTTGTACTTGATGGTAGCCACAAGTGGTCAAATACCCATTTGATCAAGAATTTTTTTGACCAGAACCTGGACGATTTGGAAGAAAAGTTTCGTCAGCAAGGAAGACAAATTACCAAAGTGCCAATGACCTTAGAAAAAGGTCAAGTTAGCTTTCATCACTGCTTGACAATACATGGTAGCTACCCCAATTACAGTAACTCTTTCCGCCTAGCAATGGCAATTCATATGCAAGACGATGGCAACCATTATCAGCCTGCTTGGAATCAGAAAGGGGAACAGATTCATATCGGTTACGAAACTTTATGTCGGAAATTGCCAAACGGCGAACCAGATTTTAGCGATCCGGCTATATTTCCCATGTTGTGGTCAAAGAAAGACAGTTAAACCGTACAATTTATGTAAAAATTTTAACATACTATAGCTGAATCTAATTCGGCATTTACATAAGTTAAGTATGGATATTCAAATAATTGACCTACAAAACCATTCGTCTTGGTCACAAATCCTGCAAAAACTGCGCCACGATCTGTATCACTTGCCTGAGTATGTAGCTATAGAGGCAAAAAGAACAAAAACAATTCCTGAAGCTATTGTGATCGCTGATGGGGAAAAAATTTTCCTTGCCCCTTATTTACTGCGTAGCTGTGATGACATACTACCTCAAGAATCAAATCAGAAAATTTTTGATGTTGTCTCGCCCTATGGCTACCCAGGCATTTTGTTAAGTGAAGCAGCAATTAACACACCTGAGTTTGCCAACCAAGCCTTAAATAAATTTAAGCACATATTACGTCAAAAGAATGTCTGTGCCGCCTTTTTTCGGATGCATCCCATATTAAATCACAACTTTGAGCAAATTTTTCCTCCTGATACTTTTACCGCCAATGGAGAAACAGTTTCGGTCGATCTAACACTTTCTGAATCACAAATTTG
>DATNQH010000417.1:0-6241 GCA_036704105.1 Leptolyngbyaceae cyanobacterium | reverse complement strand
TTATGCTGCATTTGTTGCCAATTCTAACTATTGCTCAAGTCACTCCTACTTTGCCACCTCAAGAAGTGGTACAACCTCAAGTAGTGCGTCCTTTACCTGGTAGATTGGACGCAGTGCCAGTTTTCAATAGCAATAGTCCCGAACAGGTGCAGACAGAAGGCATTCTACTATCAACTTTTCCCTCCTCTGGCAAACGAGTAAAAGCAGCTCACCTGAATTTTCCACTACAAGGACGATTTGATGTCTTTGTCCATCACGTCGCTAAGCCTTTCAGACCAAATAATTTAAGGACGCTTTACTTAGGGGTGTTACTACATAATCCAGGTAACAAGCCAGTGAAGGTGAATGTGTTGCAGGCTGCTAGTTATCTCAGTCAACCGGATGCGCCTTTTGGAGATTTGCCACCTCTAGTTGAGAATGTGTTGGGCAATGTTTTTGCAGGGCCTGGCGATCGGGTGATGGATGATGTGCTTCGCCTCAAGCGACAATCAAATTTCCCAGCACAACTGATAATTCCACCCAGACAAAGCCGGATGTTGCTGAATCTTCCTATTCCGGTGCGGGGTCTAGATCCACCACTTAATGGTCGCTCTACACTCGTGCGCCTGCAAAGTAGTGGTAAAGTCTATGCTGCAAGTCTGGCAATGTATGCACGTTTGAATCCTAATCGTACTGAGCGATCGCCAACCTTAGCACAATGGCAGCATCTTTTGTTTGTAGGTAATTTCGCTGGGCCGCGCGATAAAACCCCAACTTCCCCAAAGCAAACTAGCGGTAAAATAGCTTATGGTCGTGTAGCTGGAGTAGCCAAAGGTTCCGAGTGGCAGGCACGGATCGTAGATAATTCAAAAGCAAAGTATCTCAGCATCCCTCGCTCGGGGCAAGCTTTTTCCTATGGTCTTAGTACCCTCATTCGTGGCACGTTGGGTACTAGTCAAGTTCAAAGTGCGCCGATGTTGGTACGCTACCCAGATACAGCTTACCAGGCTCATGGTAACTACGGTATTCAATACAGTCTCAGTTTGCCGCTCTACAACAATACTAGGATGGCTCAAACCGTTACTTTGTCAATTCAAACGCCATTGAAGGAAGACCAACTGAGTAAAGGGGGGTTACGTTTTTTCAATCCACCCGCTACACAAGTTTTTTTCCGAGGAACAGTTAGGCTACGTTATAATGATCGGCAAAATCTGGCGAGGACGCAATACGTGCATTTGGTGCAAAAGAGAGGTCAGATCGGGAAACCATTGCTGATATTAAGAATGACTCCAGGCGATCGCCAACTTGTACAAGTAGATTTCCTTTACCCACCAGATGCAACCCCACCGCAAGTTTTGACGATCCAAACGTTGAAAAATCTAATTTAAATTAAAAATAGGAAATCGCTTACTCAGTTGTGTGTGCTGCTGTTATTTGCTTTAACTCAAAGGAGTATTCTTCATAAGTAGCGATCGCCTCAAAGCCTAACTTGTGACATTAGTACTATCAACACTATCCAATCAAGACTTTTCAAAGCCGAAACCAGTCTTCTTTTTACTCTTGCTCTTAGAACTAGATTTACTTACCTCTGTCAAAGCTTCTTGGAATAGATTGTTTAGATGTACTGGTACGCTGGCAATTTCTGGTAAATCTGGCTCTATCGGTTTATTAAATTCTTGCAAAAGTGCCTCTAAATCGCGGTTGATCTGAAAATTTGGACGTTCTAAAACTGTTTGCAAGATTTTTTCTAGCCCAGTTGGATATTTTTGTGCTAACTTTTGCCAGATAAAAGTATTAATTGCTGAGTTTTCTAAGTAATAGCGAATCAATTTCTCTGCACCTTCAATGCTTTGCCAGTCCTGTGCTTCTAACAGTGCTTTAAACTGACTATAGGTTGGGAGAAACATTTGACCCCAACGCGGATGGGATATAGCTGTTACCTGTTCTGCTTTCCTCAGTTCAGCAGGTAATTCCACTTTAGGCATCACCATTTTGGTAGTACTTTTGCTATCAAACAGTTGGGATACTATTTTTGAGTCTGCACCTGCTTCCGCTGCGGCTGCTTTAATTTCCTCTTCTCCTACTCCAGCTTCCTGAGCCATTTCTGCTAGGGATTTAGAGTCATCAATACCTGCTGCGGCTAAGTGTTTCTGCGTTATTATTTCCTGAAATTCAGCAATTTTTTTATTCAGCTGATATCCAGGCATTGTCACTTCATCACTACCAAAAAAGTCGACAAACTGCTGGTGATATTGTGCAACAGATTGCCATGCTTGCTCAAGCAGATCTGGAGCATCGCTGTAAAGATGGTTTTTATAGTTTTCCTTAAAGTTACCAATTGCTACTGCTAGCTTGGGTTTACCCAACTTACCCATAGCTGTGTAGGGACTAGAGAACATCCAGTAGGTGTCAGTCACAGGAGAAATACGAGTTAATAAAATTTCTCCCTCCTTAAACCGAAACATCTCTTGTAGTGTTTGCGTGTTGTTTGGTTTGACGATGTAATGCTTGGCTGTCAGCCAGTTCCTCAACTCGAACCCATCAGGTAGAATTTTAGTTATGGCAAATAACCCAATAAAGCTACGTCGCCAGTTATTAATTAGTTGGCGATCGCCTTGTGTTACCTCTGGTTGGCTTTCCAGAAATAAATCTATTGGTGTCTTGTCCCCAACTTTGGCTTCTGTAAGAAAAGTGTCAACAATCAAGTCTTGCTGGAAACTATCATAACGATCTCGACGGGACTGAGCAGCTGCATAAGCCTCTAATGATTCTGCTAGTTCTCCTTCAGCATCAAGAACAAAATCAGTTAAGGCTTGTTTGAGTTCGCGCGATCGTTCTAGTATTGCATCCACAATCAAATCTCTTGGCACAACACTTCTAGGTTAAAGGTTCTGAGAGAATTTGAGTATCTAGCTATTGCATGATGAGTATAGATGCAATTTGACTTAACTCGCCTAAAGTAAAATAATTCAAATGTTGCACCTTAATTTTTCCCTGGAGTCAAAGGCTCCCCATCCTTGTCCCCTGGTTCAGTTTGGGAACAAGAACATTGAGGCAAAGCCTCAGACTTATACTATTGCAAGATTTGATATAAATACTTTCATCTTGCTTTGCTTCAATCTTGACCAGCCTGTCAATCATATAGTCTACTTTATGTCAAACAAAAAAATTAATAGGTCTTAGCTTAATATTTCTAAATTAATATTTCTAAATGCCATTTTTAGATTCTGACTCAATCATTAGCTGTTTACTAGGAACTGCTATTGGTAATGCTACTAGACTCCCATATGAAAGGTTATGCAAACGCCGACAATAGCCCCCTTGCAGAAGTGTTTTAGCGAACAAGTATAAGATTCGGAAAAATCAGCATACGACTCCCAACAATTGTAAGCATTAGGCTTGGCAACTCTCTAGCCGGAAAAAATAGCAAATTCTTGACTATACTACTGTTAGGACTTTTGCAAGAGGTCTATTGTAGACTCAGATCAGATGTTAAAACTGTTTGAACTTCCCAGCCTTCTCCAGTGTTGTTAAGTCTATGATCGCTTGTAGGGTTGGTTTGCGACCCTTACGTGGCTGTGACAAAATTTAGTGCAGCGCTGCCTTCTCACCAACCTAATTACCTGCCGCGTAGACCACTTGTATTCATTCAAAAACCGACTTAATGCACCAGCTGATTTAGTTTGGCGCTAATTCTGACAAGGGCAAGCCAGTTGCTTCTAAAAACAGATCCAATAGTGCTTGCAGGCTGTTTTGCTGATAGTGCGTTGGCATCAAATTCATCAGTTCTTGAACTAGCGATCATGCTTGGAGCAAAATAGCAGACATGAGTATGTAGATATTTAAAGTTTACTTCTGCCTTTTTCCCATTGCATTAAATTTAATGCAAGATGTCAGTTTTACCAACTCTTTGATATTAATCAAAATATTGCCCAAAATAGCTCGATTAACTCACAAAAGATGGATTTTAGATAGTTTCACTTTCGTCCTTTTATATATTTCTCTACTACTAAATAGCACACCTAATCCTACAATCCCTAAACTTGGGGAGAATCCAAAGGGAACAGCCCGTGTATCAGTCACTCTCAGTTCATCAATATCAAGTCTGCCACCAGGAGTACCACCAGAACCGAAAAGGCGAAAATAAATTGGACTTGAAACACCTGTATTCTGTAAAGATGAACCAGAAAAGTTTAAAGTTAAAGGTTGGAAGGTACTGCCATAGGGATTAGGAACGGTCGTAATAATAGTAAAACCACTACTAGCATTGGAGCTTGAAGCCACAGAAATGTTGTTAGGAGCTGATCCTGAACCATTCCCACTTATCTGAAATGTAATCGAATCAAACTTTAAAGTAGAACTTTGCGGCGTTAGCGAAAATTGAAAGTATGCTGTGTTTGAATCTACATTTGCACCCGTAGTCGTAGGGCTTGTATTAACCTTCCAAGAACCAGCCGATAAAGCCTGACCAGAAGTACCACTAATGAAGTTTTGAGTACTTAATCCAACAAGATTAAAATTGCTAAATGTTACACTGGAGTCACTACTATTAGGGGGTGTAGTTACCCTCAAAGCTGTAACCGCCAAGGACTACAGCTTGGCAAGCTCTGCTTTGTATCCAAGTCGAAAGCAGTAATATTGTAGCATATTGTAGTTTTTGCAGCTTTATACTTATTTTAACTTTTGGCAAAAAATCACTATAGCTCAACTCAATATTTTGTAGTAGTCAACGTGAACTAAGAAAACTAAATTTGCAATAGCAATCTAGCCTAACCTCGCTGTTATGCCAACAGTAATTTCACGGACATATTGAGTTGCTTCTACGCTCTATAGCAACTTAACTTTAGTAAATTCATAATGATTCTACCGGATAACAAAACAGAATCTAATGGTTTTGTAACACCAACTTCCAATTTTACTTTTAAGGTTGGTAAATAGACCTCTTACATAAGTCCTAATAGCAGTATAATTAGGTACTTGCTATTTTTCCCGGCTAAAGAGTTGCCGCGCCTAATGCTTACAATTGTTGGGAGTAGTATGCTGATTTTTGCGAATTTTATACTCGATCACTAAAACACTTTTGCAAGAAATCTAATATCGCCTTTATCCAAATTTAAACGGGCATAACTTTCTCTTTGGTAGAGGTATAATTTCAGATGATACAGAGCATACCTGCATGGTGGCTCAATCTTTAATTGTTTCATTTAGTCAAGTGTCAACCTTTACGACAAATTTAGCTTGGCAATTACGTTTTTGGTTAATTGGTTTGCCTGGCGGCATTAGTTACGCAACCCTGAAAGCTATTTTGAAATTGTGGTTAGGATTCAAGCCCGAACATTCGGGTATCTTCTCTCTACGGGTAATGGTTCAACTACTAGAAGCGCTATTATTGGTGTTTGTTATACCAATGATTCCCAAAAGTTACGCGAACTAGTCATAGCATCTACCCGACTAACACACTGGCCTAAAAACGGAATTTGGAGCTTTAGCTGTAGCGATCGCTGCATACTTATCCAGTCAGCGATCAAATGTTACTCCCCAAAAATACTATTTTACTCTCCAAAACTAAATCATTTATCTAGTTTTTTAAAACTGATAAACCAAGCTTGCAATAGTGTAGATAGTTACTATATACCTAATCGTTTGCTGCTCAAATGGAACTTGGCGGGGGCGTTAGTGGCTATATTTATCACACCTACCAGTATTTATTCATACCTAGTTGAGTATTAGCAAAGTTATCCTTAAGTAATAGAATAAATTATTCCTTATGGCGGCGATACAGATACTACAGCCGCTATTTTAGGGGATCTCATTGAAGCGTTTGTAGGAAAAAGCAGTATTCCAACTGCTTGGCTTAAATGTTTGTGGGAATATCCTAGAACTGTTAAATGGATAGAGTTATTAGCTAAAATATTAGCCCCGGTTTTTCATCTTGGCACTCAGAATAACTGGTTTAGCACTCCAGCTTACGGGCTTTTATTGCGGAATCTATTATTTATGATTGTAGTCAGGTTTTATGGATTGAGTTAGACTACTACTCCCGTATTAATATGGAACTAATTTACATACACAAACAACAAAGTCTCCTTCCAAGTTTAAGGAAGGAGACTTTGATTTGAAATAAAAACCTGGCACGGAGCTATTGTCCCGTGGGGCTACCCCCAAAGTATCGTCGCCGCAGCAGTGTTTCACCTCTGAGTTCGGGATGGAATCAGTGTGGTGCCACTGCGCCATTCGCACCAGGAAAACTGTTGGGTGCAAA
>DATNQH010000416.1:0-11143 GCA_036704105.1 Leptolyngbyaceae cyanobacterium | reverse complement strand
CTGGCGAAAAGAACCCACTATTCCATCAAACAACCCAGACTGTTTCAACCGTTCTGGCTCTCTTTGGTCTTTCAGATATCCTTACATTACTGGCTTTTTCAGCAATTGAACAGTGATTAGTCATAATGAGAATTGCTGAGTGGCGAGTGGTAGAGATGCGATATATCGCGTCTGTACAGAGGCGAGTGGTGAGTGGTAAGAGGTGAGTGGCCTTCCCCCCGTTTAGGAGGGAGTGAGGGGGGTGTGAGTGGTAAGAGATAATAGAAATAGGCAGAGTGCAAACTTCTACGTCTTGTTTAAAGTAATTTTTTTGCCCCAATCTTGATTAGTTGTCACGTAAGGAAAGATTGACTCATGACATTTGATTATGACCTGTTTGTTATTGGTGCTGGATCTGGAGGGCTAGCGGCTTCCAAACGGGCAGCAAGTTATGGGGCGCGTGTTGCGATCGCTGAAGAAAGTTTAGTTGGCGGAACCTGTGCTATCCGGGGCTGTATTCCCAAAAAACTCATGGTTTATGGCTCTCGCTTTCCAGCATTATTTCACGATGCAGCAGGCTATGGCTGGCACGTCGGTGAAACCAGCTTAGACTGGGAACACTTCATTACTGCAATTGATAATGAAGTCAATCGCTTAGCACAGATGCATACTGGCTTCTTGGCAAAAGCTGGGGTAGAACTAATTCCCAGTCGCGCCAAAATTGTAGATCCTCACACTGTTGAAGTTGATGGACGCAAGATTACTGCTGACAAAATTCTAATTGCTGTTGGTGGTCGTCCGATCAAGCCAGATTTACCAGGTATGGAACACGTCATCACCTCAAATGAAATGTTTCACTTGCCCAAACAACCAAAGCACATCGCCATTATTGGTGCTGGTTACATCGGCGTGGAATTTGCCGGAATTATGCGTGGTTTGGGTTGTGAAGTAACGCAAATCATTCGCAAAGATCTAATTTTGCGCGGCTTCGATAGCGACATCCGCACCGAAATACAGCAAGGCATGACTCATCATGGTATTCGGATGATTCCTAACACTATAGTTAAACAAGTTGAGCAAGTGCCTGAAGGATTGAAGTTGTCCTTATCTGGCGAACATAATGAACCAATAATCGCAGATGTATTTCTGGCTGCAACTGGTCGAGTTCCATATGTAGACGGACTCGGTTTAGAAAATGCTGGGATCGATATCGTCCCCAGTTCAATCGAAGGACCGGGTTACAGTACTATGAAGGCGATCGCTGTCAATGAATACAGCCAAACCTCCCAACCAAATATTTTTGCCGTAGGTGACTGCACCGATAGGGTAAATTTAACTCCCGTCGCCATTGGTGAAGGTCGCGCCTTTGCTGATACTGAATTTGGCAATAACCGCCGCGCTTTCAATCACTCGCTTGTTCCATCAGCTGTGTTTTCCACTCCTGAAGCCGCTACCGTTGGAATGAGTGAAGACGATGCTAGGGAAAAACTGGGAGATGACGGCGTAAAAATCTATCGCGCTCGTTTCCGTCCCTTATTCCACAGTTTAACGGGTGCAGCAGACAAGACACTGATGAAGTTGGTAGTAGATGCATCGAACGAGCGCGTACTCGGCGCTCATATGGTGGGAGAATATTCAGCAGAAATCATTCAAGGTGTAGCGATCGCTGTCACTATGGGAGCAACCAAAAAAGACTTCGATGCTACTGTAGCGATCCATCCTGCTACCGCAGAAGAATTTGTCACCATGCGTTAAATAGCAGACACAATCAATTCTTCCATCCCAGTCAGTTGGTCAAGCCTTGACCAACTGATTTTTATTGGCTAATTTTTACTTAAGTTTTGAATAAACTACGCTAGAAGAATCAAAAACCTCATTGATTTCACTGTTCTCTTAAAGAAATACAATTGTTATAAATATTATTAATTGAAAATATTTAAGAGTCAAGAGTTATTGGTTTTGAACAAATGATAAATGATCAATAAAAAATGACCGCTCGAAGGGTTGGATATTAAATCAAGAAAAGCAAATTATGCAGATTACAGGACAGTTAGCAGAATTTTCATTGCCAGAAATTTTTCACTTCACTGAGCAATTTTATAAAAGTGGCTTGCTCTTGCTCCAGCCTGAACCAAACGCCGAGCCACAGGGGGGGAAACCTCATTATCTTTGGTTTAAAAAGGGCCGAATTATCGCGGTAGCAGACAACCTGGATCACAAAGGCTTGCTCTCAATGCTCAAACATCGAGGCTGGCTTAAACCCGAACAAATTAACCTCTTGCAAGAATGGTCTGGGATAGATCAACCTCTAGGTGTTTACTTGAAAGCAAAACAGGTGTTGACTGACGAGCAACTTCAAGTGCTATTCCATGCGCAAGCGATTCAGCCAGTTTGTGCTTTATTTAAGTTACCAGCTAGTAGTCGATTTACTTTTGATAGCAAAACTACCCTACCCAAAGCAGAAATGACTGGCTTAAATTTGTCAGCCTCTGAAGCTAATGTGTTAGGGTTGCGAGTACTTAGAGACTGGACAGTCTTAGCACAAAAGCTACCACATCCAACTTTTGGTTTGCAAAAGGCAAGCGCAGATAAGCCCCGTTTACAGCTTGATTCTCAAGAGTGGCAAGTCTGGGAGGTGGCTGATGGTAAGATTTCAATCAAGGCGATCTCGCTACGACTGCAACTACCAATCGAAACCGTCCAACAAATTGCTTTTAGGATGAAAATGGCTGGTTTAGTTGATGCAGTTCCTCTGGTTACTGCCAAAACAACACAAGAGCCAATGGTGCAAACAACACCAGAACCTGCTATGGTTGCCAGCGATCGCGATTTGACTACCGATCGGTCGTTGATGAAAAATATAGTCAACCTGCTTAACACTAAAATAGTTTAGTCAGGAGTCAGGAGTCAGGAGTCAGGAGTTATAGACAAATGACAAATAACAAAGGACAAATGACAATTGACAATTGACAAACAAAATTTTATTTATCTGCATGGATTTGCCTCTAGTCCCGAATCGACTAAGGCTGTTTATCTGCGCGATCGCTTCGCCGAACTACAGATTAATCTCACAATCCCCGATCTAAATCAAGGCGATTTTTCCCATCTAACCATTACTCGCCAGCTAGAGCAAGTTGCCGCAGAACTAGCGCCGCCTCATACTCCTGTAACTTTAATTGGCTCTAGTTTAGGCGGACTCACAGCCGCTTTTATAGCACAAAAACATTCACAAGTCAAGCTTTTGGTATTATTAGCCCCAGCCTTTGAGTTTCTTTGCCATTGGTTGCCGCAATTAGGCACAGAAAAACTTCAGCAATGGCAAGCAGAAAAATATTTGTCAGTTTATCACTATGGAGAGGGGCGATCGCTACCGCTAAATTACAATTTTGTCGTAGATGCGACGCAATATTGCGAACAACAACTTTCACGTGCTGTTCCTACCCTGATCCTACATGGTAGTCATGATGAAGTTATACCCATACTTGCCAGCCGCAACTTTGCTCAAAAGCGTCCTTGGGTGCAGCTAATTGAACTGGAAAGCGACCACGCTTTGGCTGATGTTCTGCCTGAAATTTGGGATATAATTCAAGTCTTCTGTCAACTAAATTATGAATTATGAATGATGAATGATGAATTCAGCCTTCAGCATTCATAATTCATCATTACACTTGCCACTAGCAATGCTCCCATTCATCAGGTCAGATCTAGCTCAATTCACTGCTTATAAAGCCAATCCGAACCACAACGCTGGTATCGAGTCGTCTATTGCAGTTGATCGGCTGGATACGAATGAAAATCCGTTTGATTTACCCAGCGAGTTAAAAGCAAAGCTGGCGTGGACATATCAGCAGCTAATTGAGACGAATCGCTATCCGGATGGTAGCAGTGAGGAACTAAAAGGTGCGATCGCTGATTATGTGAATGAATCAGCTAACTCATCTGCCGCCAACTTTACATCTGCCAATATATCTATAGGTAATGGCTCTGATGAACTGATCCGTTCGCTGCTCATAGCAACTTGTTTGGGAGGAGAAGGATCGGTTTTAGTTGCTAATCCTACGTTTGGGATGTATGCAATTCTAGCCCAAACATTGGGCATTCCAGCGGTAGCAGTGGAGCGAAAGCCAGAGAATTTTGAGATAGATTTAGTCGCTGCTGCTGAACTCGTCACACAAACTCACAATCCGCCAATTCGAGTAGTTTTTGTCGTTCATCCCAATTCTCCCACTGGTAATGTTTTAACTGCTGCGGAACTCGAATGGTTGCGCAGTCTACCAGAGGAAATTTTAGTAGTAGTAGATGAAGCTTACTTTGAATTTAGTCAAACAACGGTTGTGAGTGAATTGCTCAATCGACCGAATTGGGTAGTGATGCGAACGTTTTCTAAAGCATTTCGGTTAGCAGCGCATCGAGTTGGTTATTGCGTAGCTCATCGGGATCTAATCGCCACGCTAGAAAAAATTCGCTTACCCTACAACCTGCCTACCTTATCCCAAGCAGCAGCGAAAGCAACCCTGCAAAATCGTCATTTGCTGCTTGAGTTAATTCCTCAGCTATTAGCACAACGAGTTAAACTTAGCCAAGCTTTAGCCCAGCATCCAGCATTAAAAGTTTACGATAGTGCTGCTAATTTTGTTTTTCTCCAGCTTAAAAATACTGACAGTGCCGCCCAAGCCAAAGCGCAATTAACTCAGCTACATCAACAACTGCAAGCAGATGGTACTCTGATTCGCCTTCTCAGCAATGGATTAAGAATTACTATAGGTAGCCCAGAGGAAAATTCACGCACACTTCACAGACTACTAGCAGCTCTAGAAAATAGTGGTGAGTGGCGAGTGGCGAGTGGCGAGTGATGAGTGGCTTTTCTCCCCCTGCCTCCCCTGCATCCCCTGCTCCCCCTGCTCTCTTCTGTCCCCTTGTCCCCTTGTCTTATTCTCCCTCAGTTCGCTCAGATCTCCCGTTCAAAATCTGCCTCGACGTTCTAAGTTACCTGATGCTTTGCGTACCGTTCTAACTGTGTGTGGCAGAACGCCTACTAACATGGCGAAAGCTTCATCTGGTATCCGGGCAACTGTCTCTGAGTCAAAGTACTGTTCAAACTGCTCCAGAATTTTTAGGACTCTTTGCTGAGGGGAAGGCTTCTCTGTAATTTGTTTCATTAACCGAATCCACTGCCGTCGGATTAGGTAAGCTTTCTGTCGTTCTTCATGAGATTCAGGAGTCACTAAAGAAAGATTTCCCACAGGTATGGCTCCTTCACAATCTCGGTCATAAAAGCCGCCAACTGCTGCTCCTGGTCCGGCAAACTCAGCATGAAAGCGGTTAAAGATGATTAATCCGTTCCGCCGACGACTATTTACCATTAGCACTTGTCCACTATGCAGCAGTTGGAGAAGTTCTGAAGCATTTTGACCTTCATTTCCATTTGTCATGTCACTAGAGCCACAAGGACTGGTGACACAGGTACTGCTGATAGGGGCATCAGCTAATGCTAGAGCAGGTTGGTAATAATGCAGGATTTTGCTATCCATTTGTTTTCCTACTCAACATAAATTTCCTGTGGGTTTGCAGATGAAGGAATAGCCGGGAGGAAAGTTAAAAAGTTTGCCTTCCCTTATATCAACAACACAGCCATCAAATAAACAAAAAAACGCTAGATAGCCGCGTCTGAATCATTTTGCTTCATATTCTATTTGATTTATTAAAAGCTAATATAAAGTAACTGTAAGGTAATTTTAAAGTCTTAATAAAGATTTGTTTTTTAAATCTTTTATTTTGAACAACCACGCACTTCTAAAACTGAGAATAGCTAAATTATCAGATAATTTAAACTTTTTTTAATAGTTTTATTTGCTCTCTAATCCAGGCGCTCTCCTGTTCAGACTAGATTTGAGAAATCACAAGTGGGAGTAAGTACAAGTACTAAACTAATACTTTCAATTATTTCATGTTTATACTATTGCTGAGGAAATAATAAATTATGGGCGATCGCAATTTCAAGTGTTGAATTAATTATTATAAATTTATTGGATTTGATTTAAGCGATCGCGCGACTTGACCGAAGGGCGATCTTCGTAGATCAAATTTAGGGGGTTGCAGTAGGACGCAGGTGCTTGTGCAACAAAAGTTGTTGAGGTCGCTTCAAAAGCCTTGCACTCCAGCTAGTATCGCTAGAGTGCAACTGATAACCCAACTTAAAGTAGAGATGCTTTGCCGCATCGTTGTTTTCCAAAACATGAAGGTAGAGGTCATAGAATCCCCAAGATAGGGCAATGCGTTCGCAGTTTATAAGTAATTGTATGGCAACTCCTTGACGACGATAGTTTGAGTCGACAGCCAAGTTTGATAAGTAAGGATATTGACGGCTAAAGTGATGAGTGCAGTTGTAGAAATCGCCGAATCCTAAGAAGGGCGATCGCACCGTCATTTCTACAGTCCCAGCTACTTTGTCAGAGATATCATAGCAGTTGCGTGTAGTTGCTTTTGCTTCAACAGCAACCAGACAAATATGATGCTGCAAACTTGAACGCTGTCGGCTACGAATGTCTTCATATATGCCCAAACGCAGCAGTGGGTAAGCCCAACCAAAGAATCCCTCACGAGAGTGAAAGCTATCGGCAAGAATTTCAGCAACTCCGGCTACATCTTCTGGTTTGGTAGGACGAACTAGCCACCCAAAAGAACTGTCAAATTGATTTGAGCTTGGCGGTTGGTAATCAGTTGAAGAAAAAAACAACGGTGTAAACGTTTACGATAATTCAACTGTTCCTTATCCTAAACGATCGCGCTAGCTAAAGTCAGGATCAGGAGGCAAAAATACTTCTAGCAGTTGCTGCATAGGCTTGAGTTACTGCTCCTGCTTCTGCAATTTCAAGGCTGATATAACTAGTTGGAGTGCTAGGCGTGTTCGATCAGCTAAAATCGTGTTATAGTATTTTAGCTGGATTGTTAAGCAATTTGCGGGCATAGTTTAGTGGTAAAACCATAGCCTTCCAAGCTATTGATGCGAGTTCGATTCTCGCTGCCCGCTTCATGAGTAAAACCCCTGAAAACTAATGGTTTCAGGGGTTTTTAAATTTATCAATACCTGGATGAGACGATAGCAGATGCAAGCGGTACAGCCAAGGCGAACTGGGGTCGAGAGTAACCAGAGCAAATCCCGCAATGTACATTTTAAAACTGGATTGAGAATGCTGGTTATTCCCCGCCACTTTATAGTTAAAGGCTATAAGCGGCTTATTCTCAGCACGAATAGTTTGGTGAAGGTGTGGACTGTGAATCGTTATGGACGAATAAAAACGCGATCGCACTTACTATCTGACCATTTCCCTAGGTAATTCAATTTTGACTTTCTCAGCGCTCAGTATTCTAATACTTATCTAATATCTAGTCCGCTTACTTACCCATAATTGCGTTCAAACCTCTCCCCCAACCCCTGGTTGGGGGAGAGGTGGTTTTCTATTATGAGCAATTCGACAGACATGATATGACTTACTGGAACAATAAAACTTTTCCCTGTGCGTCCAGCAAGCCCCTTTGCAGTTTGTCCCAATAAAAAAGCCTCTCATCAAAAGAGGCTAAAAATTAACACACAACCAAAAACCGTTACACAGCCACAGCTACAGCACCCGCTACAGCCGCACAAATCGCCGACACTAGAGCCGTGCCAAACAACCACCAAGCCGCCGATGCAGCCGCCTTTCTAGTTTCTTCAGCTTGACGCTGCGCTTCTTCCTTCACAGCTTCTAAGCGTCTTTGCGCCTCTTGCTGAATTCTTTCTGCCCGTTGCAGGACACTGTTACGCGCTCCTTCAATCTGATCGATAATTCGGTTAGCATCCGCTTCTGAAATATCCTCGCGGGAACTCATAATCGCTACCAAAGTATCACGATTAAAAGAAGAAAGCCGCGATCTGATGGCATCAAATCCAGCCTGCGGATCGTCAAACATTGTCCGCACATCGCGCTTGATGCTGTCATAGTTGAGTTCGGGACGGTCGAGCGAATTGAGATAATTGCGCAGTTGAGCGAAAATCCCCTCGATCGCATCTTGAATTCGCCGCTGAATCGCCCGCACTTGTTCAACAAATTGTTCGCGGACTGACAGTATATTGTCTACAATTCTTGCGGCTTCTTCGTCCGAAAGATCCTGCCGCATTTTCAACAGCGCAATTAGTGTTTCGCGGTCGAAATGAGACAAGCGATCGCTTATACTTTCCATTCCCACGCGCGGATCGTGCAACAACAGATTTAAATCGCGCTTGATTCCTTCGGGGTTGAGTTCTTCCTTGTTAGTGTTACGCAAGTATTCTTCCAAATTAGTTTGGAAATCTTGGACTCTTTGCTGCGTCCGGGAAGCAAAACGACGGGGCGCTTTGGCAATATCCCGAATCGAAGTTTGCATAGAATCGATTACCTGATTAACTTGCTCCTCACTCAAATCTTGGCGCTGACTCAACAGCTTCACCAATGTATCGCGATCAACTTGAGACAGTCGTCTTCTGATCGCTGACACACCCTCTTGCGGGTTAGAAAAGAGCCGATTCAAATCCCGCTGGATGCCTTCGGGATTCAACTCTGACTTACCTGTATTGCGCAGATAATCGGCAATTGTTTGAGTCACAGAATCATACTGTTGCTTAGCTTGAGAAGCCACCTTTTGAGGTGTGCGGCGAACGCCATGCCAAGATTGCTCAACAGAAGCGATAGTAGAGTTGACTTGATCTTCACTCAAGTCTTGTCGCTGGCTCAACAGTTTCACCAATGTGTCGCGATCGAAGCGAGACAGCCGCGCTCCTATTGCTGCTACTCCAGCTTGCGGATCGTCAAGCAGAGTTTTGAGATCAGCTCTAATTGAGTCAGGATTGAGTTGCTCTTTGCCAGTGTTACGCAGATATGACTCTAAATTCAGCCACAGCGTTTCGGCTTGATATTTTGCCTGTTCTGCCAATCCTTGGGATTCAATCACAACTTGCTGGCGCTGTTTTTCCAATTGATCCAGAATCGGATCTACTTCTTCTGGAGTAATATCGTTGCGCTGAAGTAGCACTTGTCGCATTGATTGGCGCTCCAGCCTTGTCAGACGCAAGTTGAGCGTATCATGATCTACGTCTGGATCTTCCAGCAGTGGTTTGAAATTGCGCTCAATTCCTTCTGGAGTTAATTCTGCTTTGCTGGTAACGAGTAGATAACTTTCTACTCGACGCTGAAGTTCTTGTACTGCTTCTCTTTCCTCAGCTGCTCTTACCTCGGTTAAAACTTCTTGTCGGATAGTTTCGAGCCGATCGCTAATTTGATTAATTTGAGCTTGGGTGAGTATACCCCGTTGCCCAAGCAGTTGAACAAAATCGTTTCTGGAAAGTTGCTCTAGCTGACGGCGCACTTCTCCCGGATCTGCGGCTGGATCGTAGAGGACATCGCGGAATTCCTGCGAGATCTTATCCCGGCTCATTTGCCAAGAATAGGTATTGAGCAGGTAGTTTTCCACATCTGCCCGAATTGTGGTATATGGAACCTCGGCAGATTTTAGCCCTGTCTGCGTCGCTACTTTATCCGCTTGCTCGGTTACTTTGTCTCTAGCAGTGAGGAGCGATCGCAAGATCTTTTCTACATCTATATCCGATAGATCCGCCCGTCCCATCACCATTCCGATTACTGTATTGATACCAGTTTGGAGGGTTTGTTGAACTGGGCCTACAGTAGCTTTGTCAGCTACCTTTTGGTCGGCTTGCTTAGACGATCGCATTTCATCCATCAACTGATCCAGCTTGGCATTGAGTTCATCTGTTTTCGTCTGCCCAGGCTGCACCGATTTGAGATAATCGATCAACTCGCCCATGCGATCGCGTTGTGGTTCTTGCCGATCTACTACATCTCGCCAAACGCTTTCCAACTGGTCTACGATGCGGTTAGCGTCTCGTTTTGATATATCTGTGCGATCCTTGACTAGATCGAGAAACTTAGAGCGATCGATGTTACGCAGATCCCCAGTTCCAATCACCGATCTTAACTGCGGATCGCTGAGTAAACTTTCAAATTCGCGCCTAATCCTTGTTAGATCTAGTTCTGGGGGACGCAACCTGTCCAAATAATCTTCGACGTTTTCTCGGATGCTGTCTGGATCTATTGCTGAGCCGATTTCACGCCGCACTGCTGCTGCTGCTGCTTCAGCTGTCTTCACCACCTGATCGTTAACAGTTTTAGCTCCAATTGCGGCAGTAGCGGTTCCCATAATCGCTTGAAAACCAGAAGTTGCCGCATTTACAACTGAGCCGATCAAAGACCCTACAGTTGTTGAACTTACCCAAACCAGCATCAAAAAGTATGCGCCCCAGATTACCAAACCCAGGATCGCCCCAAGTCCCACATTCACAGTCAACAAGCTTAGTTTCACTGCTAGGAAACAAGCGATCGATAAGGCGATGCTGACTGTAATTAACGTCCAAATTCCAACTGCTGTACCAATTTTGCGTACCGTTCCGCCCACATTCCCAGATGCACCGTCACCTCCATCTGAGTCTGATTGCCTTCCCAAGTAGGAAATTCCAGCGGCTACAGAGAGGTTTGTTAATACTAATTGGACAGCAAAAGCCAGGATCACACCTGAAATCAAGGCGACAAAAAACTTGGGCCCTGAAAGTACAAACGCTGCTTCTGCTGGCGTAGTTACTCCTCCATCAGGGGAAGCAATCTGTGCCAGCCAGAAGACCGTTTTGTATAGTCCCGCTATTGTTTCTGTATTCTGAAACATGGTTATTCCTTCGTTTAAGCTGCGATCGGCGCTAATTAAAGTTATGTGAGGAGGAACTCTGGACTTTAGAATTAAAACTCAAACTCCATAGGGTTAGAATCACGGTTTAGGGCAACTCAAAGCATCCACCCCAGGTCTGAAAACTATGTCTTTTGCCGGATGAGATTTAATTGACTAAAGCAAAAGTTAAATTCCTTTAGCAGCTATTCGGTGAAGATAAATACTGATTTCTAGTTATAAATAATACATTGCTATAAAACTAAAACTTTTACACTCTCTGTTGACAGATTTAGTTATTTAAAAAGTTCTTGACAATAGTCCTTTAGAAGTGCTTTTTAATTGTACCTTCAGGCAGAAAGCAATTATTTCACTTTTTCTCAGCGGAGCAAAAAAATGCAAACTCGTCCTACTACTG
>DATNQH010000415.1:0-8734 GCA_036704105.1 Leptolyngbyaceae cyanobacterium | reverse complement strand
ACTACCGTCTTTGCTTCAATCCTCAAATCGCAGCCAGCGCACGCTCATTATCCTTCGGGTTGGCCTTCCTGCGGGTATCCAAATCTGCCACCAATCCCAGCCTCTCTAACTCAGGTGGCATTCTACCAGTGGCAATCAGATCGGCAAGCCAGCGGCGAAATGTCACCTGGCTTTTCTCTAGTCCTCGTGACGACGCAATCCGGTAAGCCTCGCCAGCAACTAACCACTCACTCAATTGGTTTGTAAAAGTGGGAGAATCCTCCGCCGTTTCTTCAGGGGGTGTTAGTGCCGACGCGCTAAGGAGTTGCTCCTGCTGCTTGAGAGGTGCGGCGGAATCTCTCAAGCGCTTAACTCCCCCAACTCTGACTCTAAAGCTGCTAACTTCGACTGAATCGAAACTAATCTTTCCTCTACCAAGCCAACTATACGCGACTCTATTTCCGTATTTGTTGACGATGTATACAAAATGTCAACGTTGTCAACAGAAGGGCGGAAGTAAGCTTCAAGGGCATCGAGCAATACTTGAGAGCGGTTAGGTTCCCCGCGACGAGTGGGATAGCGCTCGGTCGCCAATTTATCTATAGCTTCAAGTAACTCCAGCGGAACTCGCACCGAAATGACTTTTGATTCTGCCATTTTCTGTTTTGTAAACAATGTCAACAGCAGTGTAGAAGTAATATTGCCGTTGTGTCAACATCGTATACAAAACTGTAAACAGAAGAGAGGGTGAATGCGATCGCACGATAAGAAAACCCCGACTTAAAGGGCCGGGGGAATCCCATCAGGTTTGTGTCTCCACCGTGATGGTTTGCTCTTTCAGTTTTGCACTTATAGGTGACTGCATAAGTCATGTCTGTTAGACATATAGCTCTATAGGTGAGTCACAGATAACTAACACGCTTCACCTATAATCCGATTATATGCATACTGATTTTTGGTCAATTTTCACAAGCTTTGCTTTACTAATTGAAATTATCCCAGGCTTAGTTGTCATTTCTTTGGCACTAGAAACTGAGAAAAGATAGCGATTCGCTCCTTTCAATTGCTCAAAAGATGACTTGCTGACTGCATAAATTTCAGATGTCAAACGAATAAATATATAGGTAAGCATCACATTTACAGAGTAAGTACGAGACAGCGGCATCACTTGAGAGTCTCAGGTACGCATCCCTGTCTACGATTGAAGCCTTGGTACACCAAGAGCGCACTTAGAGCATACAGCTTGTGCTGTCATCCTAATCAATGCACTTAGGTCAATGCAGGAATGTAGCGAGTGACAGTGACACCTGGAAGCTAAATCTACTCAATATACCAAATTCATTATTTCAAAGCCCAAGCCCTGGTAGAAGAACCTGGGCTATTTTAATGTCTTCACACTGAATAGCTTGCTACTTTTGCTGCAAACTAAAAGGGCGCGGCATGAAGACCAAAAAAGGCGGCATCTGATACGTCAGTACCATCAAAGCGATTCTAGACAATGATCTTCACAACTTAGCAATGGTAGTGTAAACAATGTCTATAATTTGTTTACAGATTCTTTTAAATGGCATCAACTCAAAGTGCATGAAATTGCCGGACAAATGTTTGGAGATGAGAATAGTTTAGCGGTTAGTGCTATCAAAGTAATGAAAACGCGAAGCGACAAAAGGAAGGACTCGCTAGAGCGTTTTAAGTTTAATTGCGCCTAGCTACTTATGTCTACTGGACAAACCGCATCCCTAGTGGACTTGCAATGTGAAATTTTATGTCTGTGTCCAACATTTCTACCGTTAAGTCCTATTTAAATAGAAGTTCATATAAATTATTAGTTCATGTTTTATAAAGCAACTAATGTAGTTATCAGGGGATGTTGTAAAACCCTTAATCTACTTTTTCAACTAGAAACATGAGACCTAGTTGAATTCAAATTTATTGCCTATATATAACAGCATCTCCAACAATGAGTCCAAAGTTTAGAAGGAATCATTATGAAGTGCAAATGGAAAATCGGTTGTTCATTAATAGGCAGTCCTGTTTTAAGCTCTACCCCTGCTATGGCGTTGCCTGAGCTTAATGGCTCCTGGCAGATTACCTATTATCCAGATCCTAATCGTAATCAACCTGCAACTTATTGTGTTGCTTTCACTACAGTTGCAGGTTCTGTAGTTGGTGAACCTCTAAGTGGAACATGGCAGGAAGCCCCAGGTGCTGCACCTACTTGGCGAGGTAACTGGATACAGCAAGGTGATCGAGTTAAATGGTGGGGAAGTGTTACTAACATACAATATGTAACATCTCATGAGGGAACCCTGATAACATCAAGTCCTGTAGGAGCTGCCCCAGTCGGTTCTATGACCGGACAATATCAATTCTACTCAATAGCAGGAGGAGTCGGTGCAGCTGCGCCCGAACTAGGTGCTTGGTCCGCTCAGAAAGTGGCAAATTGCTCATAGTAAAAGGTTGTGTTGCAAAAACTTATTGAGGTGAGAAAGCTCTTTGGAAAGGAAGCAATTTATGCAGCCGCTCCAAAAATTTGAGCAATAAATTTCATTTGACCTTTAATGTCACCTTTGACCAATCCTTGAATTTGTTCTTTCCTAATTATGTTTATCATTTCATAACCCCTAATTGTTCTTATTGCTGTATGAAATGATTTGAATTCAAGTCCAGGGTTGAAAGTACCGCCACTTGAAAGGGTGCTTGAATTTCATTGAGGTAGTGTTTAACTCTCCCAATAAATTAGATTACCAACTCGGCAGCGATTTTTGCAACACAACCGGAAATATTAGTAAATAAAGCTAAAACAATTTATTTTAGATTTAGTTGGCTAACCTTGATTCATAACCGATGGCAGAGTCACCAATGGTCGGGGCTAGGTGTAGCGACCTGCAATCATAAATGCTCAAACCTGCACTTCCCGATATTTTCAAACCAGGATTAATTGCAAAGAAGATTGTATTTCAGCCAGGATTAATTGCAACCAAGCTGCAATTATCCATTGCAACTCCGATTAATGCAACCATTCCGGTGTAAATACCTCAAAGCCTTATAATTGCGTAGTTGATGTCGGTGGCCTAACCCAGATTAAGCAGAGCTTATCAATCGCCTCACGACCGAATCAGGCTTTGAGCCATTAGTGATGATTTTTGCTTATAAAGGCAGCCGCATTGCCGCATTAAGCTAGAATAGATAACCTTTGCTGCGTCACGACGCGCTTTCTTAAATAGAAAAAAAATTATGCACACTAGCTCTGCAAATGCAGAACTTGTCGCACGGCAATACGTCAGCCGCCTCACAGGTAGCAGAATTAGCTAAAGGATAATCTTTGTGTCAAAGCGTGACATCATTGTGATTGGAGCCTCAGCGGGTGGTACAGAAGCGCTGAAAAAGCTCGTGGCTCAATTGCCCGACAACTTTTTGGGTACGCTATTCATCGTCTTGCATATTTCACCAGAGTGCCGGAGTGTGTTGCCGCAAATACTTGATCGTTTATGCCCACTGCCAGTAGTACAAGCTACCGACTCTGAGGCTCACCAACCCGGTCGCATTTATGTCGCCCCCCCGGATCACCACCTGATTGTCGAACAAGGTCTGGTGCGTGTAACTCGCGGTCCAAAGGAAAACCGCTTTCGTCCCTCGGTCGATGTCTTGTTCCGTTCAGCGGCTCGCGCTTATGGAAAGCGGGTGATCGGGGTGGTTCTGGCCGGAGCTTTGGATGACGGGGCATCTGGATTGTATGCTGTTCAGGAGCAAGGAGGTATAGCGGTTGTCCAAGACCCATTTGAGGCGCTTTACCCCTCCATGCCGATCTCCGCGATGAAAGCGGTAGCGGTAGATCACTGCGTTCCAATCGCAGAGTTAGGATCTTTATTGGTTAGTTTGACAACTAAAGCCGTTTCTTCTGAGGAAGTTTTTTCGGTGTCTGAGCAAATGGAAATTGAAGTTGGCGTTGCGCGGGAAGACAATGCCTTCAAGCGCGGGATTATGAAGCTAGGTGAACCCTCTCCCTATAGCTGTCCCGAATGTCACGGCGTACTTCTGCGATTGAAACAAGGAAAGCTGATCCGCTTCCGCTGCCATACAGGGCACGCATATTCCCCGAACTCTCTTCTGGCGGAAGTCACCAAGTCCATTGACGATGCACTCTGGAACACGCTGCGCGGCATCGAGGAGAGTGAAATGTTAATGAGTCATATTGCTCAACATCTGCGCGAAGCGAACGATGTTGACACAGCCGAACTCTTTTTGCAGAAAGCTGATGATGCTCAAAGGCGAGCTGATTTAGTTAGGCAAGCTGTGATGAGCCACGAAATCCTCAGCACCGAAAAGCTAAGAAGCGATACAAAAAGTCCGTAATACCGGAATTCGGCCGGCTTCAAAGACTGTCAACGCCGTCATGACGACGGTTAAAAAGGTTGATTAAACCTGCAATCGCTAAGTTGTTGAGCAGCAGAGAAGCGATGTGGCTGCCATTAGTTGCCCATCTCAACCAACTGCCCACAGCTACGTCTAGGGTGATGTATCTATTCCCAAGCTCATCTGGCTTTGAAAATTTGGGGTCTGTGGGATCGCAGTTATATTCGACCAGAACCCGATCCATTGTCTCGTCAAAACTACTGCCGTTGCCAAAGTCCCCCGAAATGTCTGCTTCAAGCACGTTGGCAGCGCTGGCTCGACTAATGAGGTAGATGCCACTTTCTGTGACGGTAAGCCCTGTCACCAACTTTTGGAGATAAGCTGTTCCTGTTTGCACTTCTGTTTCCTAGAACTAAAATTCGTTGGAATTATTCGTTCGTCGCTTCCAGGCAAATTAAACAAGTCGCGCGACAATCCACTTCACTAATGGATAAAGTAACTGAATAAACTCTGGGCGGACTTCTAACTAAATAGGTAGTTAATGTTAATAAAGCTAGTAACTCTTGACACAATGTCAACTTGATTTGCCAGGGTTTTGGGGCGAGTTTGGGCGAAATCAGGTATGCTTGCGGTAAGCTTTGCCACAACCGTAAGACTCAGCTAGCGGCTTGATACATACTTAATTGCACGCAGCTTGGCGATAAGTAGTTCACCTAGTCAGGTACAAGTGGTAACTCTATTTCTGATGAAGGCAGCAACAAAGCCCTTTCAGTAAAAGCACGCACTTCCGAATTCACGTAGCAATCGCTATTAAGGTAATCAACCAACCAACAGTTGGCATCGTAGTACTGCTTCATCGTCTCGCGCTGCTGATGGCTAAGCTGCCAATTATGACCAAGATGGCGATACTTTATCGTTACAGATCTTAATTGCTCAGTCCAAGCCCCACCGTGAATTGACCACCACTGCTTAAATCCTGCTGGGGATAAAGCTTGCGAAGGTAGTTGCTGTTTGAGTTGAAGCAGTGCCATCTCTAGCATTGGCTCTAGGGTACGGGCATGAGAAATGGCTCTTTCCAGAACCTGTTCGCAAACCAGATTGGGATTGCAGGTGATAGCAATAACTAAGTCAAGAGCCAATGCCCGATCTAGCGCTAGATCCAGAGCCATGTGACGCTCAAGGTTACAAGTTAGGGTTCGATCAAATTTCAAAGCCAGGTCAAGACTACCACCGATTCTACCTAGTGTTCTAGCCAGAGCTAAGTCCAAGTAGAAGGCACGCACAATCACTGGCTTGTAAGCACAAGGCACGGCACGGGATTTTTGACTCACCCAAATGAGAAACGCTTGTAATTGCTCCTGGGAGACTACTAGCCGATCTATCTGTTGTTTGAGCAACTGCAACGTTTTGTCGGGATGCTGCCGTCTGTAGAAGCACCTGCTAAGTAGATGAATTGGCACTCCATTCTTTGAATGCACCAGCTTAACTTTCATCCAAACTCTACCAGGGATGTGAGCCGAAACTTGGAGCATTAGTGCTATGCTTTAGCTGCAATAGAGCTAGGATTTTTGCTAATAATTCATCAACATCAAACGGTTTATAGATTCTGTCGATATCTCCTGAATCTAATTCCTCGCTTGCACTAGATTTATCCTCCGCCGTGACCAGCACAATCGGAATAAAGGGTAATTGCTTATTCTGACGCAGCCGCTGTGTCACAACGTATCCATTTATGTCTGGCATCATCACATCTAGCCGGACTAAATCCGGTGGTGCAGCAGCAATCTGAGCTAAAGCTTGAGTGCCATTATTAGCAGTATCAACTTTATACCCCTCTACTTCTAAAAGCGTTTGCAGCAAAAATAAATTGTCTGCAACATCGTCCACAACTAGAATGCGGTAAATATGAGAAGGGAACACAATATTAAACCTAAGTTTTTAAAGAAACTAATTAAAAGTTAAAGTTTGTAATTATCTATACATATAATTTTTCTAAAATTATGTTGTTACATCTACATTAGGGTAGAGATCAGGAACTTACTATAGATAGATGTTTTAATCGTAAAATTAGCTAAACAGAGTGTGAATGCTTATTGCCCCTAAAAGTTGCCATACAGGGTTTGGAGCGGAAGCTTGGGGTAAGTAGAGCGATCTCTTGCTCCAAGTTAGCCCTGAAATATGCTCTGACTCAGGCAGTAACATCCAAAAATGGATAAAGGGCGAGATCTTACAGAAACGCAGATTCTGCTGACGAGTAGCACAGCAATCTCTATTAGATCTGGCAGTAATGCCCCTACCGTCTCTATTACCAATAGGGGAGCTTGTTTGATGCTAATGCTGCTGGTTGTCAGCTGGTTTTCTGGCTGGTTTTCGCCTGATCTATCTCCTGCCGCATTTCTTTGAACTCCTGCGACAATTCTTCCAGAAATGGTTTGACCTGATGTAGGTAACAGATAGTCAGCAGTTCTGTTCTTGACTGCCTTTTTTCTGGTGAAGTCGTAACAAGTTCCAGTGAGATTTCCAGTAACTCTTGCAGGTTAACTATTTGATTAAACGCATCTAGTCCGGCAGTCACCGACAAACTCAGGTTTTCTAACTGATTCGGGTTTTCAAGTGTCATCACTCAAGTCCTCCTGGCGCTGTCTCTACTTGATTGCTGCTTCCATTCCCGTACAGACTCAACCACACCGTTTTGATGCTCAGTAGTTCACGGTTGACGGCAGACAAGTCAGTCAACATCTGCAACTTTTGGGTATCCAGTTCAGTTTGATGATTTTGACCCATCTGTTGTAATTGTTTTTGCAGCGCGGCAAGTCGGTCAAATATAGCTGGCTTTTGACTGTGCCTGGGGTTAGTTTTGCTTTTAGGTGCTGGTTCTCCCAACACTGCTGCTCGTTCCCGGCGCTGAGAAGTCAGAAACTTGATTAGCCCAAGGGCGCTGTCGTTGGAGATGCCTTCATGAGTCAAAAGGAGATTATGGATGCTTACCTTTGTGCATAGGGGCATCGCGTCAATCAGCGCATCACTGACGGTGTACAAGCTTTTGTACTTGAGTTTGTAGAACTTGTAGTAGCTAAGGAGCGCTCCAAGTCCTAGTTTCTGTTCGCTGTCTAACCTTCCTTTGTAGCCACTATAGCGCGACACCATCTGTTTTAGGATGGCAGCATCACTCGTGCCGTTTGGGGCTAATGCAAAGTATCCCAGTGGGTGCATGATGAAATAGTCTCCATTTTTTGAGTTGGGGCTAGAGCCAGTGCTTTCCGTCCAAAGATAGGCGCTGGCTTCTAGCTTTTTCGGTTGAGAGCGCGACCCATAACACGCAACTTACTCGCAGATATGAGCGTGGTGGGGCTGAGATGGCGATAGTGTCGTTTGATTTTCTCCATTGCTTAAGGTCTGATGTGGACGCGCTTTCTTTGTGGCGTGTGCAGGGTACGTCCAACTCACTTTAATAGTATTTGTAGGGTACAATGTTGTCAATACCTGTATAGCTAATTGGGGGTAGTGGCAACAGTATGGATATTATGAGAGGTGTTAAACGTGAATACGCGCTTGGATGGCAGAGAAACGAGAAGGACAAGAGTTGATCAGGTTGTACCTGCCAACTGAGCTAAAAGATAGATTTAAGCTTTACTGCCAATTGAAGGGGACAACGATGACAGAAGTGATTAAAGAGCAGATCGAAAAGCTGTTAGAGTCTGAAGATTTTACATCTCTATTAGAAGAGAGGCTAAAAGACAGGTGAAGGTGGTCGGCAAAGATGGTTGCCACGTTCGGATTGAGACGAGCTTTCTTTGTGAGCTTCTAATTATTAAGAATTGTCAAATAAAGGAAAGTAAGCGCCACGCTGATGCGAGAGGTGTATTCTCTAATGAAGGTCTATTTTTCAAACCTTCAACTTTTAAGAAAATAGTCGCTAATGGTCGCATTAAAGAGACAAGGAGAAGTAGCTATGCAAATATTTGGCAGTGAGGTGGTATTTAGCCCCCGCACCGAATAATCCCCTTAAAGGCAAGAGCGTCAGCAACGCCAGTTTTTGTTGCTGACACTCTTTCAGGTCTTAATCCACTGTAAAAACTACCCCTAAACGCCAGAAAGCCGGGACCCGCCTTCCACAGCAAAAACCCCGGACTTCCTAACAGCCTAAAACCTTTAGCGCTGGTTTTAATAGGTAAATCTATTTTGAGCTATTTTTAGCCAAATAGACAACCCCCTCAAGGCTGTTAATAGTTCGGAGGATCTCGCCACAAAAAAGCGCGATCGCAGAAGGCGTAAGTCTCGGCTCCACCAAAGGAGAACGAGATGTTGAAAGAAAAAAATCAATCTACTAGCACCACCATTGACTCCGCCCAAAACGCGACTCAGATCTGTGAGAACGCATCAGGAGCTACCCAGCCGA
>DATNQH010000414.1:0-2029 GCA_036704105.1 Leptolyngbyaceae cyanobacterium | reverse complement strand
TTTTTGTTTTTTCTTGCTATACTACTCGTGTGTGGTATGTCAAAAAAATCAAACTCAAATATAATGCATAAATAGCAGCAAATTGTAATGAAGTAAACGCTTGCTGCTTTGCTTAAGCTAAAGTAAAAAGCTGAATCACTTGAGAACTAGCCGCTTAAGGCTGAGCGCTGAGTGCGATCGCTTCTTGACTTTTGGCGACCAAAAGCCTCTGATGGCTGTAGGTGAATTGTGGTGAGAGTTTCTATATTGAAGCGATATCCGACGTTACGCACAGTTTGAATCAAACTAGGCTGTCGCGGATCGATTTCAACTTTTTTGCGCAGAGACAGTACGTGAGTGTCGATAGTGCGAGGATTATCAATTGCATCAGGCCAAGCGCGACGCAGCAACTCCGAGCGACTCAAAGGTACACCACCCGCTTGAGCTAAAACATAAAGTAGACTAAATTCTTGGGGTGTCAAATCGATATATTCGCCTTGAAAACAGACGCGACGCTGGACTAAATCGATTTGCAAAATGCCATAATCCAAGAATGCTGGTGCAGATGGCGTGCGGTTACGCCGCACTAGTGCTTCTACCCGTGCCAAAAACTCTTGCATCCCAAAGGGTTTGGTAAGATAATCATCTGCTCCTGCTTTGAGTCCGGCGACAATATCAGCTTCGGTACTGCGGGCAGACAGCATTAAAATTAAAGGTTGTTGTTGTCGCTGTAACCAGCAGCAAAATTCTAACCCTTCGCCGTCAGCCAGTTCCGAATCAAGTACGATTAGTGTTGGCTGGCGCGTTAAAAATACATCTCGCGCTTGATAAAGGCTAGCAGCTTGATGCACTCGATAGCCTACCTGTTGCAAGTGCCAACTGAGCAGCGATCGCAGATGCGGATTTCCCTCGACAATTTCAATACAAACCGGACTCACGGTGGCAAGATCCTTTGCGTACCTAAACTTCAAAGTAACAAAGCCTGTGTCAAGCTTTTGTAACAGTTGTTACCTCATGCTTTTAACCTTGAGAGTGGATGCTTAAATCCAGTTGAGTTTAATTTTTATTTTTTTAATTTCGCTTTATAAAACTTGATATTTTTCTTAATATAATTTAATAATAAAACTCAATAACTTGTTTACTAAGACTAAATTGATGATTTTCGCACTCACTATTAAAGAAGCCCCGTCAAAGAATAGCGAATTGTGAATTATGAAGTGCTGTGCGAGGGAAAAAATCAAAGTATTGCTGTGTAAATGCTGCTTTAGCTCGGAATCAGCCCAGTATTTAGCAAAAAACCAGCAAAGAATCTCTCGATAGATCCATGTAACAAGTGATTCAGTTAAATTACGATCAAAGGAAATAAAAAGCGATCGCCTGTTGCTAAGTCTTATTCTTAGCTAAGATAAAAAGTCCCAGATCAAAGACTTCTACTTGTGTATTCAAGTAGAAACTTACACTTGATACTTGATAATAAGAAAACTCGCAGTTTAAGAAACCCTATTTTATACTTCAATTTCTGTTATGCTACAGGACACTCAAACCATACGCTACTACCAAAAACTAACCGACGCTCTCGTCGAGATGTGGAACCGAGGATATCGCAGTGACGATCTAAGACTGTATTTAGACGGATATTTGGCGGCATTGCGACAAGGTAATGCGATCGAAGCATATCTAATCCACCGTTTAGAAGAGGAAGCAACTCGCTTTTTATACGACCCATTCAACTTTACTTTGACACAGCCAGAACCAGAATCAGACTACTATTAAACTAAAATTATCTTTGGCTCTCAGCATTGAATTTTAATTCAATGCTCTTTATTTTGAGAACCTGTAGAAGTTAAATATATTAATTATTTAATAGATTAAAATATACACAACTTACCAGCCAACTCTTTCCTCTTTCCGGGAGCATCCCACTTTGGCGAAAATACTCATATAGTGAGCAGACCATTCAGATAAGCACAGCGTAGTTGCAATACTTGATTCACATTTTCAGACTTCCATTGCGCCCCAGAAATTTTCAAACGTCTATCAATCTGTTTCA
>DATNQH010000413.1:0-2697 GCA_036704105.1 Leptolyngbyaceae cyanobacterium | reverse complement strand
AAAAGATTTTGCAGCTGATGATATAAGCGGGAGGTTCGCATGGTTTAACTGTTGGGTGTGGTAACTTTTACAGTAAACCGAAAACGCCCTTCTACCAAGGGCTGAGCCTCCCTCCCCCTTCAGTTTTGTCAGTCAACCAGGCTCTCCTACTCCACGCAATGCATTGCCAAAGCTTTGCAGCACAACTGCTTTGATTGGAGAATCGGGCAGCAAGAGCAAGCTTTGATTTACCGATTCTAATGTTGTTACAGCACGTTGGTAAAATCCTAAAGTTTGCAGCGCTAGGGCAGAATTTAGCTGACTCCAAATTATCCCAGCACGGTCTTTTGCAGTTGAGAACGCAGCCTCCGCTTTAAGCCATGTTGCTAATGCTTGTTCGGTTTGTCCGCCTGCCTGCTGCCAACTGGCTTGATTGCTGAGAATTTGAGCAATAATTGCAGCATTCTGCGGTTTGATTTCTAGATTTTCAACCAACCTCAAGCTTTTAGAAATTGCCCTCCCCGCTTGTTCTGCTTGACCGAGTTGTTGGTGAGCTAAGGCAACGCTACTTAATGTCATAGCTTCATTAAGTTGATCGCCAAGCGCTCTATAAGCAACAGATGCTCGTTGCCAAGTTTGTAGAGCGATTAAAAACTGCCCCGATTGGTATTGCTTTAGAGCTTCGTGTACTAGCTCAGATGCTGTGATTTCTGCTTCGGTTGACTGGGGAGAATTTAGGGCGGAGGGACGAAAACTTACAACTTCAACGCTGTTAATTAATTGCCAATCCGGTCTGGAGTCTTTAGCTTTTGGCAAGGTATCTATTGATTCAACCGCTGTAGCTTGTAACAAAAAGAATGCCGCCGGATTGAAGTATAAAATAAAGAATGCGATCGCAACTCTTGGGATGGGATTCAAAAAGGATTGTAATTGATGGAAAAGTATAAACCTTTTTCCTGCCATGTTCTTTCCCTGGAGTCGATATCAGCCAATGGAATGCCCCAATCAAAGCGAGCAGTCAAGCGCTCGCTAAGTTGTAACCGCAGTCCTAGCCCTACTGATGCCAATGTATCAGAATTACTCAAATTTCGCTCGGTAAAATTTTTACTTCCCCTGTTCCAAGCAGTACCAAAATCAACAAATGGTGTCAGTTGCAACAGTAATTGCTGCTCTGTTGCGCGATAAATAGGCAAGCGTATTTCTGCCGACGCAAACAAAGCATTGTCTCCTAAAAGGGCATCCTGGCGATAACCGCGAACGCTGTCTATCCCTCCTACGCCAAACTGCTCTAGCGGTACGAGCGCTCTATCAGCTAATTGAAAGTTGCTCCTTAGTATTAGGAGAGTATCAGCAGCCATTTGGCGCACCCACTGTACTTGTCCCAACCAGGAGAAAAAGCGGCTGTCCGGTTCGTCTCCACTGTTGATTGTCGCGTCAAATGCACCGATTCCTAAACTGAATTGCGATCGCGCGGCAAAAACGTCCCGACTACTACGGTTTGTCCACTCTTGAAAAAATCGCAGCGCCCAAATGCTAGTATTTCCATCTTTGTCAGCACCAGGAGATAAGAGCGATTCAGAATAGCCCAACTTTTTTAAAACATCGGAAGAAACATCGCTTTCACCGCGATCCGCACTCAGCCCTATAGCCAACTCTCGATTTGGAGTAATTTGTACTGGTTGCCGCAGTGTTAATCCGTAATAGCGGGAATTGCCGATAATATCAAGTGTGTTAAATGGTGGCTCAATTACATCGCTGTCATCGAAGCTGTAATTGAAGCTAAGAGCGCCATTATCGCTGTTAATAGGCAAAGTGTAGCTAGCATACATACCATTACTGCCATTGGTATTCGTGTAGGCAAAACTTAGTTCATCTCCCAGCCCTAACAAATTAGCTTCACTCAGATGTATGCGGCGGCGGGAGCTACCTACACTGGGCGATCTCCCGTTGTCCGCAAGTAGTTGGGCGCTGAAAGTCTTAGCCTCTTGTACTTGTACGTTTAGTTGGCTTGTAGTCGGGTTGGAACCAGTTGCTAAGTTACCTGAAATATTCTCAATCAGGGGATTGAGTTGTAGCAGTTGCAGAGCTTCTAACAAACGCTGTTTGTTTACAGGTGTGCCAGATTTAGGTAGCCTCGCGCGGATATAAAACGGGTTTAACCGCCGAGTACCAGTGATATTAATTGCTTCTAAGCCTCCTTCAATTATTTGGATTTTGACAATACCGTTTTTGATTGTTTGAGGTGGAATCAAAGCGCCAGAAGTGATATAACCCTTGTCAATGTAGAGTTGGGTAATAATGCTCCCTATTTGAAACAGATCGCTAAAAGAAAGCGATTGGTTCGTGTAGGGAGCGAGTATTTTGTCTATCTGTTTCTGGCTAAATACCGAACTGCCAATTTCTTCAAATCGTTTAACTCGAATTTTTTCTGGGACGATTCCAGGGATTGGGGCAGGATTTGAGGGCGCAGGTAATGAAGAAGGTTGCAGTAATTCCTCTGGAGGCGGTAAGAGTTGAGGTTTTCGTATTTGTACCGGAGGCTGTTGGGTAGGTGGCACGATATCCTGGGGAGCGGGCGTTAACTCACATCTTGCACCTAACCCTATAAACCCATAGGCAGCAAGTATACAATGCAAAATAATAACAACAAAGGCATAAAAACAATTAAGTGTGATTTTGTTGTAAATAAAACTATAATTTACGTAATATTACGGCTTT
>DATNQH010000412.1:0-48489 GCA_036704105.1 Leptolyngbyaceae cyanobacterium | reverse complement strand
TAACAACTAATAAAAAACACCGAGCTATACTTGAATATATAAACCTCTTGCAAAATCCATACTTAAAGGGAGCGAGGTATAAGGAGTAATATAATATGCAAACACTATTAAGCTCAAAACAATTGAGCAATACTTTAATGTTTACCTTTTCTCAGGTAAATACTGTAAATTTAGATGGGTTCAAAACATATTTTAACGCTCTTCCTGTCGATCCTTTTATAAAAAGAAACTATCGCTTCAGAAGATTATCTCGATTCGTTGCTAATAGAAATGAATTGATTAAGCTTCCTCATGGCTGCCTTTTCCAAAGCAAAGAATATAATCCTTTAGTGGGAGACATTAAAAGAGAGTTTGCAGAAATAGATGATGCTCTGATAAAGCTTGATATTTTTAAAACGGTTGTCTTTGCTTTTATTGATGCCTGTAAACTTCATCCAGAAGCTGAAATAGGAGTTCATCAAATCAGAACTACTTGCTCTGCTAATAATTATGGTAATCCTGCACCAGAAGGTATCCATAGAGATGGGAGTGATTTTATCGGCATCTTCTCTGTGAATAGAGAGAATATTCAAGGTGGTGAAACACATTTATACATAGATAAAAAAGAAAAGCCTGTATTTAAGAAAATTCTTCATCCAAGCGAACTACTATTAGTTAATGATCGCGAATTCTTTCACTTTACCACTCCGATCAAACCTATATCTGATGCTCAAGGTGTCAGGGATGTTTTTGTTCTGACTTGCCCTAGTTTACTTTCTTAGCCTTAAATTGATGTGGGTGGTGGGCATTGCCCAGCCTACTTGGTAAAGAGATTTAGATATTTTTTCAATTTACTTCAAATATCTGACAATTCACAAGATAAGGAGAATTAAAAGCAGCCATTTATCCGGCTTTTTTATCGGGAATTAAAATAATCTTGCTGCTAATGGTTTCTTTAGCGCTGAAGCTAAAGAAACCATATCTAATAATTCTTTCTCGCTGCTTTGATGATTCTATAGTAATTCTAAATCCCTAATCAACAATAAATAATTTTGTACTGCCACCTATGCTCATCATTACTAGGTTTGGAGGGGGAAAGTAATGATTACAGCTTTTCCTTTCTCGGCAGCTTCGAGATCAAAATCTCTTCACCACCGAAAATGTCTCAAGTAGTATGAATCTGGATTCCCTGCAAACTCAAACAGCGCTGGTTCTATATCCCTTAGCACCCGCGCGCCTGGGACTACTGAATATGGGACTAGCATTCGTGTTTTTCTAATTCCTTTTCGGCTGCGCCAATATCATAAGCAAAAGGTCGTTTCTGAGGGATATAATCTCTAGATTGAGTAAATCTGTGACGTAGGACTGCATTTACTAAAGCACAAGGCTCTGAATCGATATTAATTGCGCCGTGCATTACTCCTGGTGGAATTTTCACCACTATAGGTTTATCTTCACTTAAGGCAATATATTGATACTGCCGATTAATTAAAGTCACGGAGACAAAACGACCTTTAACTACCAATACTTGGTCTGTTTGCGATTTGTGAACAAATAAATCTTCTATTGTTCTTGGTGGTATTTGCACCAACATTGTCTCGTGACCCGCTTGGGGGGTATAAAACTTAGTCATTCCCCCCTCGCTCGAAGCCAGCAGATAGATTTCAATTCCCCTAGCTGCACTCATATCTGGCTACCTAGGCTTACAGTATCCTCAGTCTAGATAGCCAGTATGTAAAAAAGTGTTGCAACAACAACAGAAGGGGGCAAGATATGATAAGAAATATCTAAATCTATCTAGTAGCAGAGAAAGTTAAGGTAGAAAGTTGCCCTGGATTACCTTGCATAGTTATACCCCGCCCATTTGCTTGGAGATGGCGCAAAATTTTATAGATGGCCTCAGTTTGTTCGGATGCTTCGGCTTTCTGGGCTATTTGGCTAAGGGAGAGGGGAGTATTTTCTGCTTGCAGTACCTGCAACACTCGTTGTTGCAACTCCAAAATAGTAGCAGCAGCCTTTTTACCAGCTTCTACCCCTGGTTGATGGTAAGCATTGACATTAACTAAGAATCCGTAAAAACCAACGGCGCGCTCGTAGAGAGCAATTAAGGCTCCGACTGTGCGAGGATTGACTTGCGGGATGGTGATCGTAATTGAATCGCGGTGGTTTTCATATAAGGCTTGACGGGTTCCCTGGAGAAAACCAGATAAATAGTCGCCAGCAGTGACTCCGGGTTCTAACTCTGGGGATGTTCCTTGTCGATCTTCTAATACTTCAACAAAAGTCATGAAGAAATTTGCTACACCCTCTCGCAGCTGTTGAACGTAGGCGTGTTGATCGGTTGAGCCTTTGTTACCGTATACAGCAATACCTTGGTGGACGATATTACCGTCTAAATCTTTTTCCTTACCGAGAGATTCCATTACTAGCTGTTGCAAGTAACGACTAAATAACAGCAGCTTGTCTTTGTATGGCAGCACTACCATGTCTTTTTCACCGCGTCCGTTGCCAGCATAGTACCAACCCAGTGCTAGCATTGCGGCTGGGTTATCTTTAACTTTGGGAACGCGGGTGGCGGCATCCATTTCTTTCGCACCAGCTAGCATGGCACGAATATCGATTCCCTGAAGGGCGGCGGGGAGTAAGCCGACAGCAGACATTTCCGAGGTGCGTCCGCCTACCCAGTCGAACATGGGGAAGGATGCAAGCCAACCTTCAGATTTTGCTTGTTTATCTAATTTACTATCTGGGGTAGTGATGGCGATCGCGTGTTTAGCAAAGTCTAAATTCCGCCCAGCATAAGCTTTTTGCATCTCAATCGCGGCGTTACGCGGTTCTGGTGTTCCCCCAGACTTGGAAATCACCAACACCATGGTGCTATTCAGCCGATTTCTCAATTGAGTCAGAACGCGGTCATATCCATCTGGATCGTTGTTATCAATGAAATGAATTGCTAAAGGTGGGAAATCAGGCGCTAATGCTTGAGCGACAAATTGAGGTCCAAGGGCTGAACCACCAATGCCAATGGAAATAATATCAGTGAAGCGCGAAGCAAGATGAGGATGAATAGCACCAGTATGAATTTTTTGAGCAAAAGCTTCAATCTGTTCTATGTCCTGAACGATCTCTTGTTTGATTTCTCTTGTAGGTGCTAATTCGGGGTCGCGTAGCCAGTAGTGACCGACCATACGGTCTTCGTCAGGATTGGCAATTGCACCTTTTTCCAAAGCTGCCATATCCTGAAAGGCTTTCTCAAAACGAGGCTGCAACGCCTCCACAAAAGCATCATCAAACCGCATCCGACTGATATCGAGGTAAAACCCTAATCCCTCGTGGTAGTAAAGCCAGTCTTGATAGCGTTGCCAAAGTGCCGCAGCATCCATAATAAATCTCAACTAACTGTTTTTACTAAAAAACAGTTTAAGGGAAGCCTTGAGTCATTAACGTGCAGCCTTAGACAGTTTTAAGTGTTGAGTAAACAGCAACGCTAGACTACAAGCCCTTCATCATAATTTTGAAGTCTGGTTCTGTAAGACTGAGAGAATCTGGTGCAACATTTTGCAATATGGTGACTAATTCAGGCGTTGTGCCGGGGCTGTTAGTAAATTCACAAAAGATTGCAGTTCCAGCAGGTAAAGCGCCTTGAGATGCAGCCAAGCTGTATTTTAGCGGTGTTGAGTCAGCCGCCCTGCCGAGGAGTTGAATTACATCTTCGTTCTTGTTGAAGTCAGTAATTAGAGCATAGTCCTTGTCACCCATAGCGACGTGTGCAGGACTTTCTCCTATGGGAGCGGCAGCACTATGTAGAACGAATGTATCTGCTCCAGCACCACCAGTCAAGATATTAATTTCGCCTACCCCAAGACTGCTGCCACCAAAGAGATTGTTGCCGCCAGCACCATTTAAAATGTCGTCACCATCGCCGCCATCGAGAATATCGTTGCCAAATCCGCCAATTAAGATATCGTTGCCATTGCCGCCATATAAGCGATCGCTGCCAGTAAAATCAATATCATCAGAGCTGCCGCCATTTAAAATATCGTCACCATCGCCGCCATATAATTCATCGTTATCTAAAGCGCCAAACAATTTGTCATTACCACTGCCACCACTCAAGCGATCATCACCATCATCGCCGTACAATTCATCTGCACCGCTACCACCACTTAGAAAGTCGTCATCCGCTCCACCATACAACAGGTCAGCCCCCGATCCGCCAGATAGCCAATCCTTACCATCGCCGCCATTTAAGGTGTCGTTACCTTGGTAGCCAAACAGCAGATCGTTGCCAGCTCCACCGCTCAAAATATCATCACCAGCCAAACCGAAGATTATATCCCTACTGTCAGTGCCATTGAAGCGATCAGCTAAAGATGTACCAACAATGGTTGCCATAATAATAATTCCTTGTCAAGGTTTCCTGTCAATTATCTATCTCTAGATAGATTGACATTGCTAAAAATAGCTTTTGCAAGACTATAGAGGCGACCGTGTTTTTACAGAGAAACAATGATTTGTTGTAACTAAAAGCGTTGCAGAAAGCATTCTTTGTCTGGCAAGCCTAAGTTTATTCGTTACTAAACTTTATAATCGGACACAGTAATTAGAAGCTCTAGACAACGAATAGGCAATCTATCGCCACACAGTTGCATCAAGCTCAACCGTCTTTATCTGTGAATTTCTTCTCGACTGGGATCGGTTGTGGCTGATACTAACCTATATTTGCACTAAGGTAAAATCCGATCGCTCCCCAGAGCATAATAAAAGCTAATTTCTAGAGCTATTCTTTGTCTGTTTGACAGTTTATGTTTGAAAACTTATATGGTTGGGTTAGCTATCTCCTGTTCCTGACAATTTCGACAGCAACCTTTGCCTTGTTTAGCCTGGGATTAAACTTACAGTGGGGCTTGACGGGGTTGATTAACTTTGGTCTGGTGGCTTTTATGACAATGGGCGCATACACTACGGTAGTGTTAAGCTTTTATGGCGTTCCCTTGATTTTGGCAGCGTTGGTAGGGGCAGTAGTAGCTGCACTTTTGGGGCTGTTAATTGGTTTCTCAACACTGAGGTTACGAGCAGATTACCTGGCAATTGTCACAATTGGGGTATCGGAATTAATTCGATTGGTGGTGAATAATCAGGAGATACCTACTGGCAGTAGTTTCACACCAGGAGCATTTGGACTGCAAGGGTATGCGTTACCACTAGCAGATTTTCAACCCAACTTGTTAAGTAAGCTAGTGATGATTGGGCTACTGACACTGGTTGTGGGAGTGAGTTGCTGGCAACTGTGGCGATGGATGATAAAGGGGCAACAGCAAAGAGGTAAGAGGTATGAGAATAACAAAACTGGCAGCCCCCCCACTCACCCCTACAAGGGCGGAAGCCGTCTCGTTTTTCGCCTGATTTTAGGCATTGTGGCGACGCTACTGATTTTTGTCCTGTATGGTGCTGGGGTAATTGGGCTGTATAACTACGCCAACTTTGAGAAAGCTGGGCTAATGCTGGTGTCAGTTGTAGTATTGGCTTTGGTGTTATGGCGGTTGGAAGTATTGGCGCGATCGCCTTGGGGGCGAGTTCTCAAAGCTATCCGAGAAGATGAAGAAGTTGCCCGCGCCTTGGGAAAAAATGTATTTTGGTACAAACTGCAATCATTAATGTTAGGCGGTGCGATCGCTGGTATTGCTGGTGCTTTATATGCTTGGCAACAAACTTCTATTTACCCCAGCGATTTCGATCCGCAAGTAACCTTCAATGCATGGATTGTGGTAGTTTTAGGTGGTGCTGGTAACAATTTCGGCACCATTCTCGGCGCTGTGATTTTCTTTGCTTACGATACTGTAACTCGCTTTGTCCTACCTGGAATTGTGCCGTTAGATCAAGTGCGTTTGAGTGCGTTTCGGATCATGATAATTGGTCTAATTCTGATGGTGCTGATGATTTGGCGACCACAGGGAGTCTTGGGCAAAAAAGAAGAATTGACGCTTGGTAAATAAAAAAATGATGAATGACGAATTATAAATTATGAATGGTAAACTCAGCCCGATCGCATTCCTGCATTCATCATTCATCATTCCTGCATTTAGCATTGCTGCATTCATCATTCATCATTTAATAAATGGAAGCTCAAAATACTTTGCAATCCCAGCCACTACCCTTGCTAGCGGCTAGTGGTCTTGCCAAAAGCTTTGGCGGGATTAAGGCAGTGGATAATGCCGAGTTGGAAGTGGCAAAAGGCAGCATCACAGGTTTGATTGGCCCCAATGGTGCTGGCAAAACTACTCTATTTAACTTACTTTCTAATTTCATTCGCCCAGATCGAGGTTGGGTAATTTTTGATGGCGCACCAATTCAGAACTTGCAGCCATATCAAATTGCCCTTCAGGGAATGGTACGTACTTTTCAAGTTGCGCGGACGCTTTCGCGGCTGTCAGTGTTGGAAAATATGCTGCTTGGGGCGCAAAAACAGGATGGTGAAAACTTTTGGCGGTTGCAATTTCAACCTTGGGCGATCGCAAATGAACAACGGCAGCTGCGAGAACAAGCAATGGTGCTGTTAGAATCAGTGGGCTTAGTTCATATGGCGCAGGAGTATGCAGGGGCGCTATCTGGAGGGCAGCGGAAGCTGCTGGAGATGGCAAGGGCGTTGATGACACAGCCCAAGTTAATTTTATTGGATGAACCTGCAGCGGGCGTGAATCCAAAGCTGATCGAGCAAATCTGCGATCGCGTTCTAACTTGGAACCGCGATGGCATCAGTTTTTTGATTATCGAACACAATATGGACGTGATCATGTCTTTGTGCGATCGCGTTTGGGTACTCGCCGAAGGTCGCAATCTCGCTGTCGGTTCCCCAACCGATATCCAAAGTAATTCGCAGGTTTTGGAGGCTTATCTAGGGAAATAGGCGCTTAGGCTAGTGGTAGATTGTTTTTTAGGCGTTGCTGATTATATGTATGATGCCTGAATTTTACGTAATATCAAAAACCTGTAGAGACGTAGCACTGCTACGTCTCTACATGGGTGATTCATACCTCAATTCAGCAATGCCGTTTTTTAATTATGAATGATGAATGATGAATTAAAATAATTTCAGCATTGAGCATTGAGCATTGAGCATTGCTGCATTGCAACATTCATCATTCAGCATTCATCATTACTCTACAGATCTAACTCCGAAACAATCGCGTGTATTGGGTTTCGTGTGCCATGCTTGCCAGTGACAAACCCCAGCCACAAGTACTAAGTTCATCATCTTCTAAAGTTAAAATTTCTTCAGTTGCATTGATGATATTAGTATGTAATTCTAGTAGCAACTGTTGTCCTGCTGTTTGCCCCAAGGGAATCAATTTGATTCCAGCAGTAATTAAATTTGTTGCCCAACTGTGCAGATATCCTAGTATTGCATCTGATAAATTTATATTCCAATGGGCAGCAGCAATACCAAAAGAGATCGCAAAGTTACAGGGATTACCAACAGCATCAATTACATCAGCAAGCTGGGGTTGTAGTTCCAATAGTAAGCGCATCAGACTTCGCCCCATTTGCCAACTTTGTTGTCTTAACTCTTCTGTTTCCCGGATAGCAGATAGCCATTGATTCCAATAAACCAAAACTGCTACATTACCCATCGCCGCTTGATAAGCACGTACCATTACCGCTGCTTCAATCTGAATTGCGCCATATTTTAATTCTTGTAAGAGCCAATGCTTCAGACTTTGCGAGGATGCGATCGCGCCAGTGTCAACTAGCGTTTCTATGCCCTCAGAATAACTATATGCTCCCACAGGCATTGCCGGACTTGCTAACTGCAACAGCTTCAGCAGCGCATAGTTACTGCTATCAGTGGAGATGATTTCCATAAGCACCAATTTCTGGTTGAAAAGGTAAAATCGCCTCTTCTACTACCATTCCCATTTGTTCCAACATCGTCCGCAAAACGGGATCGGGAGATAGGCGTAAATATGTAGCAGTAATTTCTAGCGGCACATGACGATTACCTAAATGATAAGCAGCCCTTAGCAATAATAGCGGTGTTTGGGCAGCGATCGTCATTACGGGTTCTGGTTTTGCCCTGACTCGGACTAATGTACCATCATCTGATCGCAGAATATCTTTATCCCTTAGCATTGTGCCTCTGGGTAAACGCAGAAACACAGTTTGCCCATCTTCTGTTTCAAAGCGATGACGGCTTTTGGTGCGTTCCTCCGCCGTGAGGGCGAGGGTGAAGCTGACTGCTACATCTGCATTGGCTGGTAAACGTTGCGTCATCAGCATAGATCGTAAGTCTAATCAAAACTTTTTGAGCTTAATCGCATTGATCTGAGAATTTTTTTAGTTTTATTAGGAAACTTTAAGGACATAAATTCCGGAGTGGCCATTGCAAGTGTTGTATTAAAACTTAGTTTGCAAAAAAGCTTTATAGTATTTAAAATTTTATATTTTCCTAATGGAGATTTGTAAAATCCCAAATTTTTGTCTGTCTATTAATACCTTATTATAAATCAAAAACTTGCCTTATCTGACAAAAGTAAAAGTATTTTAATTTAGCTGTTTTTATGTACACTTCCACAATGACACAGGTAAATAAGCAGACTCAAAACCAAAAATTAGAGCGACTTGAAAAAAAGCAACCGCAACAACTTGCTCTTTGGCAAGGGATAATTGAAGGCTTAAGTGACGGTATATTAATTCTAAATGAAAAAGGAGAAATTATTTATGCCAATGAGTCTGCTAAAGAAATTTGTTATCAACTCAATCGGCAACTAAGGAAACCATTATCTATACCGGACTCGCTTTGGAATATCTGCCAAGCTTTAATTGAAAGCAGCAGTTTATTTCCTAATAAAAATCTTGTTTTTTCTGATGAAATTACTGCGGGTGTTGGAGATGCTTTTGCTGTTCGGGTGCAATGGCTTAACTTATCTCAATTGGAGCGCCATTACTTACTAGTGACGTTAGAAAATCAATCTCGATCTTTACAAACTATAGCGATCGCAGAGGCACGAATCTACGGCTTGACTCCAAGTGAAACCAAAGTTTGGTTACTTTATCGAGCTAATCACACTTATAAGCAAATTGCCTCTGCACTTTACATTACTATTAACACCGTCAAGAAACACATGAAAAATATTCATGCCAAGCGCCAAGATTTTATTGATGCCAAGCATGAACAGCTATAGTGATTTTTATCAATTTTCCTGGTTATAATTGCATTGACAGTTACTGTTCGCAGTAACTGTCAGCTATCACTTTGTAATTGTGCAATTGGATGTATTTTAGTTTAACAATCATTTTTAGAGGTAATTTATAAAGGGTGGGCAATGCCGAGCTACTAAGCTAATGCCATATCAGATTTGACGAAGAAGAATATTATATTGTGCGCCGTTCAACTCGATTTAGTCCGGCGCAATTTTTTAAATTAAGCTTGATGTTTGAACGTTTATAACTAACACAGGGGCAGCGTATCAACAAAACACAAGAGATTCGGCAATAACGTAACTTAGGATTAAATTAAGGACTGTTTTGCAAACGTAGCATTTCATCCTGAATCCGTTTTTTTAAGTTAGGATCGCTTTGCACATTTTTGGTAATCTGATTGAATTCTTCAAACGAACCAAAGTATTTTTTGACTATGCTTTCATAGTTGCTGCAATACTTTAAAGCAACATCACGAGCATTTTCTGTTAACTTCTCCAGTGTATCTTTTTTATAACAAGCAACTTCAGGGACATCTTGCCCTGGGGGAGTCATTTCCCGAATATTTTTTAAGGCTGTTTCGCGCACGGGTTCAGCTTCCATTACAGCCCTAGCATATTTTGACACTTCTGGATCGCTGACATCTTGAGCATATGCCGTAGGACTAAAAACTAGATTACTTGAGCTACGAGATAAATCAGGAACCAGCCCAGTAAATAAACCTACAGTACTAACAGCACTGATAAGCAGCGATCGCAACAGCATCCGGTTTAAGTCAGCGCGGAAATAAGGATAGCAAAATTTGGTCATAGTGATGTAAAAAGAAAAAAATATAACACCGGAGCCATCAGTTCTTCTGAATCATTTTTAGAGTCAGAAGTTCCAGGAATTTATTCTAGCTAGAGTTCAGCTTACAATTAATAGCTAGTTGAACGAAAAATTTGACAAAGTTCAATGACTTTAGTTTGCAGTGTTGACATTTGCTCTCTTCCTTGCTTTAAACTAACTTCAAGTTCAAGCAGCAACGGTAAGGTTGAGACAAGTTGCCCAAGAGAAAGCTGCTTAACCTCTTGCTGTAAAAAGTAGATGCGCTTAGGATTGCTAACTTCTGCGGCAAGAGCGATCGCGCGATCTGATCGTTCTCCATCATTCATCATTAACTTTACCCATAACCAAGTGCGAAATTGTCCGATTAATGTGGCAACAATTTTTAATCCTGGTTCATTGCGATCAATCAATTGAGCTACTAGTAATAGTGCTTTGCTTACATCACCAGAACGAATTGCTGCTGCAAGCTGGAGGCTATTTTGATTATTACCTCTGACTAACTCGGCCACAACATCCACATCTAAGGGTTGACGGTTGTCACGAGCATAAAGAAGCAGTTTTTCCATTTCACTGTAGAGTTGCCGTGTATCGTTGCCGACAGACTCAACTACCAATTCAACACTGCGTTGAGTTAACTTTACCCCCACTGAAGCGGCGGCTTTTTGTACCTGCTGTAGGAGTTGTTTTGTATCCCAAGGTGAAATTAAGGAAAATTCCTCAAACGAGGCATAATTTTGCAATAATTGGGTAGATTTGAGGCGGCCATCCGGTTTGCTGCGGCAAGTTAGCAGCAACACTGAAGTGTCAGGAACGACTGGAAGGGTGCGTTTCAATTCTGTTAATACATCTTCCCCACAGTGTTGACAAATGGTAGTATTCACAAGCCAGATTAAGCGACTACCAGTGCCAAACGGTGGTGTCATTACTTGATCTAGCGCCTCGATAACTGCATTTGGTTGTTCCGGGGCAAGTTGACTATAGTTAAAGCTGCTCCATTGAGGATCGAGAATGCGATCGCGCAAACTCGTAACTGCTTTTTGCAGTGTAAATTCATCCTCTCCCCAGTAGAAGTAAATTGGCATATGGTAACACCGTTTAGAAAATGATGAATGTTAAATGCGATCGAGTTGAAATTTTCATAATTTATAATTCATCATTCATAATTTTTTCCTCACCCCTCAAATGAGCTTATCTATTCACCCGATTATGGAACAGAGTTTCGCCGTAATTGATCGAGAAATTGGCGAACACAATTTTACTCAGGCTGAATATGCCATTGTCAGAAGGGTGATTCACAGCACGGCTGACTTTGAATTTAAGCATCTGATAAAGTTCAGCCCCAAAGCAATTGCAGCCGGAATTGCCGCTATTTGCGATCGCACACCCATCATTACTGATGTGAGCATGGTCAAACAAGGTATAACTGGATTAGTAGCACAAACTTTTGGCAACCCTATAATCAGTGCAGTTGAAAGGGCTGCATCGGCGCTTCCAGGTAAAACCCGCACCGAAACAGGTTTAATCCAATGCGCTGTTGAATTCCCCCAGGCAATTTTTGTCATTGGCAACGCCCCAACGGCTCTGTTAGCTTTGTGTAATCTGTTACCAACAAATGTATCGCCAGCGCTTGTAATTGGCGCACCAGTCGGTTTCATCTCTGTCTTAGAGTCAAAGGCAATACTCGCCCAAACACCAGTTAATCAGATTCGAGTTGAGGGTCGCAAGGGTGGTTCCCCAGTTGCCGCCGCTATTCTCAATGCTTTAATTGTCTTAGCTTGGAACGAGGAGAATTATAAATTATGAATGATGAATGATGAGTTATGAATTCTGCATTCATAATTGCTACATTCAGCCCAATCACATTGCTGCATTCATCATTCAGCATTTAGCGTTCATCATTCTGTCAAATGGCATCTATTCATGTAGTTGGAATTGGTTTAGATGGGGCCAAGGGGCTGGTTGAAGCAGTGCGTCAACTGGTAGGAAGTGCAACGGTGCTAGTTGGAAGCGATCGCCACCTGAGTTACTTTCCTCACCACTCAGCTAAACGGATAGTGCTAAGAGATTTCACTGCAGCAATTGAGGAAATTCGCCACCACATAGCAGGTTCTGAAACAATTGTGGTTTTAGTCACGGGCGATCCTTTGTTTTTTGGCTTGGGGCGATTGCTACTGGCAGAACTTCCTCCAGAACAACTAACCTTTCATCCTCATCTGAGTTCAGTGCAGCTAGCTTTCAATCGTCTTAAGGTTCCCTGGCAAGATGCAAGAGTAATCAGCGCTCATGGGCGTTCTGTAGATGAATTGATTCAAGTTTTGCAACAAGGAGTTGACAAAATTGCCGTATTGACAGATGGGACTAATACCCCTAATGCGATCGCGCGGCTATTACTAGCTTTGGATTTACCCAGTTCCTACTCTTTCTGGGTATGTGAAAATCTGGGGGGCGATGACGAACGTATTCAGTGTTTCTCACCTGAAACATTATGTAGAGACGTTATATATAACGTCTCTACAATTGCAATAAATAACGTCTCTACATTTGCACCACTAAATGTGGTTGTCTTAATCCGGCAATCCGAAAAGGCACTGCAACCAGACTTAGATTTAGCCAATTTACCCCAACTAGGTTTAAGCGATCGCCTATTTCTCAGTTTTAGCGATCGCCCAGGATTGATGACTAAGCGGGAAATTCGTTTGTTAGTTCTAGGAGAACTCGCCCTCAAACCCGGACAAATTATCTGGGATATCGGCGCAGGTACTGGATCGGTTTCGATTGAAATTGCCCGCTTATTCCCAACTTCTAAAGTGTATGCAATTGAAAAAACTGCTGCTGGTAATGCCCTGATTTCACAAAACTGTCGTCGGTTTCAGGTTGAAAATGTTTTCTCTATTCACGGCACTGCACCAGAGATTTTATCCGATCTGCCCAACCCTGATCGCATCTTTATCGGTGGGAGTGGCGGAAATTTGACTCAAATTTTAGCGGCTTGTTCTCGCTTAACTCCTGGCGGTGTCTTGGTACTAGCTTTAGCTACCCTAGAACACCTCAACACCGCTTTGATTTGGCTAAAAGAACACGAAAATTGGAATTATCAGTTGTTACAAGTACAGCTATCGCGTTCAGTTCCAGTAGCACAACTAACCCGCTTTGCGCCCCTCAATCCTGTTACGATTTTGACTGCTACTTGCCCAGTATATAGCAGGAAAGCAAGGGAGCAAGGGAACAAAGGGGAATGAAAACCTTTCCTCTGGGTGACTCTGCGTGTACGGGCGGGTTTAGTTAAAAGATCTGTTTGATGACAAATATGATCGTTAAACCCGCCCCTACTGCATTAAAAAATAATTTACGTACTAACAAAGAACAACCAAAGTATCGCGCTAGTTACCAACATACAAACAATCCCAACTACTCCAGCTAGAGGCTTACCATTTCTACCCGTCAACCATTCAGAGGTAACCCCAGTGTAGTTAATTATTTGGAGTGTGTCTAAAGAAGCGATCGCCCACACCCAACCTGTATGCAATCCCCAAGCTAAACCCAAACTACCACCATCTACCCAACGGGCAAGTACCAGCACCATCCCCATTAGCCACAATCCAGGTAGTTGAGGAATCGTTTCTTTTTGTTCCCAAACTAAATGTAGTAAGGCAAAAATTATGCTTGAAATTGCTGCTGCTAATATAGGGGCGAAATCTTGCCTCAGTTGAGTCAAAACGAAACCGCGAAAGATTAACTCTTCTGTACCCCCTATCCAAAGCGCTAATAAAAAAGTGGGTATTAAGACTGATAATAATTTCTGCTCATCTTGCTTTTGCCAATTTACCCAACTCAAAGCTGTTTGGATGGAGAATAAAACTACTATAGTTAATACTCCGAGAAAAAAACCTATTCCCAAGGAACTCAATAGCCGGAAGTTCCAAATTAAGCCGTAATCTGAGAAATATTTGCCTACTAACTGACTAGCTTGCCACAAAACTAGGGGTGCAATGATGTAAAGAGAAGCTAGTAATGGTAGTTTTTGTTCTACTGCTATCGGTTGAGGCGGTCGCCAGCCGATCGCGATCGCGCTAAAAATTGCTAATGGAAGCCAGCAACAAGCCCAAACCAAGAAAAAAGCTATTACCTGTAGGAGCGAAGGAGGGGCATTTGTGAGGAATGAAATCAATATTTTCCCTCAATCGACGAGCCAGCGATTAAATTGCCGAGATCATTTTTTAAACGTGAAAAAAAGCTGTAGCGCACAGAAGCGCTATTAGCTTTTTGTCAGTTGTTCAGTTGTACTTTTTTATTTTTACTTTGGAAAGCTGCCATCGATCTCTGACTAATGACTCTTGATCAATGACAGCTAGTTGCTAATTGCTTTTAATCTTCGTCTTCGTCTTCATCTTCATCTTCGTCTAAATCACTATCATCTTCATCTGCACTACCACTTTTATCGCTATCAAGTTGAATTAAGTGAATGTGCTTGTAGCCTAACTTAATCTCAAACTCATCTCCAGACTTTAAGCCCATTGCCTCAGTATAGGTTGCTCCTATGACAATCTGACCATTTTTGTGAACGCTGACGCGATAAGTTGGTTCGCGTCCGCGACCATCTTTTGGTCCTTCAGGACTCAAAGGAATTCCCCTTGCTGCTAGCAAGGCATCATAAAAATCAGTCAGATTAACGCGGGTTTGATGATTTTTGGTTACAGTGTAATATCCGCAAGCTTTTGCTCTTTCTCTCCTGGGCAAATTTGAGAGTTCTTTGACCTTTTGTAGCAAAGCTTTTCCAGTTAATGGTTGGGTTGCAGTTTCAGTACTCACGCTCAAAATATCCTTACGATCTCCAAATTTGGTTAAGTCCTATTACAACTTATTGACGCAGATGGAGCGCTTCTTACCTGTTGTCCTTTGTCATTTATCATTCTTCCTTTGTAGATGACTCTTGACTTTTGACTACAGAGCGCTAATTGCTAAAAAGCTAATCTCCTTCATTTGATTAAAAATATATCTCTAAATTTCTCCTTTTATCCAATTTTTTTTTTAACCTCAGTTAGATACTAACCATTTTTAATTCCACTTTGCAAATTTAATCTTAATCTTTAACGTCACTTTGCCAAATATTCAATGTCTTCTAGTGATTATAGATTTTTTTTAGACAATGGCATACCTGCTGCTGGCTAGTTATTGCCAATGGCTGCTCTAAATAATTTTTATCATTCCCTGTTACTGGCTACTCAAAAAGCCGTGTTAACTACTAGGTTATATAAATTGCTGATGATAGGAGAGTTACAAGCGCGATCGCTTGTCTGCTTTTACCAACAAAGAAAATTTTATTGCTGCGGATGAGTGAAAAAATATAAATATTTTTAAAATAAGGACTTGACAAAGCTGATGTTTAACTCTAGTGAAAGTTCGCGTCTCTAATGTAAATTCAGTCGAATTTAGTGGTGTTAGCCGATAGTAATCAAAACTAGCCTAGTTCTTAGCATTATCGGGCAAGATTGTAGAGACAGATTTAGGAGCGCGTCTGTTAGTGTTATGGGGCAAAAAGCGAAAAAGTGGCTTTTTGTGCTGCATGGCTATTTTCCCTAGTCCGCAGAACTAAGCCTTAAACTAGAAGCAGTGACACCCTAATCATTTACTGACCTTTCAAACACAGCCTTGCAGTAACAACTCTTAAAAGAGCTACGCTTAGGGGTGAAAAAAACAGTGGTAATGATTTATGGGCGTGATTTGAATTACAAAACTTGAGTAGATGGCAATGCAAGTTATTTTTAAAGTTATTCGACAAACACAAAATTCCGCTCCTCACGTTCAGACTTACCACATGGAGGCCGAAGCAGGGAATACAATTCTGGAGTGTCTGAATCGGATTAAGTGGGAGCAAGATGGCAGCTTAGCATTTCGTAAGAATTGTCGCAATACTATTTGTGGTAGCTGCACGATGCGAATTAATGGTCGCTCAGCTTTAGCTTGTAAGGAAAATGTTGGGAACGAAGTAAAAAGACTGCAAATAGGCGAGAATGCAACAACTAATTCAGTCGATCCCATTCCAGAAATTATCGTGGCTCCCCTAGGAAATATGCCAGTGATTAAAGATCTGGTGGTGGATATGAGTAGTTTCTGGAACCATCTCGAAGCAGTTGATCCCTACGTTAGTACGGCCGCAAGAAACATACCAGAACGAGAGTTTTTACAAACGCCCGAAGAGCGAACAGAGTTGAATCAGACGGGTAATTGTATTATGTGTGGCGCTTGCTATTCTGAATGCAATGCCCGCGAAGTCAACCCAGATTTTGTCGGACCCCATGCCCTCGCTAAAGCTTACCGCATGGTTACAGACTTGCGCGATGACCAAACAGAAACTCGGTTAGAAAAATATAATCAAGGCACTCAAGGGGTATGGGGCTGCACCCGCTGCTTTTATTGCAATGCTGTCTGTCCGATGGAAGTTGCTCCATTGGATCAAATCAACAAAATTAAGCAGGAAATATTACCATTAAAAGATGCCAGCGACAGCCGTTCAATTCGCCATCGTAAAGTTTTGGTGGAGTTGGTTAAACAAGGAGGCTGGATTGATGAGCGTCAATTTGGTTTACAAGTTGTGGGTAATTTTTGGCGCGATTTGCAAGGATTGTTGAGTCTTGGGCCTTTGGGACTGCGAATGCTTGTCCGGGGCAAATTCCCCCTCACTTTTGAATCTTCAGCCGGGACAGAAGAAGTGCGCTCGCTAATTGAAGCTATTCAGCAACAAGAGAAAGGCTAGAAAAAGTGTGGAGGATGAAGTGTCTGTTAGTAGCGGCGTGTAAGCGCAGTGTGAAGTATGATGAAGACTCTTCAGCCTTTATCCTTCAGCCTTGAGCCTTGAGCCTACTTCCTCACTGCGGATTCATTGGCAGATTGAGAGGTCGTCCGGATCGGTCATAAACTAAAATATCCCATTGACCGTTAGCACTCGATTCAAAGGCAATTCTACTGCCATCAGCGCTAATTGTAGGGTGGCGAACTTGTGAAAGCAGGTTAGCAGTTAAATTTCTGAGTTGGCGTGTTTCGCGGTCATATAGGAAAATGCCAACTTGATTTTGACGATTCGCACTGAAGACAATGTAACGACCATTTTCAGACACATCTGGTTCGGATGCGATCGCATCAAAGCTATTCAATCCAGGCAAGTCAACTAAGCTACTAGTAACAGTATCGAACATATAAATATCCTGTCGCCCGAAACGGTCAGAGGTAAAAACCACATATCGCCCATTCAGCTGAGGAGATAATTCACCAACTGGGCTATTAAGACTTCGCCCGCCAGGATCGAAAGGATAACTTAACAAGCGCGGATACCCAGCACAGCTGGTCAAAAGCCCAGACAAGGCAAATAGCGAAATAAAAATTGAGCGTTTCACAATTCAAGACAGGGGCTAGAGGCTAGGGGCTAGGGACTGGGGAGTTGAATAGTTTCTCGTAATAAGTTCGCGCGTTTTAAGTTAAATGAGCGTTTTTTAACTTAAAACTTAAAACTTAAAATTTAAAACTGGAGCGAAGCGACTCACTCTAGCCCCTACTAGCGGCACCATCTGGAATATCTAACTCAATGTTAGGGCCTCGGTCGAGAATTTCGACATCCCACTGTCCGCTAGTGCTGCTTTCAAATGCAATGTAGCGACCATCTGAGCTGATACTTGGGTTGCGTACCCAACCTTCATACCATTGGTTCATGACTTGCGGCTGTTGCGTTGCGCGATCATATAGTACCAGTGTTGGTTTACCCTGGTCGCTTGTAATATAAGTAATGTAGCGTCCAGTGTAGCTAAGGCTGGGATTTTCAGAAACTGTGTTGGGACGGTTTAAGCGGGGTAAAGAAATTGCCTGTTGTTGTTCTAAGTCATACAGCCAAATCTGACGCTTGCCATCACGGTTAGAGACAAAAGCGACAAAGCGACCATTACCGCTCAATGCTGGTTGCTCGTCAGTGTAAAGGCTGTTGAGGGATGCTGGAAAGCTTATGCGATCGCCTGAACTACAGGCAACTACCAAACTCAACATCCCCAACCTCATACCTAAATGTAGCCACCTTGGCAGCCCAAATCTTGGCGTAATTTCTTTCACCTGGGCAATTTAGCGCATTACTTAAGGCTCGTCAAAGTTTGCCGAGTTATCACGCTCGTCATCGAGTCGCTCTATCGGCTTGTAATCAACATAGTCAGAGGGTGTAGCTGTCACATCCGCATTTTGACTATAAGTTGATTCTTGAGTAGGACGACGCCTTCTTGGTCTTGATGAAGCTTCTGGATTTAGATTTTCTTGTCTACTCGTCCTAGATGAACCATTACTACCACGAGGCGCTCTGCTGGTACTACTAGATGTTCCCCAGTCATCTTCACTAGTTTGTGGCTCAGGGTAATTTAATTCATCTATTTGGGGGCGTTGGCTAGGGCGACTTTCTGGACGAGGACGACGCTTATTACGCGCTCTTTCTCCTTGTCCTAACCTTTCTGAACTAGTAGTTCGACTAGATGAGCGTCGCGGATAGTCGTTATCTTCATCGCGGCGATAACGCCGAGGTGCTTCATCTTCATATTCATCCACACGAGTTGGGCGAGTATCTCTGGTTCCGCGAATCTGTCGTCGCGGAATCGGACGCTCCTCATCTAACGGCTCATAGTCGTCCAGTTCTGCCTCATACTCATACACTGGGCTAACTGACCTATCTTCATCCACAATTTTGGTACTGCGCTTGGCTTGCTCGGTGGCGACACCCCGCAGCCGAATACTTTCAACGGCAAAAAAGACTGTTGTTCCCGTTAAAAGCAGCTGACCGAACTGCATAATCGGGTCATAGCGCCATCCCTGAAATACGAGAATGAAACCACTAAGTAAACCGACGGCAGCAAAAAAGATGTCGTGATCCCGCGCCAGCTCTGGACGTACCGATCGCAGGAAGTATAGTGCTGCCCCAGCTACAGCCAAGACAATACCTAGGATACTCGCTGTGTTAAATCCAAAGTTGACCATTTTTGTTCTCTCAAGTATGTCTTAATCAAGTGCGAGTTAGTCTAAAAATCACCAAGGATTGCTGGGCATGACCAACAAAATAATTGATAGCAAGCGTCAACTAACTTACCACTAACACCGTACATCTCTATTTATAGATTTTAACTCTTGTTAGTTTTTGCCGCGATCGCTATTATTTGCAGCTAATACTCACATCTTCAGCCTGCGTCAAGCCATTTTATTTAACTTCATTTAACTTTTTGGGAGTCTGATGACTCCCACAGGTCTTATGAACGCTCAATTCTATCTTTTTGGCTAATAAAAATTAGAGCAACTGTTGCTGGAATGACGATAATCGCAGCACCCGCCAACAGGCTGTAAAAGAAATTCATTAAAGAAGGGGTCATAGATTTTTAACTCGTTGCTGAACACTTCACTTTTATTTTAATTTGCTCTTACACCCTTGAGAAGCAGGGAAGTGCATAATTCAGTAAATAGGAGACAAACGGGCACTAACTCATGGCTGTCCATTTATGACGGGGATTTCGTGTCTTTTATCATTTGTCAATAGTCCTTTGTCATTTGTATGTAGGGCGACAATGACCGCAGGGTGTGACTAGTGACAGCGACTGTTGCGATTCTTCTCCCATTTCTTCTAGGGATGGGCAAAAGAAGTCGCCTTGTTGTGAAGGAAATAGTTCAGTAACGGGCAAATTCATTATTGAAATTTTTGCAGTGATCGCATAACCTACTTTCCTGCAACACCGCCAAAATTTCCTCAGCAAGTTTTTGTAACCCAACCCTAAAAGCTAGGTGCTTTTGGGCTTATTTTTTCTGCCACTGTAGCAAAAAAGACAGAAATATCAGCCTTTAGCTCGATCTGGTTGTAAATGTAACCTAGTAATATCACCTGTGGACTAAAAAGCCTTGTCTACTGCAAATCAACGCCGTTCGTGACGAGGAAATTTTGTTTATATACACTTCTACGAATAAAAAGATTTTTATTGTCATATTTATTGGTTTGCTGTCTGGAGCGGGATGCAGTCTACAAAAAACTCAAGCTATTAGCGCATCAGAACAAGAGACTCGGACCGTCGGCTGGGTAGAAAAAGCAAAGATTGCTGGTGTAGATAAAGACATCAAAGCAAAGCTTGACACAGGTGCAACAACAACCTCTATTAATGCCGAAATTTTAGAAAAGCCAGATAAAAAATCAGAATCCGGCGGCATGATTAAATTCCGATTTTTAGATGGAGAGGGAAACAAAGAAATTTTCGAGCGTCCCATTGTTCGGTGGGTTGAAATTAAGAGCCGTGAAGGTGGCGATTTACGTCGCCCGGTAGTGCGAATGAAAATGTGTGTTGCAGGTCGTTGGATTGAAGAAGAAGTGAACCTAGCGGATCGAGATGATTTTAACTATCCAGTTTTAATTGGACGCAATATGTTAAAGCAAGGCAAGTTAGCTGTTGATTCTTCCAAGACGTTTACCAAAGACCCCTCGTGTTCAGCAGAGGAGGCATAGTGAATCGTACCTTTCGCACCGTACTCTTAGCGTTGTTTTTAGCAGCGATTGGAATAGGCATTTTTATTCATAAGTAACCGCCTCAGATGTGCCGCTGTTACCTAACCAAGCATTTAACAGTTGGTGCGTTGAGGCAAAGTTATCTCTAAATTCAGATCCATTAGGGATTGAATCAGAGTCAGCAGCGCCAAGGACAATTCAGTTTTATCTTCCTCAAGCATCTCAACGCTACGAAATTGTGAAGGAAGATTTTATCAATGGGGGATTTAGTCGCCAACTCAAGAATTTGAACAATTCATCAAATCGATTAGCTATCTTCACTAATCGGGATGCTGCTGGCAGGGAATTTATATTTTATCGAGCAATTATTCAAAGGAAACCTGGCGTTACACCAGGAAGCGAAGAAATTCCAATTTCAGGATTGGCATCTCCAAGCCCTAGACTCAAACTGACAACATCGCTAAATTCATACTTTAGACGCACTGCGGCACCAAAGTCTTGTCGATAGATTGGACTGTATCTACCAAAGCGGGAAATAGCCCACGACCACTACTAATAAAGGAACTGGCGGAGTTAGCAACAAGTTGGAGATCGCTACTATCGGTAGTGATGTATAAATTTGCTTGTTCGCTAACAGGAAAAGTATATTCGAGTTGGTTGATGTCGAATTCGTTGTCACTGTCGCCTTCAAATCCCAATCGTGCCATTTCAGTACCTGTGGCATCATCAAACCCAGGAGTGTTTTCAGCTTCTAGACGCACTCTGAGGCGATCGCGTCCAGTGAAGCTGGTATCAAAGTTTAACCACACGCGATCGGTTAAAATAAAATTCTCCTCCACTTCCTCGTCATCATCGTCAGCTTTGTTATCACCAAAAGCACTGCTGACAGCAAAGATAACTTCTCCTGTTAGCTTAGTAGTGGGCGAAAACTGTTGTGCTGCTAACTGCTTTGTCTGTATTTCTAGATTGTCTGCTCGTTGAAGCAAAGTTGCTAACTCTGGACTAAATTCTGACTGCAACCGTTGTATGATCGCTAAATCTTCTTGGCGGACTAACTCAGCATTTCCCTTAGCAATTAATTCGTTGAGCCGATTAATAGCAGCATTCAAAAGGGCAGCAAATTCAAATCGAGTTAAACTGTGGTTCCCCCAAAGGGTATTGTCATTATCTGCAACTACTCCATAACGCTCGTTCAAGGATTTTAAAGCTTGAAAGTTCCAGTCAGTGATTTTGATATCTGACAACTGGGAAACAGGAGTTACCTGAGTCAAAGTGTTAGGGATGTAGCGATCGCTTTTTTCCTGGTATGGTGTGTACTGTTGTGTGAGTATATCACTTTCATTTGCAGCCGTTCTAGATCTAGAAAAATCAGCACCAAGGGTACTGTTTGCTAGCAGCGAGACGATACTAATAACAGTCGAACCCAGATATAGAGCATTGCAAATAACTTTTGACATTGTTTCTGTTGCGAAAACCTTTAGTAGAATACAGTTTGTTTTTGCAACAGAGTTGAAAGCTAAAAATCAGGCATTATCATCAGATAAAAAAAATCTTAATCTTAGTTAAGTTTCCGAAAATAGTAAAATGAACGCAAACGTAGCCGATCTTCGCAAAGATTATCAATTTCAAGGCTTAAGCGAAACAGATGCCGATCGCAATCCATTTAAACAATTTCAACTATGGTTTGACCAAGCGCTGGCGGCACAGTTGCCCGAACCGAACGCTATGACTGTTGCCACTGTGACAAAATCTGGCAAACCAAGAGCCAGAGTAGTGCTATTAAAGAACTTTGATGAACGAGGTTTTGTGTTCTATACCAACTATCACAGTCAGAAAGGGCAAGAATTAGCAGATAATCCGCAAGCTGCGATCGCTTTTTGGTGGGCAGAACTGGAACGCCAAGTTCGGATTGAAGGGCGTGTCCTGAAAGTATCAGATCGAGAGTCAGATGAATATTTCCACAGCCGTCCTTTCAACAGCCGCTTGGGCGCATGGGCTTCTGAGCAAAGTCAAGTCATAGAAAGCCGCGAAGTGTTGGAACAACGTTTGCAAGATTTGAAAAATAAATACGAAAACCAAGATATCCCACGCCCGCCCCACTGGGGAGGTTTTCGCGTTATCCCAACAGCAATTGAGTTTTGGCAAGGAAGACCGAGCCGATTGCACGATCGCTTGCTCTATAGTCTCTTAGATGATGGCAGTTGGCAAATCGAGCGCTTGTCACCATAGACAGGAGCTAGAGGACAAGGGGACAAGGGGACAAGGGGAACTCGGGGCCCCCACGTTAGCGAAGCGGGGCGAAGCCCAGTGGGGATTAGGGGCAAAGGGGACAAGGGGAAGAAAAACATCGATCCTCTTACCTCTCACTCGTTACCTCTTACCTCTTACCTATTACCCTTACCCACTTAATTATGAATTGGGAATTGCGAATTGTTTTGTTGGGGCTGGCATGAACTTGTATCTGAGGTAAATTCCTGCTATCACAAACAAGACAATAAAAACAGTACCAATGCCGATGGGGCTGGGAAGCCAAAAAACAGCTTCTAGGTGGTTGAGTTCGCCTGGTTGGAGCCGCCAAACTAGCAGATCATCCTGTTGTTCAGGTTGAATCGCATTTTCTGCTTTCTCAACGCTACGCGCTCCCCAAGGAGTGTTGAGGCTAAACTCAAAGTCTAAGAGGGAACCGGAAGTGACAGAAACATTACTGTTAGTTGAGAGTGGGGAAAGCGATCGCAAATCTAAGTCATAACTCAAGCGATTTCGCACTAAAAGTAAAAAATTATTTTGATTCAAACTCAAGCGAGAATCGATCTGTGGCAAATTAGTTTCCCCATCTGTCACATCTGCTGAATTTTTCTCTCCTTTGGGGTGAAAAAATTTATTAAACTTTTCTACCAGTTCTGCACCATTATTAAATGGAATCGTGACAGCAATTTCTTCGTTTGATAGCCGCTTAACTTTGCCTTGAAGAAGTCTTGCACGTCGTTCAATACTACTTAACCAGTCAGAAGCTGATTCACCACTAAAGCTAATCAGTCTTTCTCCTAACTTAATATGCTGTACAATTTCGCCGCGATTCGGATGAGCGAAATTTACCCCAACTTGATACTGTACGCAGCCCGAAAGCAGCAGGGATGCTAAAAGCACGACACTAAACAGCCGCACTTGCGCCAAACCGCTTCTAATTCTTTCGCTCCAACCTGGCTTTAAAATATCTCTATGCATACGCTTTACTTACCTCTTGGCATTATCAATAGCTTTTTTTCTTCACAGAATTGTTACTTTGGCAAGTTTAATTTAACTTGTGTATCTTTGGTTAATGGCTCATGGGTAATTGGTAATGGCTCATGGCAATTTTTACAATGAACACGCGAACAATTGCCAACTACCACTACGTAACGAGTGATTATTCATCATTCATACATTCATCATTTTTAGTTAGGTAAAAAACTCCACCAAATTAAACCAGCCAAAGTTAAAGCGATCGCAATTAGTGCCGCCCAAATAAATCGATTGTCTCTAGTATTGACTTGGCTAAGATCTAGTGGTTCTGGTGTTTGCTGTTGCTGACGTTTACTAGTAGTCGTTGCACTCCCAAGGCGCATTTGGGTTTCATTGTCAGCTACTGCACCTAAATCTGGTATTTGCGTCATCCATTCATCTGGTCTTTTTAACTGAGGTGCTTGCAGGATGTAGAGCAAGCGTTTCCCTTGTTTGCTGGTTTCAGGATCGGGATGTCGTTTGAGCTGTTCGCACAAAGCGATGGCGGATTGTGTTTGTCCTGCTGCTTCATAAGCAGTGACTAACCAAATCTGTACTTCACCCCCCAAGCGAGAGTTACGCTTTACAAGGGCGCTGGCTTTTTCTAAATGTTGCACGGACTCGCGGTATTTTCCGCGCTCAAAAGCAGCCTTGCCAGCCTGATACTGAGCTTTAACAATTTCTAAGGATTCTGCACTCACTTTTGGTTGTATAAATCTCGTCTTTTCTGATGTTGCCACTATTTGGCAGAGTAACGGAATCTTTCTTTTGTGGCAACTTTTAGTCAGACAAATCGTTAGAATTGTACTTATATATACTTGAGAGTCTGTTTTAGACTCAAGATTAATTAGATCGCTCGACCACCTATTTTTGTAATTTACAAGCTTAACGTTCCGCGCTGTTATGATTGGCACGGTTACGAAAGAGCGCTTTTCTCCATCTCACTATTTCATTTTGGGATAAAAATATGCTCAAAATCCAGCCTTGGCAATTCAAAGCTATCCCGCTTACTTTGGGAATGGCATTGTTAAGTGTTATAACTGGCGAGACTTCTGCCCATGCGGTATTAGATCGCGGTATGACTTCCAGTTTGACTTCGACTTATAAATATTCTGGGATAGTAGCGCAGTTGGCATACCCAAGTTCTGTGAATGAGCCAACTGGGGCTGCTCCCTACATCTATGGCAGTCCGATTCCCACTCCCATGCCTGTAAACCCCTCTACAGGTCTGATGCCTAGTCATACCAGTAATAGTAGTAATAATGATCGCAACTCCTACGCAAAGCCGTATTATTCAGGCAGAGGTAGGGTAAATAATTCAACCCTGATTAATCCTACTCTGGTAAACCCTAGAATTAATGATTCGACACTAATTAATCCCACGATTATAAATGATTCGGGGTATGGAGTCCCAGTTAGAGAGCGATCGCTCATTATTGTAGAACCACGTTAGAGCGATCACAACTCGGTTATTGCCTAAATTCTGAAGCGACAATCATCGAGCCAATGCCACCGTTGGTGAAAATCTCCAGTAGTAGGGCATGGGGGATGCGGCCATCGATAATGTGAGCTGCGCGAACTCCTTGGGCAAGCGATCGCACGCAGCACTTTACCTTCGGAATCATACCACCACTCACTATCCCAGACTCAATCAACTCACGCGCTTCTTGAATGTCTAACCTGGGAAACAGAGTAGAAGGATCTTTATAGTCCTTCAAAATTCCTGCCGTATCAGTTAACAAAATCAACTTTTCCGCGCCTAAAGCTGCCGCCAGTTCCCCAGCAACCGTATCAGCGTTGACATTATAAGCCTGTCCCTGCTCGTCTGTCGCTACACTCGACACGACGGGAATATATCCATCCTTGAGCAAGGACTCTAACAGCCGCACATCCATGCTGGTGACTTCTCCAACAAAACCTATGCCCTCTCGACCTTCTGGACGGGCTTTGATTAAGTTACCATCCTTACCGCAAAGCCCAACCGCCGAGCCACCAGCGCGGCTAATTAAGGAGACAAGTTCTTTATTAACCCGACCAACCAAAACCATCTCCACCACGTCCATTGTGGCAGCATCTGTTACCCGTAGTCCATGCTTAAATTGCGGCTCAATTCCCAGCTTATCTAGCCAGCTATTGATTTCCGGGCCACCACCATGAACCACAACTGGGCGCACTCCCACACAAGATAAGAACACAATGTCGCGGATGACTTTATCTTTGAGGGTGCTATCTTTCATTGCTGCGCCGCCGTACTTGACGACCACAATTCGTCCGGCAAACTGTTGGATGTAGGGTAGTGCTTCGCTTAGCACTCGGACGCGAGTTGCTTCAGTCTGTCTAATATATTCGCTCTCGTTGACCATGAACCGCTTTGAGGATGCAAATGAAGATTGAGTGCAGTTTAAAGGAGTTTGCCCTCCCCAACAATGTCAAATGCAACAGTTTGAGGAAAATGAGTGGTTAGTCGCTTCGCTCCAGTTATTAGTTCTGAGTTTTAAGTTTTAAGTTAAAGCTATCTCGTAACTCAAAACTCAACACTATTCACTAATCTCTATCCCCTCTTTCAAGACTGTGGGAATTTCCGCCAGCACTCGTGCGGCTATTTGTTCGGGTGTTTCTTCTGGGCTAGAAGTGATACGTAAGTCAGCTTGAGCGTAAAGAGATTGTCGTTGTTCATAGAGCGATCGCAGCTTTTCTTTGAGGTTAACATTCTGCAACAGTGGTCTAGTATTATCTGCTGCTAAGCGAGTATGAATTTCTTCGACTGGCACATCCAGCCACACGATCAAACCGTGATGCAGGTAACTCCAGTTTTCCCTGCGGATGACAATACCGCCACCAGTAGCGATCGCTAAATGCGTGTTAGGACAAACTTCTGCCAGTACCTTACTTTCTAGTTGCCGAAATGCCTCTTCTTTATATTCAGCAAACAGTTGACTAATAGATTGACGGGTATATTGCTCGATTACCGCATCAGTATCAATAAACCTATAACCTAGTTGCTCTGCGAGTAAACGCCCTACTGTCGTTTTCCCCGACCCCATCATCCCCACTAAGTACAGGTTGACTCCTTTTAATAAGCTGTTTCTTGGCACGGCTGTATTGACTAGAATTTATTAAAAATTACCTTTTTCATTTTACTAGCTTTTTGCTATTCAATTTTTATTTATTTGATTATTTATCCATCATGTTTTGCAGATGAAACAAGGATTACCAGCTTTTTAATTAACTAAATTTACTTGCTTTTATGTACCATATTTTTTATTTTTTAATTAGCTTATTAAAGAATTTTTAGATATTTTTATTTGTTTATCTTCACTCTTTTCTCCAAGTTTACTGTGGTTTTGGCAATGCTGGACTAACAACAGCAACTTTTTTGTCTAATTTTATACAGTCTAAATTAGATTACTGTTTTACAATTTCTCAATTAAAACTGGTATATACTACATTTACAAAAATAAATCAATAGCCAAAATATTGAAAACTGCCTAAATATACAACTTAAGTTTTGTGTCAATTTACAGAAAAATTATTTAAAATTTATGGAAACTTTATTTAAGTGTTCAGCGTCTACCGCTACTAAGCGGCATCTACTTTCTTAACTTAACGATTCAGTGGTGCATGAGGTGGTTATCATGATTCGGATTCGCGATCTTGCTCAACAGGCTTTACAAACTGGCTATTTGACAATGGCAGCAGAAGAACAGCTGCGTCAGCTACTATCAAGACGTTATGGTTCGGAAGACTTCAATGCTTTCATGCACTTGCAGCAAGCCGCCATGCAAGGTCAAGTCAAGCAAGAATCCCGTGAGAGACTCAAAGCCGCAAGCTGATTCAACATTAGATTTTAGATGCGCGCAGTTTAGAGACGGGATTAGTAGAGACAAGGGTTAATCGCGTCTTGGACGCGGTGAGTCTTTGTCGTCGTCGTCAAATCCCCAATCTTCATCATCCTCAAATCCCCAATCTTCATCTTTCCAGTCATCCTGATTGTGATTTTTGTTCTCAGTTGTATTTGTTTGCCGAAGAGGTGGCGTGAGAACGCGATAGTCAGCATCATATATTGACTCAGTTCGACCTACGCCTGAGTTACTTGGTTTTTGGTAACTGTAGGAGTATGAACCATCACGATAACTACTCTTAGGTTCGTTGTTGACTTCGTAGTTTTTATCGTCTCTAACAGTATCTTGAGGTTCGGGTTTTGGCGTTTTGTCCCTAACTTCTGTCTCTTGTTCTAAATCCCAGTCATCTGAAGAATTACTTTCCCAATCATCCAACTCTTCTCTAGGATTTGAATCTGTTTTTGGCTGCGAGGTGCTAGTAGTATAGTTTGACCCGCTACTTTTAGGAGATTCAGCACGAGTTGTATTGGAACGAAAAGAAGATGCTGCTACTTGGCGGCGCTTTCTCGGCTGAGATGAGGTAAAGTAATTCGACAGTTTAAAGCAGCCTGAAATAAATAAAGATGTAATTGCTCCAGCAGCAATACTAAATAAAATCCATATTGCCAGTGGCAAAGGCTGAGTCCTTGCACCTAAAAATACTAGCGGTAAGACTGGCGACCAGTTTTGTACTAGTAACAGAGTTAGACATCCCAGCACTACCAATAAAAGAAATAGTCGAATAACAGCCATAGTTAAGTCGCTTCGCTCCAGCTATAAGTTTTAAGTTCTAAGTTTTGAATTGAAGAATCTAACTCAAAACTCAAAACTCAAAACTCAAAACTATTCCTTACCTCCCTATTGTGCCGTAGTCCGTCCTTGCCACCGTTCGATGGGGATGCAATCAATCTCAAGTTGATCTAAGGTACGGGCGACGACAAAATCCACCAAATCTTCAATTGTTTGGGGGTTGTGATACCACGCGGGAATGGCAGGAACAATTCTAGCTCCGGCTTCTGCTAGAGTTGTCAAATTGCGCAGGTGAATCACACTAAAAGGAGTTTCACGCGGGACAACGACTAGCTTTCTTCCTTCTTTTAACTGAACGTCAGCGGCGCGTTCGAGTAAGTCAGAACTCAAGCCGTTTGCTAGCTTTGCCACCGTACTCATGCTGCACGGAATTACAATCATCCCTAGGGTGCGGAAAGAACCACTAGCGATATTGGCTCCCACATCACCCCAAGCATGGCAGCAGAGTTTACCAAGAGTTTCTACTCCAGCTTGCTGTCGCCAGAATTGCTCTTGCCCGATTGGTTCTACGGGCATACGAATATTCTGTTCGGATTGCCAAACCATGTATGTAGATTTGGAAGCAACAAGCTCGATCGCGTAGTCGGCTTGAAGCAGATATTTTATTGCCCGGACAGCATAGATCAAACCTGATGCGCCAGAAACTCCTAAAATGAGCGGCGGAGTTTGAGGAGTAAGTTGAGTGTCATTGGACACACTCTTAGTAATTGACTTACTCATCTTCATCATAATATGAATCTGGTTCAGCAAACGAGTCATCTTCGCTCGCCGCGTCGTACTCTGTTTGTTGCATATGGCTTGGTCGATCGCCGTTCACAGTCACTAGATCGATTTGCTGGCGGTAGTAATCAACACTTTTAACTTGGACAGATACGCGATCGCCTAACCGATAGCTCGCACGATTTTTACGTCCAAACAAAGCTTGTTGGCGGGCGCGATACTCATACCAGTCATCTTTGAGCGAACTAACGTGGACTAGTCCTTCCACTCGTAGGACTCTACCTTTAGCATCTGGTACTTCAATTTCGACAAAGAACCCGTAAGACTGCACGCCCGTGATTATTCCCTCGAAAACATCACCGATGCGCTGTTTCATTAAAGAAGCTCTTTGTAGCCCCAACAAATCTTCTTCGGCATCATTTACTTCCTTTTCCCGCTCGTTGAGTTGGGTAATTATCCCCACCAAGTTTGTTTCCAGTTCCTGTTGAGCTTCAGGTGGTAAAACGTTCCAATTAATCTTGCCATGAGCGGAACTATGGCGGAGGTTAACACTTTCCTTGGCGCGGGTGGTACGGCGATCGCGTCCCAGGTTAAACAGTGCGTGTAATATTCTTTGCAACAGGAAATCAGCGTAACGTCTCAAGGGGGCGTGAGAATGGGTATAACCAGGCAGAGCCAAACTAAAGTGAGGTTGACTAGCCGTGCTGTACGCACTTGGCTTCATTGTTGCTTGTAACAAATATGTCAGTACTTGCTCAGATGCTGACGTTGAGGCAAACTGTTCGGTAAACTGTTGAAAGTCTTGTGGTTGAACTACATCTTCTCGATTTAGACGCAATTCCACACCCAAATTGCTTGCAAGTTTGATCGTCTCCTGCACATCTTCCGCATCGGGGGCGGGTTGAACGCGATATATGGAGGGAACGCCCAAAGCGTGTAAGTGGTTTGCTACTACTTGATTTGCCAAAACGATCAACTCTCTCAGCATCACTGTGAGTGGAGATTCCTCAGTTGTTAGCACTCCCAGCGCCCCTTCATCGTAGTAAGAGTACTGACGCGGCGGTAGTTTGAAGGCAAAACTACCCCTAGACAACCGCTGAGCAGCCAGCGCTTGACTCAAGAGTGATAGTTGCTCTATCTTTTCAACTACTGCTGCCTCTAGCCCTTGGTCATTTTCTTGCTGACCGCTCAAAATTCCTTCTATTGCTTGTTCGCTGAGCTGGTGGTCAACTTGAATTACTGTAGGCTGAATTTCAAATTCGACTAATTGCCCGCTAGCGGCATCTAAGGTTAGTAGTACCGAGAGGGCTAAGCGATCGCTACCTGGTAACAAAGATAAACGCTCTGTGACAGCTTCTGGGAACAAAGGCAGCACTTTTTCGCCCAAATAGACACACATACCCCGTTTGAAACTTTCCCTGTCCAGTGGCGTGTCTGCTTCTATGTAGTGGGCGACATCAGTAGTATGAATGCCTAATTGCCACTGTCCGGCAGCGGTTTTTTCTAGAGTGAAAGCGTTTTCGATTTGTGTAGGATGAGGCGATGAGGTAATAAAACTCAGAGTAAGCAGCGATCGCAGATCGAGGCGCTGCTTTATTACCTTTTTAGTAATTTGGGGTAATCCTGCTGCTGCTTCAGTAACGTGATTTGTGAAGCTACGGGGCAAGTTGTGCTTACACGATACTAGTTCTACGTCACTGGCGGCTTCGGCATCGCTACCTAAAATTTGCACTACTCTACCCAAAGGGGGATATTGTGCTAACGGGTAGCGGAGGATTTCCACATGAATTAAGTGATCGATTGCTTCTGCCAGTGTATGACCGTTGGGATGAAGGTCAATTTCAAATAGCAGTCGATCATCTAAGGGAACAGCTCGAAAGCCCGCGTTTATTTGTTTGATTCGTGCGAGTAGGCTTTGATTTGCTCGTTCTAAAATTAATTGAACTTCTCCCTCTGGGCTGCGACGGCGACTTCCTTCTTTGGTGAGTTTGACGAGGACGCGATCGCCGTTCCATGCTGTATTCAGATGGCTTTCACGAATATATATATCTTCCGATCCCTCTGACTCTTGAATGGCAAAGCAAAAGCCTTTACTGGAACAGCGAAGTTTGGCTTCGATCGTGCCTTCTTCTTTTAAGCGGCGATATTTCCCGTGTTCTTTAACTAGAATGCCGATTTTTTCAAGCACGTCTAGGGCAATATATAGTCTTTTGAGACTATGTTCGTCCTGGTAATCTAGTTTCTTTTCCAGTACCTTAGCAGCAACTAATTTGTCACTCGTGAAATTAGCAAGCAGTGTAGCGATTGAAAACTCCATGTAGCGAACCGACCTCCGGTCAGAAAATCATACTTTTTGGGCATACTCTTTAGGCAATTTTGGCAGACAGCTAATTGCTTGCTACCAACAGGGTGTAATAGTGTGGTTTTTACCCTTAGCGCTTACCTAACGCAAGTGCGATCGACGTGGGCTTTAACACTGCTCAAGTCCGCATTCGCACCCGTAGCAGTCGCAAACCCAATTCCTAAAATAACGAAAGTGCGATCGCATCCTCGGCGAGAGCGTACATCATCAAGGATTGTACTCAACACGCTTGGTTTGGGTGACGCTTGTAATCATCAATCTTCAACCTTACTGCTGGATGTTCTAAAAACCAATTGATGGCAGCTTTAAGATTGAAATTACAGATGTGTCCAAGTGTCTGAGTAGAAACGCTTGTGACGCTTGCGATATCTACTTTTTAGCTGAAAATCCACTGCTCTTTGGTTGCCTGCTCCATCTTCATAGAGTCGGGAAAATTTGAGAAAAGCAGCGAGTCAGGCTATAAGGGTAAACTGTCACCACTATATTTTAAGTAAGAAACGTACCCTAGGCTAGGGGCTAGTGACTAGTGACTAGTAGCTAGTATGGACAATTAAGAATTACGAATTAATTATGATGTTGGCTCAATTTCACAGTCGCTATCCCACTGGTAGTTTAATTTCTGAGTTATTGACGATTTATCAAGGAAAATTTGTTGTCCGGGTGGTAGTAAAAATTGATGGTGTTACTCGCGCTAGTGGTATGGCAGCAGCAGAAACACCGGAGTCAGCAGAAGATAAAGCCAGAAGTCGCGCTCTAGCCGCGATGCCTATAGAACAAACACCATCCTCGCCAATAACAACAATAGCAAATCAGCCAGCGCCTGCCGCCATGCCAGAACCACCACTGCCAAAAGTGGTTGTATCAGAACCAGTAGCCCAGATTTTCAACCCTAGCTCTGCCTGGAGCGCTACCGAACCAGTGCAGGAGGTATATGAAGCGAATGCACAAAATCCCCGCTTCACGCCTTTTTTAGCCGACGAAGTGCAGCCTTACGCACCAGCACCAGAGTCAGAACCTGCGATCGCCACTACTTCAGCAGTTCAAAGCACGAATCAACGCTCTGCTTTAACCTCGAATCCTCCAGAGCCAGAAGAGGATGTGTTTGGAGAATTTGGGCTAAGTTCTTATCCTCAAACTGAAAGCACTGGTACACCAATAGTTTCGAGTAGCAACGTCACACCAATAGCGCCACCTAGCTATCAGCCACAATTGGGTATAGAATCTGAAACCCAAACTAATACCACCGAACCGATCGATTTATCTGATGATTTTGCTGCGATCGATGTCCAACTGAAGGAATTGCGTTGGAAGCCAGAGATAGAAAGCAAATTTCTCCAACGCAATTATGGCAAAAGTTCGCGCCACGAGTTAACTCCCGAACAAGTGCAGGAATTTCGGCGTTATTTAGAATTATTTAGCCAAACCGATAAAGAACTTAGGAAACTCAGTTGGAGCAACGAAAAAGGGCGTACCTATCTCGCCCAAACTTACAACAAGAAATCACGTCAAGAGTTAACCTACGAACAATTGCAAGAATTCTTAGAATATCTTCACTCAGGGGGTGAATAACGCTAGGGGTAAGAGGTAAGAGGCGAGTGGTTCGTTTTGAGTTTCCCCTTGTCCCCTTGTCCCCTCAACTTCCCCTGCTTCCCCTGCTTTCTTCTAGCCAACAACTGCCATTGGTCTGCTTCCAGCAGCGTGGCGGTCAATTACCTGGTCGATCAAACCATATTCTTGAGCTTCAGCGGGCGACATAAAGAAATCTCGCTCGGTATCTAGCTCAATTCTTTCTAGCGGTTGACCAGTGTGTTCGGCTAGATGCTGATTTAGCTTCCGCTTGTGGTAAAGAATTTCCTTTGCCTGAATTTCGATATCGGTCGCTTGTCCTTGAGCGCCGCCAAGGGGTTGATGAATCATAATTCGGGAATTAGGTAGACTCATCCGCTTACCCTTAGTCCCAGCACTCAGCAGGAAAGCACCCATACTTGCTGCTAACCCAGTACAAACTGTACAAACGTTAGGGCGGATGTGCTTCATGGTGTCAAAAATGCCCATCCCAGCTGTCACCGATCCACCAGGGGAGTTGACATATAGGTAGATGTCTTTTTCTGCATCTTCAGCATCAAGAAACAGCAGCTGGGCAACAATTAGGTTAGCTACATTGGCATCAATTGCTTGCCCTAAAAAGATGATCCGCTCTCTCAGCAACCGAGAGTAGATATCAAAGGCGCGTTCGCCTCTACCGGATTGTTCAATAACAATAGGAATCATGGGCTTGATTATTTTGTATCTTTCCTAATTTTATCGACTTTATTAACGGTTAGGGGCTAGGGGCTAGAGGTAAGAGGTAAGAGGTAAGAGGTAAGAGGTAAGAGGTAAGAGGTTCGTTTCCCCTTGTCCCCTTTGCCCCTAATCCCCACTGGGCTTCGCCCCGCTTCGCTAACGTGGGGGCCCCGAGTTCCCCTTGTCTCCTTGTCTCCTTGTCCCCAGTCCCCAGTTCCTTCCGCTAGACTGGGCAATGAAGGCAACCATATTCAACTATGACTAATCGCCTGACTCAATCCCAAAGCCTCTACCTGCGCAAACACGCCGAAAATCCAATTAACTGGTGGTCTTGGTGTCAAGAAGCCTTGGAAACGGCTTCTGCCCAGGACAAGCCCATTTTTCTCTCAATAGGCTATTCTAGCTGCCACTGGTGTACTGTCATGGAAGGAGAAGCTTTTTCCAATCCATCTGTGGCGGAATATATGAATGCTAACTTCCTGCCAATCAAAGTTGACCGGGAAGAACGCCCCGATATCGACAGCATTTATATGCAGGCTTTGCAGATGATGACTGGTCAAGGTGGTTGGCCGCTGAATATTTTTCTTTCACCCGAAGATCTAGTACCGTTTTACGGTGGTACTTATTTTCCCCTAGAACCACGTTACGGACGACCTGGATTTTTACAACTGCTGCAAGCGGTGCGTCATTTCTACGACACGGAAAAACAGGATTTGCGATCGCGCAAGTCAGCAATTATAGACGCAATCCACCAATCAACTATACTACCAGGTACTCAGCCGCTGGATTTGGATTTGCTACGGCAGGGATTGGAAACTAACACCGCTGTAATTACTGGTGGCGATCGCGGGACGAAATTCCCGATGATTCCTTACGCTGAAGCAGTTTTGCGAGGTATACGTTTCTTATTTCCCAGCTCAGGTTGGGAACAAGAATTTAAATATACCCCGAAACAAACCTGTATCCAACGCGGTTTGGATCTATCTTTGGGTGGAATTTATGATCATGTAGGTGGGGGTTTTCATCGCTACACTGTTGACCCTACCTGGACAGTACCCCACTTTGAAAAGATGCTGTATGACAATGGTCAAATTGTTGAGTATCTAGCAAATTTATGGAGTGCTGGAGTACAAGAACCAGCTATAATGCGCGCGATCGCTGGTACTGTCCAATGGCTGAAGCGAGAAATGACCGCCCCAAATGGTTATTTCTATGCGGCGCAGGATGCTGATAGCTTTACTAATCCACAGGCGGCTGAACCAGAGGAAGGCACTTTTTATGTTTGGAGTTACAGCGAACTAGAACAACTGCTTTTCCCCGATGAGTTAGCCCTTCTCCAACAGGAGTTTACCGTCACTCCCAACGGGAATTTTGAAGGAAAAAATGTCCTACAGCGTCGTCATCCAGGGAAGTTAAGCGATGCTTTGGAAACTGCGTTAGCAAAGCTGTTTACAGCCCGTTATGGTGCAACATCTGAGGAATTAGAAACCTTTCCCCCAGCGCGGAACAATCTGGAAGCGAAGACTCATAAGTGGAAAAGTCGCATCCCCCCAGTGACAGATACCAAAATGATAGTCGCCTGGAATAGCTTGATGATTTCGGGCTTAGCACGGGCTTATGCAGTATTCAAACAAGATGATTATTTGAAAGCAGCTACTCGTGCAGCAAATTTCATTTTAGATAATCAGTGGGTTGATCGACGTTTCCATCGGTTGAATTATGAAGGCGGGGCCGCTGTTTTGGCACAGTCAGAAGATTATGCCTTATTTATTAAAGCACTGGTGGATTTACATCAAGCTTCGCAGGTGAGTGGCGAAGTTCCTCTTGCATCAAACTGGTTAGAGCAAGCTATCAGGGTACAAGCAGAATTCGATGAATTCCTCTGGAGTGTGGAACTAGGAGGCTATTACAACACAGCTAAGGATGCAAGTCAGAAATTGATCGTAAGAGAACGTACTTATGCCGATAATGCTACCCCATCTGCGAATGGAGTGGCGATCACTAACCTCGTCCGTTTTGCTTTACTTACAGAAGATCTCAGCTATCTCGACCGAGCTTTTCAAGCACTGCAAGCTTTTAGTAGTGTGATGAAAGATTATCCTCAAGCCTGTCCTAGTCTATTTATCGCTTTGGATTGGTATCAGCACTCTACCTTGGTTCGCACCTCCTCGAAACAGCTAGACTCCCTGATTACTCAATATCTACCTGCTTCAGTTTTTACCCTCGAAACTGAGTTACCACAAGGAGCATTAGGGTTAGTTTGTCAAGGTTTGTCTTGTCTTTCCCCTGCCCAAAGTTTAGATCAGTTGCAACAACAGATCCAGCAAAGTCAAATCAGGACAATGTAGTTAAAAGTATGAAGTATGAGTAGAGACGTAGCACTGCTACGTCTTTAGTGAAGTGTGAAATTTAACCTTCAGTTTTCTGCCTGACAATCTAGCGTTCGGTCAGCCGAAGCGCAGGGGTCTTCGGCAATGGCTTCACCGAACAGCAACGCAATCTTGATCACATCTACATCCTTTATACTTTACCCAATTCCTACTAAAATATGGTTGTAGATAGTGCATCAGTACTACTAAATCTAGTAGTAGGCTAATTTTTTAACTCAATGTCTTACGAGCCGCTGCATCACAAATATCGCCCTCAAACCTTTGCAGACCTTGTGGGTCAGGAGGCGATCGCTACTACCCTAACCAACGCCATCCTAAGTGAAAAAATTGCCCCAGCATATTTGTTCACAGGTTCCAGAGGTACGGGTAAAACTTCCAGCGCGCGGATTTTAGCTAAATCGCTTAATTGTCTCAAAAGTAACAAGCCAACGCCAGAGCCTTGCGGTTTGTGTGTTGTGTGTCAGGGAATAGCTAATGGCTCGGCTTTGGATGTGATTGAAATTGATGCCGCCAGCAACACGGGGGTAGATAATATTCGAGAGATTATCGAACGCGCCTCTTTTGCTCCAGTGCAGTGTCGCTATAAAGTGTATGCGATCGACGAGTGCCATATGCTTAGTACGGCGGCGTTCAATGCTTTGCTCAAGACATTGGAAGAACCACCAGAGCGCGTTGTATTTATTCTTGCTACAACAGATCCGCAGCGAGTATTACCAACAATAATTTCCCGCTGTCAAAGGTTTGACTTTCGCAGAATAGCAATAGATGCGATGCTGAAGCATTTGAGTGCGATCGCTGATAATGAAAACATCAATATCGCTCCCGAAGCTTTACATCTAGTAGCCTCTTTTGCTCAAGGAGGATTGCGAGACGCTGAAAGTCTGTTGGATCAGCTGAGTTTGTTATCCGGTGAAGTAACAATAGAGCGAGTTTGGGATTTAGTCGGATCTGTGTCCGAACCTGACTTGCTGGAATTATTAAAAGCGATCGCCCACAACCAACCCGAAGCCTTAATTGATCGCGCAAGACAAATCATGGATCGGGGAAAAGAACCGATTGCATTTTTGCAGAATCTTGCTAGTTTTTATCGTGATTTGCTCATTGCCAAAACTGCACCCAATCGTCAAGATCTAGTCACCGTTACGCCTTTGACTTGGAAAGCGCTGTGCGAAGAAGCCACAACTTGGGATATGTCTAACATTTTGGTTGGACAACAGCATTTAGCAAAAAGTGAAGTTCAAATTAGAAACACCACTCAACCGCGTTTGTGGTTAGAAGTGGCACTGTTGGGACTGTTGCCTGCTGCTAATATTACTCAACCGAGTATTTCAACACCTCAGCTTCCGCGCCAGCTAGAGAATGTTAATGGTAATGGTTTAGTAGCAAGTCAACCTCAACCTCAGCCAAAAAATGAGTCCCACAACGCTCATCAGCCTGCAATAGAAAAAATTCCAGCACCAGCCAACTCAGAAACACCATTAACAAAGCAGGATGAGCCAGAAGTTACTCCAGTTCCTGCACCAACTGAAGCTAAAGAAAATATTCCGTCAGTAACCGAACCAGTTAATGCTGAAAATTCAGCCCAACCCATAGAGCAATGGCAACAAATACTTGCCAATCTCCAGCCGAATTCGACACAAGCGTTACTGCGTCAAATGGGACACCTGATCGGGTTTGATGGGACTGTTGCCCGTATTGGTATGAGATCTCAAGCCTGGTGTAATCAAGCTAAAGCCTACATACCTAATATTAAAGCTGCTTTTCGGGCAACATTTAAGCAGGAAGTAGAGGTGAAGCTGGAATTAGCCACAGCTAACCAAACTAAGAATACCACTGTTAAGGAGTTGTCAGTTACTACCAAGAGTAATTTTCCAATAGCTTCGACTCAAGTGAAGCAATCTGTCGCTAGTCATGTGTCAACAACTGCATCCCAGCCAGCAGAAGTAATTACCCAGCCACAGTCTGAAACTACTCCAGAAAAATCAGCGACTTCCGAAGTTTTAACTTCACCACAGATGGATGTAGTCACTAACGCTGATACAACAACTAATGAGTGGGACGACCATGAAGTGGCGATCGCTTCTCAACGACTTGCCGATTTTTTTAAAGGCGAGGTAGTCAGGCTCAATGATGATGCCATCTTTGCCCAACCGACAGCAACAGAAACCTTAGCCGCGCCATTAGATTCTGATTGGTACAATGCTGATGCAGAACAGGAAGAGGAAACGGATTTTGATTTTTAATTCTGGTGGCAAGAGGTGAGAGGTGAGAGGTTCGTTTTGAGTGGTGAGTGGGGGAAGTTAACAACTATTATTTCCCCTTGTCCCCTTTGCCCCTAATCCCCACTGGGCTTCGCCCCGCTTCGCTAACGTGGGGGCCCCGAGTTCCCCTTGTCCCCTTGTCTTAATTCTGGTTTCCCTGATGCACAGTTTTAACCCATTTCAACCGCTTTGGTCGCACTGACATCCGGGCGGTGGTACTAGCCATCACTGCTAACCAATGGAATAGATAGATGTTACCGCGCAGGGTTTGGAACATTAGCATAAAAACGGTAGAAACGCTCAGTTTCTCTTCTTTAAGAGTCCGCTTTAGACCATTAAACATCCAGAAAAAGGCTAAAGATACTGATAACCCTGTAACTGGTGCTAAGACGGGGGCGCGGTTACGGGCCACTGCCATTAATAAGTCCGGTATTTGGGCAATGGGCAGGATGTACTGAATCAGCATAAAAAGTAGCAAATCCCAGGTTTTCCCAGTTCCCATGTGGTTGCGGACGATTAAGTGCCAGTAATCTAAATAACGCTGATATCCTCCTTCTGCCCAACGATTGCGCTGATGCCACAATGCGATCGCGTTGGTAACGCCTTCTTCTTGTACTGCAGGAAAGCTGAGGAATTCAATATCCCACCGATCCAGATGTAAGCGCAAAGTCAGATCCAGATCGTCCGTAATCGTTTCTTCATTCCAGCCGCCACAACGCTCCAAGGCTTTTCGGCGGACAAATTGACCGTTACCTCGCAGTTCCCCAATGCCACCAATAGCAACTCGCTGCTGCTGGTAATAACCGTCCAGAGCCATTTCTGCCATTTGCCCCTTAGTCCAAAAATTCTCTTCGGCGTTGGCGATCGCTTTTCGCATCTGCACCGCCCCCACCTTTGATTGGGCAAATAATGGCAACACTTGCCTGAGCAAGTCCGGGCTAACATCAGCATCAGCATCAAACACTGCTAAAATTTCACCCTTGGTCAAAGGCAACACTTGATTGAGCGCTCCTGATTTACCCCCACTTGCTCCAGCCATTCGCTGCAACACTTTCAAATGGCTGTATTGCCGTTTCATCTCTGCCAATATAATTGGCGTTTTGTCAGTGCTGTTGTCATCAATTACCCAAACTTCATATTTGTCATTTGGGTAATCTAGGTTACACAGAAGATTGACAAGATTACCAATTACTGCTTCCTCATTTTTCGCTGCCACCAGCAGTGAGACAAAGGGAGAATTTGCTAAATCTTCATCTGATAGAGGGTTTGGTTGGCGGCGGGGTTTAGCGAATACTATGCGCAAGGCATGAATTCCGAATATCGTGGTCAGACCGATGACAAACAAAGACCCCCAAGAAACTAAGTGCAGGGCGATCGTACCGCCCCAGACAAAAGTTAAAACGAGTGCCGCTTTTCGCCTACGACCAGCATAGGACGAACGCAGAGACGTTGTTGACAATGCCTCTAGCACTTCTTCAGGTTCTGATAGGTCAGACAAAAGAGAGCTGAGCGCTTCATCAAGCTCGTTGTAGGAATTGTTTTCAGACCAGGAATTCGCTGGCATAGCTTACTTAATTCAACCACCAGTATTTATCTACACCAATAAAGAAGCTAGGGATGAGATAACATCAGATCGTGCGACCAAAGCAAACCGATAATCCCTGCAAGTGCTGATATTCTACCTTGTGGGAGTGGCGAACTTAAGTTCTAATCGATTGACGGCAAGCGATACTCCAGTTTGGGCAAAGCGGTGACAGGGTAGCAACAGCTTGTTATCGGGATAGATGGCGATCGCACCATCCATAGCCTGGAGAGCGAGGATTTTTAGTGTTATTGCCTCCAGCTTCAATAAAGGATAATGCAACTTTATTGTACCCGACATTTCTGTACTTCTTGACAGTTAACTCAATGCTCCGCGCTTTTGGAGCGGCTACAAATAGTGCTTTTCTTAATCGCAGCCATTATTTCTGGCGTGAGATTACTACGGTAGTGCCTTCTATACCAAAAGTGGGTTTGTCCTCAAGAGCGGCTCTGGTTAATTCTAATTCGAGCCGGAAGTATGTAATTTTTCAATTTCTGGGAATATTAAAAATGAAGCAGGAAAATTGAAGGATGAAGTTTATCCTTTACTCTCTACCCAATAAGCTTTACCCAGATACCCTAGTTCCTAACGGGTGTAGTCAAAAGTAGTTGGTGGGAGCCAGTACTGAACGCTTAACCATCAACTGTCCGCTTCGGCGTAGATGTCTGACCAACTACTTTTGACCACATCCTCTCCTGCTGGTTTCCGATTAATTCCATAAACCTTTATGGAATTTAAACTAGCTAAACTAGCTGGAGTGTAGTCAAAAGTAGTTGGTGGGAGCCAGTACTGAACGCTTAACCATCAACTGTCCGTTTCGGCGTAGCCTGACCAACTACTTTTGACCACACCCGTTCCTAACCTCTAATGCCTATCTAAAAAGTTATGTCTATACAACAACTACAGCCTGCTAGCCAGCAAGATATAAGAGTGTATCTACCCTACTTCCAGGGCAACAAGCGCAATATTTTACCCCTAGCTATTAGTCTGTTTAAAAAAGGAGTTCTGGAGGGACAGCGTAAGATTGAAGGCGGCGATGGCATTCCTTTTATTACTACTTGGAATGTTTCGACTTTACCAGCCGACTTGATCCGGTGTCGAATCCAATTTGAGGGTAATGCAGAACTGAGTTATGAAATCTTAATGCAAAGTTCAGAGTTTATTGATTTTTTAATCGATGTTCTGCTCAATTTTCAGCGCACTCGCATTACAGATTTTTCTAAAGCTTTCTACCGGAAACTGCTGCGCCAAGATGAATGAGGATCATCTAAAGGATGGAGTGTGAAGTGTGAAGTGTGAAATATAAAACTTTATCTTTAACCTTCAGCCTTCAGCCTTCAGCCTTCAGCCTTCATCCTTTCCCTGACTCCTGATTAAAATGATAGAAAGTTGAGTTTGTTCATTTCCCTGGTTGGAATTTAGGAGTGAATGAGTGCCAAAAGCCGCAAAATACTTGCTGATCGGGTCAACTGAAACTTACAGTGGAAAGTCTGCTACTGTACTGGGACTATTTCATCAATTGCAGCAAAAAGGACTAGATATTGCTTACGGCAAACCGCTAGGCAATTATTTAGCTGGTGAATATGCCTCAGAGATCGCTGAAGCAGATGTGCAGTTCGTGACCCAACTTTTGAATTTGCCGTCGCAACGCCTACTTCCAACCATCCTAACTTTGGATGAAACAACTATCCGTAACCGCCTATGCGGTGAAGATAAGACCGATTACCGACAGTTGCTAAAGCAATATCTCCAAATGCCAGTGGGCGATTTGGCATTGTTGGAAGGGCCTGGCACTTTGGAAGAAGGCAGTCTTTTTGATATGCGCTTACTACAAGTAGCTGAAATACTTAATGCAGAAATACTTTTGGTTGCTCGCTACAAATCGGTTTTCTCAGTCGAACCATTAATATCTGCTAGACGACGGTTGGGCGATCGCGTGATTGGTGTTTTGCTCAACGATATCCCCAGCGACCGACTTGAAACCGTTGAAACAGAAATTCGTCCTTATTTAGAGCAACGTAGCATCCCAGTGCTGGGAATGTTGCCTAAAAATGACTTACTGCGCAGTGTCAGTGTGGAAGAGTTGGTAAATCAACTGCAAGCAGAAGTGCTTTGTCGTGGCGATCGTCTGAATCTGATGGTGGAAAGCTTAGCAATTGGGGCAATGAATGTCAACTCAGCGCTGAGGTATTTCGGACAACGGCGGAATATGGCTGTGGTAACAGGGGGCGATCGCGTCGAAATTCAACTAGCAGCCCTGGAAAGTTCCACCCAATGTCTGATTTTAACTGGAAAACTCCCCCCTCCTACCTTCATCCTGAAAAAAGCTGAAGAACTAGAAATCCCAATTTTATCTGTGGATCTTGATACTCTCACAACAGTAGAAATCGTCGAGCGCACCTTTGGGCAAGTACGTATACACGAACCAGTGAAAGTAGAATGCATTCGTCAACTGATGACAAACCATTTCGATATTGACCGCTTGTTGTCTCAACTCAGGATAAGCCCAGCAGTAGCAGTACCATAAAACATGGATTTTTGGCAAAAGTATATTTCTTGTTTGGGAAAAATACAGAATCTAGAAACCAGGAAGAGTGGCAAGAATTGTATAAAGTTAGAACTGTAAGTCTTCTGTCGTAAGTTAAAACTACGGTTTCAGGACTATTAATAATACCTAATAGCCTGTAAGCAACGGCTGTTTGCTTACGACTTACGACTTATACCAATGCGCGGATTTTGGATTTTGGATTGAAAAAGTCTTGCTGTGAAACACTTTCAGAGCATCCATTTGTAACTGAATTAAGTGAAAATGGTATTATGACCAATACTTCTTGGTTAAGCGTTAAGCAGTATTAGTAATAGAAAAAACTAGCGGTTCTCGAATTAACCCTGCACCCCTGTGAATTGGCTTTTTGGATGAAAACTTCGAGCGAGGTTTTTTGACCACTCTCGGATTACTTCTGCCAATCCTTGGGGGAATTTTTTCAGCCAGGATGTCTGCAATCAGCCCCGTGAAAAAAAAGGTAATTCCTCTGATTGAATGTCTTGAAAGTCAGCAATCGCGCGTCGAAGGACTTTAAGCGTACCAGTAAAACCCAGGCGTAGTGGCGATATTCCAGCTTGCTGAGCAGCAGTAAACATTAAATGTCGCACCGCGTAATGCCCCAAAAGCCAACCGTAGATCTCTTGGACAACTTCACGCGGTTTGAGAGAACGGAGCGGAGTCTTGCGTCCAAGCAGATGCGTTTTGAGTTCGTCAATCGTATTTTCTATTTCAAGAGCGCTGATGATACTCGGTTGCTAGCAATAAAGCCGGGAACAAAGCAGTATCTAGCAGACTAGTAATCAGACGGTAGGAATGCTTTCCCTGCTCGGAATCAATGGTGTACTCAATCACACGCACGGCAATCTTAGTGCCGCCTTTTTTCCCCGACTTACCATCAGGATGAATCCAACTGAGATAGGAGCCGTCATCTAAGGCTTGTTCCACTGAAAATTTAACATTGGCTGGAACCCTACCCAAGTAATCGCACCCAGTCGCTCGTAACGCTTGCACCATTGCATAGGAATGTAATCCTCTATCCTACATGAGTAGCATACCTTCGCTGACGGAACGCAGCAGTTTTTTCGCTCGTACCCGTTCGCCAATGCGATATGGACACATCAGCGCATCTACTATCAAATGTGTACCCGCTTCAATCAGCATCACTACCCGGACTTTAGGAAATGCCTTGTACCAGGGCGAGAAGCTGGGTATCCAAAAACTCTAGCGTTTGCTTTGGAGTCCGGTACATCTAGCACGGTTCATCTACTGCCATCACCCGCAGTCCCCCTAAAAATGCTCCGGGCGTTTGGCTTGTAGCTTGTGGGCGCGCTACTCGCTCAAATAGCCGACTCATTACCTGGCTACCTAGTCTTTGCCTAGCTTCGCTAATTGAAGCGCTGCGAGCGTACTTTCCAGTACTTCCCTAGTTTTGTCCACTCTCTGCTTAACCCGTTGACCAGATTCTTCAACACGCAAGACATTGAATCATTTGACCATAGGCTCATGCCGATCACTAAACACACCACCAAACTCGACGGCAGTTTGCGCTTACGCTCTTCTCGTACTTCTGTACTACCAATAGTTTGTTCAATTACATCAATTGGTATGGCAGTTTCTATTGCTTTGAACACATGGCTTGATTCAATCACTGGCGAAATCAAGGAGAATTCTTTAAGTTGCATTTACGTAGAGCGCTATCTCAGACAACAATCTCTCTTAATCTAATTCTAGCCTTAACCGAGAGGTATTGGTATTATGACTTAACTCTTATTTCCCCATGAAGCGAGTGATTGCTGCTACCGCTTCGGTTGGTCTGACAGGTTTGGCTAAATGGCTTTGAAAACCTGCCATAAGAAGTTTGTTGAATGTTGCGCTTTACAAATCTCTTTTGGAATATAGTTATAGATCTGCTGTCAGTCGCCGTCGCTGCCCTCTCGCTTCAACTAGGTAAGTTTTAGTCTAAGCTTGCGCTTAGAGAAATATAGACTATCGACGTAAAAACTTAGCTTAAAAATGAATTCCCCGCTTGCGGCTCCTTCAAAGTAGTTTTAGATAATCGAGCTACAAAATAAACTTAACTCTCCCTCATATCGGTATCCAATCGAAATTTCACTGAGGCAAAAGCAGCAGTGAATATACGGTGGTAGAGAAAGCATTACAGGTGCAAGAAAGTTTTAAATTGCCATTTCGTTACTACTTATACATAAGTCAGACATAAGTTATGCATATTTAAACCATTATCTATGTTTGATGACAAAACTTTTGTGGTAGGGTACTTAACAACTAGTTACTAAAACGAATATTTCAATCCGACTAAGCTACAAACTAGCCTATTTTGCATTGATTAAATGCTACTGAAAAAAATCTCCCTGTCAGGATTGTCAAAGTAACTGGTATTTCAGAGCTAATGCATTTTTGCAGGTCTAGGACTAACAAAAATCGAGAACTATCGCGGGTAATGATGAAACTTAATAATCTTTGCAAACTGCTTGCTGTGATGGCTGTAGCAACAACTTTGGAGTTGTTCAGTCTCGCTAAACCAGCAGCTGCGACTGAGGTTAATTTTATTGCTTTGACTACCAATAATAGTCTAGTTCGCTATGACTCTAACTCCCGCAAATTTAAGAAAGCTATTGAGGTAAAGGGGATTGATGGTAATTTAGAGGGAATTGACTTTCGTCCAGCTAATGGTCTGCTCTATGGTGTCACCGACACTGACAAGATCTACACTATTGACCCTGACACTGGGGCTGCTACTTTTGTAAGTACTCTCTCGGCCAGTTTCAACGGAGGATTCCAGTCAGGGGTAGACTTCAACCCGGTAGCGGATCGTTTGCGGGTTAGCGGTAGCAATGACCAAAATTTCCGCATTAACGTGGAGACTGGTGCGGTGAATGTTGATGGCACCTTAGCTTATGCCAATGGAGATGCCAACTTTGGTGTTGACCCCAATGTTACCGCAGCAGCATACATTAATTCCGTTGCTGGAGCGACTTCAACTGCACTGTACAACATTGACTACGACCTTGACGTATTAGTGTTGCAGAACCCACCTAACAATGGCACCCTAACAACGGTAGGTCCTCTTGGTGTCAACTTTGCTCCAATAGGAGGATTTGACATTTTCACAGACGCTAATGGTGTGAATTATGCCTACGCACTCTCTGGCTCAAAGCTGTATAGCATCGACTTGAACACAGGTGCTGCTACTGAGTTAGAAAACGTATTAAAAGATGGGCGTGACGATGGCTTCATCGGCCTTGCTGTAACCTCTGCTAAGAGTGACGACAAGGGCAACAACAAATCCAATCGCAACTAGGAATTAGTGTTCCGATACCTGAGACTAAGTTTTAGGTGTCGGAATAAAGTTGCAAATAAGCTTTGAGAGGTGGCACTTGATATCTTTTTCAACCATGAAATGCTGTTATCGCTGCAAAAAATAGCCTTTTTTGGACAAAAAGTTCTGGCTCCATTACTTTCAGGGACTTTTTTGAGAGTTTTTCAAACTAACAGCTTAAAAGATTGAAATACTGCTCAAATATCGATTACAGGCAATTAGATATTTCATGACAGCTACTGTAACATTGGATCGACTTAGTTTTGTCGCACACTCTGCCAAAATTTCTGTTAATTAGACTTGTCCAAAATATAAGTTTGTGGAAGAAAAAGATGGTGGAACAGAGTTGTTCAATCTACCATCATGTCAAATTGAGTTGATTATATTTACAAGTATCCCCATCGAGACAAGCAGATACTTGAGATTAGCTACAAACAGTATCTGACTCTCCTCAATGGTGTTAGTTATATAAAACAATTGAATAGCTTGGTTAATCCGAGCTATCCAATCACTTAGTTAATCTGTGCTGCGAACGCTTGCCAGCTACCTTGTTTGCTAAAATATCTAGGTTGTTTAATTCTGATGCCCGTCTTTGATCAACCCGAATCAGTCAATAAACGTATCCGGTGTCGATACACTAGCCCAAGAGCTGGCAACGATCCAGCAAACTGGGGCCAAACGCATTGCTGTACTTGGATCGCGTCATGTTCCTCTGACTCATCAGCACCTGATTGAGATGATGACTTATGCTCTGGTTTTATCAGGCAATCGCATCCTCACTTCCGGTGCTACTGGCACAAATTCAGCTGCAATTCGCGGTGCTATGCGCGCCGATCCGAATATGTTAACGGTGATTTTGCCCCAAACTTTGGATCGTCAACCGCAAGAATCGCGCCAGCAACTAGAACAGGTGATGCATTTGGTGGAAAATGCCAAAAACGATGCGCTATCCTTGGCAGAAGCTAGCGCTATCTGCAATCAGGAGATTGTCTCCCGTTGCCAGCAGCTAATTTGTTTTGCGTTTCACGATAGCCGCACTCTGCTGCAAACTTGTAAAGAGGCAGAAGATCAGAGGAAAGTGGTGACATTGTTCTATTTTGATTAAGCAGGATGAACTCACAACTTCTACCATCTAGTATTTTTCTGTATTGTATTGCCGCTGCTGCAATACTAATTTATCTGCCGTTTCTGGTTGTGGGTTATGGCAGGGCGCAGGTTGGTTACGATATGGCTGCACCCCGCGCTATGTTCGATAAACTACCGCCCTACGCCCAACGAGCTTCTTGGGCGCATCAGAATTCATTTGAGGCGTTCCCAATTTTTGCGGCAGCGGCTTTGATGGCATTTGTGACTGGTGTAAATTCTTTTATAGCAGTGGGAGCTGCGATCGCTTTTGTTGTGGCGCGGTTACTCTACTCTATTTTTTATATTGCCAACGTGCCATTAGCGCGATCGCTCATGTTTGCCGTCGGTAGCCTTTGTTCTGGTACGCTAATTGTTTTGAGTCTCCTACAAGCTAATAATCCTCCTTTACTACCTTGATCTAACTTGAAAATTTTTATTCAATAGATCGAAATAAACCCCTAGCTTCTAACTCCTAGCCCCCAATTACCAGTTTCTAGCTCCTAAATTGCTTTTGTACGGTTCTTTAAAGGCTTGGCTAATTCTAGCCCCTAACCCCTAGCCCCTAAATTTCATCATGGCATCTACTTACTCCTTTGACATTGTTAGCGACTTTGAGTACCAAGAACTAGTTAATACTGTCGATCAAACAGTCCGGGACATCAAAAGTCGCTACGACCTCAAAGACACTCAAACTACGGTAGAGTTAAGCGAACAAGTTATAACTGTTAACACAGATAGCGAGTTCACTCTAGAATCGGTTCACAACATCCTGCGGGAAAAGGCAGCTAAGCGCCAACTCTCACAAAAAATCTTTGATTTTGGTAAAGTTGAATCAGCTAGTGGCAACCGCGTTCGTCAAGAAATCAAACTGAAAAAAGGAATTAGCCAAGACATTGCTAAGCAAATTAGTAAGTTGATTCGGGACGAATTCAAAAAGGTGCAAGCCTCAATTCAAGGTGATGCAGTGCGGGTTTCCAGCAAAGATAAAGACGATCTTCAAACGGTGATTGGGCGGTTGAAGCAAGAAGATTTGCCCGTCGCCCTCCAATTTACTAACTATCGCTAATTAGCGTTCAATTAGACTGGCGATTTCTGGCACTATTCCTGCCTTGTTAAAACTTTTAAGTTATATCTGAATATCTGTTCATATGTTATATTAAAACAATGAACGAGTAGGAATAAAGCCATGACAACCGTTACTCAAATGAAATGTGCTTGCGAGAGTTGCCTGTGTGTTGTCTCACTAGCAGATGCTATTCAAAAAGACAGCAAGCCTTACTGTAGCCAAGCCTGTGCTGACGGTCATCCTGAAGGTAGTAGTGGCTGCGGTCATAGTGGTTGTGGATGCTGCTAAGAGTGTAGTTTTTAAGTCAACTCAAATCGATGTATTAAAAGGGAGTGGGAAATGAAGCGTTTCCTACTCCCT
>DATNQH010000411.1:0-14452 GCA_036704105.1 Leptolyngbyaceae cyanobacterium | reverse complement strand
TTGAATCAATAAACAAGAAACATTTAAGTTAGCAAATCTAAATTTTCACTACATATTTACCACTAGCGTGCCAGCTTCTTTAGTCAAGATGATTTGAAACATTAGCTCATCCATTTTATTGGCTACTTTAATCAAACAATGGCTAAACCTTTAAAATGGACATATAAGGGCAAAGTTTTAACTATTTAATGATCTGCTTATTTCCGCTGTGTTGTACTAGGAGTACTCAACTGCCCCTAGAGTTTTTAACGTGACAATAGTTGCCTCACTTAGCCCTGTAATGCCAGTAATATTCGTACCTTCGTAAGGCCTTGCACTTTTAAGCGTTTTATTGCATTCACCTGTTCTAAGATCCCAAAGCTTAATTGTCTCATCCTCGCTACCACTAGCTAGAGTTTGACGATCAGGACTGAAAGCGGCTGACCAAACAAAACTTGTATGTCCCTGCAATGTTCTCACAATTTCACCTGTGCTAATATCCCACAACTTAATTGTGCGATCATGGCTACTACTTGCCAGCAACTTACTATCAGGACTAAAGGTAATTGATTTGATTGAACTTTTATGTCCCTGCCAAATTTTTTTGCATTCACCTTCCTTGACACTCCATAGTCCTAAAATGCCTACAGCGCTCGCACTTGCCAGCAATTTACCATCAGGACTAAAGGCAACACACCAAATCCAATTTGTATGTCCCTCAAAAGTGTTTAACGTTTGCCCAGTGCTGACATCCCATAATCTAACCGTGCAATCCCAACCGCCGCTAACTAGCATTCTTCCACAGGGACTAAAGGCAACAGACCAAACGCGATCGCTATGTCCTTCTAAAGTCCTCAAAGACTGACCAGTGCTGATATTCCACAATTTGACTGTACGATCTTCACTGCCACTTGCTAATATTTGACCACAGGGACTGAAAACAACAGACCATACTCCGTCAATATGTCCCCGCAAAGTTTTAAGACATTGGCCTTCTTTGATACCCCATAGTCGGATTGTTTGGTCGTAGCTAGCGCTAGCTAAGGTATTAGCTTGGGGGCTGAAGGCAACTGCAAGTACCCAATTCGTATGTCCCTGCAATGTTGTTAAAGCTTCACCTCTATTGACATTCCATAACCGAATGGTATGGTCGTGGCAACCACTTGCCAGCATCTGACCATCAGGACTAAAGGTAACTGATAATACCTGATTGGTATAGCCCTGTAGAGTTTTTAAGGCTTGACCCCCTCTGACACTCCAAAACCGAATTGTTTGATCACAACTGCCACTAACCAGGGTTTCACTTCCAGAGAAGGCAACTATAAGTACCCAATTAGTGTGTCCCTGGAAAACTCTCAAAGCTTTACCTGTATGGACATCCCACAGCCTAACCGTGCGATCCCAAGCGCCACTAGCTAGCATTCTCCCACAGGGGCTAAAGGCAATAGACCAAACCCGATCGCTATGTCCTTCTAAAGTCCTCAAGGTTTGACCAGTACTGACATTCCACAATTTGATTGTGCGATCGTGACTACCACTCGCTACCATTTTTCCACAGGGACTAAAAGCGATTGCTTTTATCCCATCACAATGTCCCTGAAAAGTTTTTACAACTTGACCACTACTGACATCCCATAGCTTAATTGTGTTGTCATTACCACCACTTACTAATGTCTTGCCATCAGGGCTAAAGGCAATTGATTTAGCCCAACTGAGTCCTAGCAAAATTTTTAAGCATTTACCTGATCTGACACTCCATAGGCGAATTGAGCAGTCATCACTACCGCTTGCTATGATGCGATCGTCTGGAGTGAAAGCAACTGAAAAAACCCCGTTACTATGACCCGACAAAGTTTGAAGACATTCACCTGTATTTACATCCCATAGCTTCACAGTACAATCAGTACTACTGCTAGCAAGGATACTGCCATCATAACTAAAGGCAAGCGATACGACCCAATTTGTATGAGCCACAAGAGACGCGATCGATTGTATCTGCTGTTGACCGTCTGTAACTTGGTACAAGCGAACTTCACCATTACTATCACCCATAGCCAAAATTCCATTAGGGCTAAAGGCTAGTGAAAAAATTCCCCCAAAAGTTTCAGCAAAAACAGATTTAGCTAAATTAGCGTTTTGGAGAGAAGCACCTTGCAAATTCACGAGCCGCAAGTCTGCTTGCCAAATATTCAGGTTAGAAAGATCGTAGGCGCTTAAATCTGTCTTCAGTTGACAAAGCAGGTTAAGAATATTACCAGCCGTATATCCTAGTTTTAACGTTGCTTCTCGCAATTTAGCTAAAATTTCAGTTAGTCGTTGTTTGATGTTTGTAAAGTCACCAAAAATATTAAGTAGTGTATCTATAATTGGTTTAAGGATTAGGCGAACTTGAGTTTCTTTAATATAATCTTTTGCCGTCGCCTTAAACAAAGCATAACGCTGAAAAAGCAAAATCTTATCTGTGACAATTTCTGCACAAATTTGTGTAATAAATTGTTCCGTCACGTACTCCATTATTACAGGTTGAAGTGTAAAATGTGTTGCGCTCTTGGCTTCACTTAAAGGCATACTTTTTTCAATAAGTGACCTACGGCTAAGAGATTCTAAAGTCTCTAATAATCTCAACGTTGGCACTGAAGACACCATATCTGCTTGTAATTCTGCTAGAGAAATCGGTTCGCGATTAATTGCAAGCCAGTATGCAACTTCCTTTTCTAAATTGGATAGACGATTGAACTGTTGCTCTAAAAGGTTGTGAATATCACCAAAAATTGCACTTTCTTGACTTAAAAATTCAGAAATCCTACCATTGAAGACATCTTGCAAAGTTGTGGCAACAATTTTTAGGGCTAGTGGGTTTCCAACATAGCGCTCGACAAGCAACTGCAAGTCACTTTCAAAAGCTAAAAGCCCTTTCGTCTTAAGAATTGCTTGTCCTGCCACCTGTTGCAAACCGCCCAGTTGTAAGGAGCGTATCGGTAATGTTGCTCCTTCGAGTGAGGCAATTTCTTTGGGTTTTTCTCGACTAGTAACTATCAAGCAGCTAGAGTGAAGTGTTTCTCCCACACACCTGAATAGATCGCCATACTCCTCGTAGCCTTCGTGATAGTAGCCGGCGCGATCGCCACTACGTAGAATTGCTTCGGCGTTATCAAGCACGATCAAACAGCGTGAGGAGCGTAAATATTTAAGTAATCGCGCTATACGATCTCCTACTCTATTTGGTAAATCGGTTTCTTGCCGATCCGATAGGAATTGAATTAACTCTGCTAAAACATCTTTAACAGCTGGTGCATTGCGTAGCGATCGCCAAATTAAGCGATCAAACTGATGCTGCACCTGTTGGGCAAACTTCACAGACAAAGCTGTTTTGCCGATTCCTCCCATGCCCAAGATCGCTACTAAGCGGCATTCGCCTAACAACCATTGCTCTAGCTGTGCCAACTCGGAGGTGCGATCGTAGAAAACAGAAACATCAATCGCCTCTCCCCAATCTTGACGACAGTCAGTAATGTTTTCTGCCGCTACTTGTTCACAGGAGGTAGTACTCTGCCAATTGAGAAACTCCTGACATTTACGCACATGAGCATAGTCTCCCTCTTCCAGGGATAGCTTTAAAACTTTGAAAATTAGGGCAATAGAGCTACGATCAACTCCTTCAGTGCAGCGGAGAATTTTCCTCACTGTGCCAGCATAGATGCCATTTGGGTGGATCAGTTGAGCTTGTTGAGATAGTTGTCGCGGACTGCACCTAATTTTGGTTTGAGATTCCAGCTGGCTAATACCCGCTTGAAGTTTTTGCAAGCCACTCGGAGTGAGGATAAAACCGCGATAACGTTGTGTTTTTTGAGCAGTCATTGTGGCGCTTGCCAACTTAGGGGTCGCAGGAGCGCATAACTAAGGGCAGGTCTTCAATAGATAATGCGTCAAATCTTTATACAACTTAGGGGATAAATAGACCTGCCCTTAGTTAGTTATTACGTGACAGATGCTTAGAGCCAAGCGATAAGTTCAATCTGAACAGCTATAAAAAGCGTAAGAACTGGGTTAACAATTATTGTCATAGCAATAACAGCCTACAAAAAGCTAAATTGCAGTTGCAATGAATAAACTTTTGCTCGGCTTGACGTTTTTTTCGCTCTTGTTTTTATCAGCGAGATTTTGCGTCTGTTAAGTTCACCCTTAAGTTCACCTTTATCTCAATCCACAAGCAGGCTGTGAAGGTGAAAACTGAATTTATCAAACGGCGATCGCTTCACTGAGACTTTTCTTAAGGAAACGTAGCTGTAGATAACGCTTAAATTTCACTAACAGCCAATTTGGAAGGATATGAAACTAACGCAATTGAGCTTAAGTATTTTAACTTGTTGCCTTGCCATTGCTGCTGGAACGACTGTACAAGCTGCATCCCTATCAATAATTGCCAACGAACTTGATAATGCGCGGGGTCTTAGCTTTGGTTCTGATGGTAGTATTTATGTTATGGAAGCAGGTAACGGGGGAAATTGCCCGCCATCAGCTACTTTATGTGCTGGTAACACTGGCGCAGTCACTAAAATTACAGCAGATGGTCAACAACGTATACTCCCAGATCTTCCATCTTTAGCAGTCACTCCCTCTACTAACCAAAGGTTTGTTGATGGTCCTCAAGAGTTAAAATTTGATTCGAGTGGCAATACATATTTTCTCAATGCGTATGGTACTTTTCCTGGCAGCCGCGATTCAGAATTAAATGCTGCCTCTGGGAATACAGTTCCGCCTAACGGCGTATCAAATACCCCTAGCTTGGGACAATTCTACAGTGTCGATTTGAATACAGGTACTCTCACAAGTATTGTCGATATAGCAAAATACGAACTTGTCAATAATCCTGATGGCACTGACTTGGTTAGCAATCCTTATGCTCTGGCAATTAATGGCGACACTGCTTATATCGCTGATGCTGGTGCAAACACTGTATTCAGCGTGAAGCTCGACGGCAGCGATTTACAGGCAGTTCCACTACCCAAGCAAACGATAGAAAATCCAGAGTTGCCATCTGGGTTAGGGCAAGTGCCGGAGAAATTGGAAGTTCAATCAGTACCAACAGGTGTTACTGTTGGTTCCGATGGTGCTTTGTATGTCAGCGAACTCACGGGTTTTCCTTATCCAGAAGGTAAGGCGCGTATCTTCCGTATTGGGGCTGATCATAAGCCAGAAGTTTATGCTGATGGGTTTACGCAAATCAGTGACTTAGAATTCGACAAGGATGGTAACTTGTTAGTTTTACAATACGCCGATCGTTCGCAGTGGAAAGGTGATTTGGCCGGTTCTTTAATTCAAATCGCCCCTGACGGAACTCGCACAACTCTCGTCAGTGCTGGTGAGGGACTGGAGGGGGCTACTGCCCTTGGTATTAGCCCTAATAATGAGATTTATGTCACCAATAAAGGTGATCGTGTAGGACTAGGGCAAGTTATAAAGATTGATAGAACAGAAGCTGTTCCCGAACCTACTTCTGCCCTAGGTATTTTAGCGTTTGGTGCTTTAGGCTTTGGTATATTGCTGCATAAATAAAAGTAGTATTCAGCGAAGATTAACAGATCGCAAAACGTTAACTATCCTGGGTTCTTTCTAACTTTTGGTGAAGCAGGACGAGCTAAAAAACTGATAAAGTTTGAGAGCAGTTCATTGAGCCAGGATAAAACGTTTGCTGAGTAATTCTAATCCGGCTCGCCCATACATCTGCCGTTTCAACAGTGTCAATCGATTGTTCAACCCTTCAACTAGACCATTACCTACTTTAGACATCATGCTTGCTTTGACAGCAACATAATTTCCAAAAGTCCTTGTGCATATGTTTGGAAGGGTTTTAGCGGACTCTTAAGTGCCTTCATCAACCAATACGGTTCAGTTAAGCAATACAGTTAAAACTGTTCTCAACCAGAACACGAAAAGCAACCCAAGGAGTAAAGCTTTCAACACCTCCGCTCTTTGTTATTCATCTTTAACTGAACTGTATTGCATTCTAAGCGATCGCGCTGATAAGGGTTCTGTAGCATCTGGGCCTGCGTTAATTGATCAAGTATTAGCAGAACTAGCAGCAGAACTACTCAATCGCTAGTTCTGCTGCTAGTGCTTTGTAAAAGAATGTAGGCGGGGAGCGCTCAAAGTAATGGCATCGGGTTAGAGCGATAACTTTTGGGGCGAACTTCTGTCAGATCTAGGATTGCAACTAACAGCTTTTTGGAGAAATTGAATGAACTTACGCTACATTTCTGCTGCTATATTCACAACAGCGTTCTGCTTAAACTTAGGCTCTTGCAATATCGCTAATGCTAATGAACCGGAGCATCTTTGTTACTTCATCACCCGTGACAATAAAGTTATAAATTTATCTAATCTATGCCCAACTAAAAAAAATCAATTTCGCTCGAAGAAAAATCTAGGGATGAGCAAAGTAAATACATCTACAATCCGACCACCTAACTTTTCTCATTAGCCACCGAGCAAATTTCGTGTAAACCTGCAAAGGTAAAAGCAAGCGTTTTGTCAATACCTATAAGCCTCATTGGGCTTCAAATTCAGTGCCAGTTGAGCTTCATTTTTTGGTTATAGCAAAGAAAATCTATCACGTTAGTTGACTTTGGCAGACTAGTTTATAGTGCCAATAAAAGTAATATAAAACATAGGGGTAACTTCAAGGAGCTAGATAAGTACATGAAATATAGGCAGGTTATTCGCTAGTATCTCCGCTTTCCACTGATATTTTTTTGGCAACCTATTTTTTCATCGTCCATCACCTATGAAATTTAAACGTTTAACTCTGCGGGTTAGTGGGCTAACTAAAATATTAGTTAAGATTCCTAACCACAGGGGTAGCAAGAGTTGTTTTTTTACTAATTTCCTATCGGCAAGTCCAGCAATAGCCGCGAATGAAGCTGACAGTATCAAGAGCATCAGCAAAGTTTATATGTTTGGTAATGCGTTAATAGTGTTGATCGCATTAGGAGTATTAATAATCAATTTTATCATTGAGTATCAGATGAAGACACAGGCTGAAGATCCAAGAGAGCTATTAGCCCAAATAGTTGTCGTATCAATTATAGCTAGTTGTAGTACTTTGGGTGGAATACTATTAATTTCTACCAGTGGAAATCCTTTTTGGCTATTGCTTTAATCCTGAATTTTTCTATATTAATCCGAGCCATTTTCAAGCTGTTAATATTTAAGTTTATCCAAAATTAAGAAGCCATTTGTACGTCAGGTGACGTTACCCTAAGCGCGTGTTAACCTACGAACTCATATTATGTTTTAACCAAGCCCAAGCGTTGCAGGACAAAGGCATACTCAAAGGCAACTTCTTTTAAGCTTTCGTAACGCCCAGAAGCACCTCCATGTCCGGCTTGAATATTAGTTTTGAGCAGGAAAATGTTATTATCTGTCTTAAGCTCACTTAGTAAGGCTGTCCACTTAGCTGGCTCCCAGTAATTGACGCGAGGTTTCAAGTAAAACCGCAGCAGTAGATTAGGGAATGGAGTTTAGGAATGTAGGGGAATTGGCGGAGACTAGAAAACGAAAGTGTCCAAAAAATTATGGACAGACGAGCTATAAAGTCCTGATTCAGTAGCCTTTCGCGGTATGGCCAACAATCAATGAATAAGAAATAAAGGAGATACTTAATAAATGTTTATCAATAATTTTTTAAAATTAATTCTTTTCTAAGCAATTAGGATGAGTCTAAAAACATAAAATGCCCAAAACCGTTGTGTGAGCTACAAGGGGAAAATAGAGGTAAGGAGGTTGTCTGAAATAATTGTCAGACCGTGTGTTGTCGGGTCTGTTGTGCTACATGAGTTATCTCTGTTGACGGTCTGACAATTATTTATGACGCAGTACTTAAAAGTTAGGAAAATCCGATTGGTACTCTACAAGCATTAGTAAGAGTAAAAGCGATGGAAAATCGTCAAGAGCATCATCAGGTTCAAGAGTCAGCGCATTCAGCAGCAAATGCTGCTGATAATATTCATCCGAGTCATTGGGAGCCAGCAAAGTCAGATATTTTATCAGAGCAAGAGTTGCAAGCCCAAGCCGATTCACCATTATATGGGCAATATGGTAGTGAATCGGCGGCAAGGCATGGTGACGTTGAAGCGCACTTCGACGGTGTAGATCCGGTACGCGCCGAGACACCTGAAGAGTTTACGGGCATTAAGTTCTCATCGGTCAAAGACTACGCAGGCGGCATCCCTGCCGTAGCGTCAGTAGCGCAGCACACTCTAGGAGAAATGGGTTTGGTGCGTAGCACTTCTGTGCTGCTGAAACTCAATCAAAAGGGCGGCATCGATTGTATGAGTTGCGCCTGGGCAGATCCAGATGGAGATCGCAATTTGATCGAGTTCTGCGAGAACGGAGCAAAAGCCGTCGCATCAGAAGCAACCACTCGGCGCGTCACGCCAGAATTTTTCCAAAAATGGAGCATTGCTGAGCTTTCCCAGCAATCAGATTACTGGCTGGCGGGGCAAGGGCGGATCACGCACCCGATGGTACTGCGCCAGGGCAGTACGCACTATGAACCGATTGGCTGGGATGAAGCTTTTGCGCTCTGCGCCGCCGAGTTGAATAAACTGACCAAGCCTGACGAAGCAATTTTCTATACCTCTGGTCGCACTAGCAACGAAGCCGCCTTCCTCTATCAGCTTTTTGTGCGTCAATTTGGCACGAATAATCTACCAGATTGTTCTAATATGTGCCACGAGTCGAGCGGAGCGGCATTAACTGAAACTATCGGCGTTGGCAAGGGAACAGTAACGCTTGATGATTTCGCACTTGCCGAAGCGATTTTCATTATCGGGCAAAATCCAGGTACAAACCACCCGCGCATGATGGTTTCGTTGCAAGAGGCTAAGAGAAATGGTTGCAAGATCGTTTCGATTAATCCGCTACGGGAAGCAGGATTAATCCGCTTCAAGCACCCACAAGAAATATCCGGTACGATTGGCAACGGTACAAAACTCAGCGATTTGCATCTGCCAGTACGAATTGGCGGCGATATCGCCCTCTTGAAAGGCATTATGAAGGAGATGCTCCTTGAAGAGTCGCGCCGTCCAGGTCAGGTACTCGACCGCGACTTTATTGATCACCACACAGCAGGCTATGAGGAGTTCGTAGCGGATCTAAAAGCCCAGAGTTGCGACAAAATTGTCGAAACAAGCGGCATAAAGCGAGAGCAGATTCGGCAGGCGGCTGAAATAATGATCCATTCCCAGCGCACGATTACTTGCTGGTGTATGGGGCTGACGCAGAACAAAAATGCAGTCAGTGCTATTGAGGAGATCGTTAATATGCATTTGATGCGCGGTCAAATCGGCAAGCCAGGCGCTGGAGTGTGTCCTGTGCGCGGACATAGCAACGTCCAAGGCGATCGCACAATGGGTATTTGGGAGCGTCCGCGTCAAAACTTCCTCGACAGTCTTGGAGAAGAATTTAACTTTGAGCCACCACGTCATCACGGGTATGATGTGGTGGAATCAATTAAGGCGATGCACGTTGGCAAAGGCAAAGTATTCATCGCACTTGGCGGTAATTTTCTTTCGGCTACTCCAGATACAAATTATACAGCCGAAGCTCTACGGCGTTGCCAGCTCACCGTTCACGTCTCAACTAAAATCAACCGCAGCCATCTGATCGCAGGCGATGTGGCATTGATTTTACCCTGTCTGGGACGAACAGAAATCGATGTGCAAGCGGGGGGAGAGCAGTTCGTGAGTACGGAAAATTCAATGGGTGTCGTGCAGAGTTCCAGGGGAGTGCTAGAGCCTGCATCTCCTCATCTACGTAGTGAACCTGCAATTGTGGCAGGTCTAGCAAAGGCGACTTTGGGCAGTAAATCTACGGTAGATTGGGAAAGCCTTATAGCGGATTACGACCGAATTCGCGATCTCATTGAGCGAGTCATCCCCGGCTTTGAAGACTATAACGTCCGCGTGCGTATTGGTGGCGGTTTCTACTTACCTAATATGGCACGTATGGGAAAATTTGAAACCGCGACGGGCAAAGCCAACTTTACGGTTCACGAAATTCCCGATGATCAAATTGAACCAGGGCAGTTTGTGATGATGTCGATTAGGAGCCACGATCAATTCAACACCACAATTTACGGTCTGGACGATCGCTATCGCGGCATCCACAACGAACGTCGCGTCGTGCTGCTCAATCCCGAAGACATGAACGAGGCAAATCTTGTTAAAGAGCAAGTTGTTGATTTAACTAGCCATTTCGAGGGCGAGGAGCGAGTGGCGAAACACTTTATTGTTGTGCCATACGAGATCCCCCGGCGGTGCGCCGCGACGTACTATCCAGAAACCAACGTGCTTGTTCCGATTGGCAGTGTTGCCCAAAAGAGCAATACGCCAGCATCCAAATTCGTCGTCATTAGCATCAAGCCGTCAGCAAGGGCAACAGCTAATAAAAATTACGAATGATGCTGATGGAGATAAGTAAAATTATTTAGCTAATATGAAAAAGCCGCCTGGAAGTAAGACTAAAGCCGCAGTTTGGGTTGTTGAAGATAGCGTTGTGCGATCGCGCTATGACCAACTTGCCGTTGAGGAGCCTTTAGAAATTCGCTTGGTTTCTCCACAACAGACAGTTGCCGTTACCATGCGCACTCCTGGAGCTGACTTTGACCTAACAGCGGGATTCCTCTACAGTGAGGGCGTTGTTAGCGATCAAAAAGATATCTATCGCATGAGCTATTGCAACGCTCCAAATGTAAACGATGAAGGGCGCTACAACATCGTCAATGTTGCACTAAAAGAGGGATTGCAACCCAATTTACAGCCTCTAGAACGTCACTTTTTCACTACCAGCGCTTGTGGAGTCTGCGGTAAAACCAGCATAGAAGCCTTGCAACTTCGGGGCTGCCCAGTTATCCCGGCTGGCATGGAAGTGGCGGCTGAAGTAATCTACAGCCTCCCCGAAAGACTACGCTCAGCCCAAGGAATTTTTGCCGCCACTGGTGGATTACACGCTGCTGGCCTCTTCGATGCTCAAGGGCAACTTCTGAGGCTGCGGGAGGATGTTGGGCGACACAATGCACTGGATAAACTAGTAGGTTCGGCTCTTCTGGCTGATGAGTTACCTTTAAATGATCACATCGTCATGGTCAGTGGGCGTTCTAGCTTTGAAATTTTACAAAAGTGTATAACAGCGAAAGTAGCAATTGTCTGCGCTGTTTCTGCTCCCAGTAGTTTAGCAGTAGCGCTGGCAAAAGAGTTCGGCATCACCTTAGTGGGATTTTTGCGCGAACGACGGTTCAACATCTATTCTGGTTTTGAGCGAATTCGCACCCATTAGCGAACAGGGATAGCAATACTTCAAGCTTTTGGATTTTGGGGTTATTGTCAGTCACGAATTTTCCAGAAATTCAGCGAAAAGTCGGCGATGCTTCAGCGAAAAGTATTGCGACCCCGCTAATAAACTATTAGTCCCACAGTTATGATAGCGGTGGCGTAATTTTAGCAGTAGCTCCCATACCTGGTTATAACTAGATGGAACTTTTCGACTGCGTGCAAGTATGACGGACGCTGGCGCTTACTAGCACAATCTACTAGCAGAGCGTTGATACAATCAGTACTTCTGCTGCCGCCGCATCCAATGGCTTAGAGAAAAAGTATCCTTGCCCGTATTCGCATTTCAACTGTTTGAGTAGTGCCAGTTGTTCTATGGTTTCCACCCCTTCAGCAATCGCATTTACACCTAGTTTTTTTGCTAAAGTCATAATTGTTGTAATAATATCTAAGCTGCCCTCATTAGCACTACTACCACTGATAAATGAGCGATCAATCTTCAATCCACTAATGGGAAAATGGTGAAGACGAGCTAATGACGAGTAACCCGTACCGAAATCATCAATCAATAGTTCAATTCCTAGCTTTCTGAGTTGCGCCAATTGAGCCATGACTCGATCTATGCTTTCCATAAGCGCGGTTTCTGTCAGTTCTAATCTGAAATAACGTGCATCTAAGCCAGCTAAATTTAGAGCGTGGTTAGTATCTGCGACGATATCTAGTCGCAGTAAATTTAAGCTGCAAACATTGACGCTGATTGTCAAGGGCTGTCTCGTGGGATATTGCTGTTGCCACTGAGCGATTTGGCGACAAGCTTCACGTAGCACCCATCGATCCAACGCGATGCTTAATCCCAGCTCTCGTGCTAATGGTAGAAAATCCCCAGGTGTTAGTAGCCCTCTTTGAGGGTGTTGCCAGCGTACAAGTGCCTCAAAGCCAACTAAAAAGCAAGTATCAAGCGCTACAATTGGTTGATAGTAAATTTGAACTTCTTGACGTGCTAAAGCTTGTCGTAGCTCTGTCTCTAACTGCAAACTTACTACTGCCTGAACGTGCAAATCACTAGAGAAAATTTCAGTTCGCGCTCCGCCAAGTGATTTAGCCCTGTACATTGCCGTGTCTGCATCCCGTAACAAATCTTCTGCCTGGTTGTAGCTATCTGCACTTAAAGCAATACCAATACTAGCGCTGGTGAATACCTTCTGTTGGTTTAGCGTTAGGGGCAATTTCAATTCGGCTTGTAGTCTTTCGGCAACACTAATGACCTCGTTAATATTTCTAATTCCTCTTAGCAGGATAGTGAACTCATCTCCTCCTAGGCGCGCTGCCGTATCAGTAGGACGCAAGCAATGCAATAGCCTTTTGGCAGTTGCAATCAGTAATTGGTCTCCAATACTATGTCCCACGCTATCATTAATCAGCTTGAAACAATCTAAGTCTATAAATAAAACGGCAAATAAATCAGGACTGTGCTGTTTGGAATACTCCAAAACATCTTTCAAGCGCTGAATAAATAAAGTTCGATTAGGCAATCCTGTCAGCGGATCGTGCAACGAACTATGCCGCAGTTGTAACTCAACTTGCTGACGTACAGCAATCTCTTGTTCGAGTTCAACAGTTCGCTTGCGTTCGCTCAGATCTTTTAGCAGCCAGCGTAGTTCTACTACCTCACCCGAACTAGCGCGAACGCAAGTGACACTGATAGCAACATTAATTGGCGGCTTGTTGCGTGGTACTAAACTAACTTCCCACTCAGTTGCAAAATCAATAGAGCAGATCGAGTTTAATTTAGATATCAAAGTTTGACGCACTTCTTTGGTGAAGAATATGCTCAACGGTTTACCCACCAAGAACCTTGGCTCGACATTAAGTAATTTCGTCGCAGCACGGTTAGCTTCAGAGATTGTTCCTGCAACATTCGTAACTAAGTAGCCATCTGGTGCTTGCTCAAAAAGGTCAAGGTAGCGTTGATGCTGCGACTGTGCTAGTGCTAGTGCCACCATTAATTCCTGATTCTGCTGCTGTAGCTGCTCATTTTGCTGGTGTAACTCCTCGTGTGCGACTTGTAGTTCTTCCCAAGCAGTTTGCAGTTGCAAGCTAATTTGTTTGAGTTGCTCTTGTGGCGAGATGGGTAACTCATCACTACCCTGGTGCAATGCAATCACACGCTTTTTCCATACCTGGAACTCACGGTCAAAGTCGTTTATGTGCATGGAGCCTGCTTGCCTACACTCTTAAAATTCAGATATTTTGGCGTACATATATCGGCTCTGGGCTTTTTGCCCCATTTACCCCGCAGCATTTAGCCTATCTGCTTCCTAAATGTTCATAAAAGCTTAGTTCTGGAGTTTCGCTAACTATTGAGATCTTGGGAATTGTATAAGTAAGTTTTACCCGAACAAGGATAAAACAAGACTGTTGAGCTAAAACACCGTACAATTACGTGAATTTTTGCTTTTGAGAAAATGAGTAACCGCATTAATACGGTTGACTAAATTTTTTTACTATTCGCATTCATGAAAATGAAGCTTTTGAACTGCCGATTAGCCAGGGGGAATACATCTGTTGCAATCAGTGACAGTTATAAAGAAAGTGGAAAAGCGATCTTATTGCGCGCTCCCCCATCCCCGTACCACTCGTTCCATTAATCGATTCGGCAGTATTCGTAGTCCCGATTGAGGCATCGCGGTTTAAAAATCGTCTAATGGGAAGAGCAATAAGATCGCGATCGCATCACTGGTCGGTCAACAGAAAAATAACGATTTAGGCTACAAGTTAGGAAATTCACTTCCAAGACTCGTGCATCAAATAGCCAATCGCCTTGATGTTGGAGCTATGTACAAGGATATAATTTGGCATTCAACAAAATCTTTCTCATGGTTGTGATTGTAATTATCCCATCTGTCCTATGCTGGTTTTGACAAAACAGAACAGCGATGAACCTGACTAAACCATTACAAATTGCAGATTTAGTGCGTGACCTGCGAGGGCAACTCAACTTGTCTTGAGGGGGCGACAAGCAGGATGAAAGCAAGGTAGGCTCATAGGTTCCAGCCGCAGACCCTCTTGAAAAAATAGAGAGACTTAGGGGGCTTATTGACAATAAACTATCGGTGGAGAAAATAATAGCCGCACAGGAGCAG
>DATNQH010000410.1:0-8012 GCA_036704105.1 Leptolyngbyaceae cyanobacterium | reverse complement strand
CGTTGTTGCAGCAGCGGACTTACTTGGAGTTGCAGCCGATCCATTTCACTTAGACGCTGACGCGCGGCGGCGAGTTGTGCTAATCCTGCTTCCACCTCAGTGGACTTTTTGAGAGTTTGCCCAATCTCCTGTTCTTGCTGCTGTAATGCTTCTAACTGCCCTTGTGCGCGTTGAAGTTCGGCGCGAAAAGAATTAATTTGCTGTGCTAGCTCTTGCTGTAACACAGAACGCTGTTGTTGAGCGCGGGTATATTCCTGCAACTTGGCAGCAAAAGTTTCTTCTTCAGTTTGGAGATTTTGGTATTGTTGATATCCAGCTTTAATCTCACTTTCGTGACTCAAGATTTCTTCTATAGCTGATAGCTGAGCGTTGATCGCCAAGCGCTCTTGTTCTAAGCGATCGCTATCCCCACTAAGATTGTGATATTGCTGCTTGAGAAAGCTCAGTTGCCCATCCCAAGTTTGTTGCTGATGTTGAATAACTTGCAAGCTTTGAAGCTGGATGTTGTCGAAAGCCTGGGCTTGTTGCAGTTGGTTAACTTGAGATTCAATTTCAGATAGTTGGTGAGCGATCGCTTCTCGTTGTTGCAGCTGAGTTTCCATCGACTCCAAATTCCGCTCAAGCTGCTCTGCTTGTCCTTTGAAAGAGCGAGACAAATCTTTTGCCCGTTCTTCCAATTCATCATATTGATTCAGTTTCAGCAACTCCGCCAGAATTTCTTTCCGTTCAGTCGGGCGTTTGAGCATAAACTCATCTGCCCGCCCCTGACGTAGGTAAGCTGAATTAATGAACGTCTCATAATCCAACTTGATATGTTCTAAAATCAGCTGCTGTGTTGCTCTTACCCCGCGTTCTGTTAAAGACTTGAAACCATTAGGCGTAGCAACTTGAAATTCGAGAGAACTACTAGCACCTCTGTAGCGGGTACGAATAACGCGATAGTTATGGCGATCGCTAGAAAAGATCAAATCCACTCTAACTTCTTTGTCTCCAGAGTGGATCACATCGTCTTCGGAACCAGCGCGGCTTTGACCCCAAATTGCCCAGGTGATGGCTTCTAGTAGGGAAGATTTACCCGCTCCATTGGCTCCACAAATACAAGCCGTATGCAGCCCAGAAAAATCCAGGCTTGCCTCACGATAGCTGAGAAAGTTTTTGAGAGTCAGTTGAACTGGAATCATTCAGGCTCAATTGCCATATTTCTATATATAAGAAATAGCAGTACATTTGCACTGTTGCCTAGTCTAATTCAATAAATATCGGGATTTTAGCTCTCAGCTATACTATTTTTTTAAGATTTGTTAATTTTGTCATTGACGGTTCGAGCTTACCACTGGGATAAAGATAAAGAACAAACGACAAATTTGTTAGAACCTAGCAGAATGTAATAGGTATAACTTGCAAACAGGTAGAGGCTGTGGTGAGGCAGCCTAGAAGTGGATAAAGCGGATTTGGGCGAGGAAGATCGGAAGTAAGGGAAAATAGCGATCGCAGGAGGTTAGGAGCGATGAGTTTAGTAATTCCCGATGAGTTCTTGCAAACAGCAAAGATTTCTGAGGCTGAATTGCGTTTGGAAATAGCGATTTTGCTGTTTGAGCAGGAGAAGATTACATTAGGTACAGCCAGTCAATTTGCAGGCATGAATCAACTGGAGTTTCAGCAAATCCTGGGCAAGCGTAAGATTTCTATTCACTACGGTGTCGAAGAATTCAGGCAAGACCTGAAAACGCTGGAGGCAGACTATTAGTGATTGTTGTGAGCAATACCTCACCTATCTTTTATCTTTCTACAATTGGTCAGCTTGATTTACTGCGCCAACTCTACAGCAAAATTGTGATTCCAACGGCAGTTTTGAATGAAATTACCAATGTCGGCAATACGGATGTTAGTGCTGCGATCATACCAAACTTAAGCTGGATTCAAACTCGACCAGTGGTTGATGAAGAATTTGTGAATTCTTTAAGAGCAACACTCGATTTGGGTGAAGCAGAAGCTATCGCTTTGGCAGTTGAGTTAAACGCTGATCGCCTACTGATTGATGAAAGATTAGGTAGAGTCATAGCAGTGCGATCGGGACTTCAGGTGACAGGTGTTTTAGGAATTTTGATTGCTGCGAAGCGAAGAAATCTAATTCAGGACGTGAAACCAATGCTAGATGCCTTAATCCAACAAGTCGGCTTCTGGGTTGATGAGCAGCTTTATGCGGAAGTTTTACAAGCGGCTGGCGAGTAATTATATTATTGATCGCTCCACCGACAACCTTACGTCTATGCCGCAACCCCGCGCTTGCACTCTAAAGTTTAAATTTACCTTTCACAGGTAATTCCTAGATTGTAGCAAGCGCGATGCTCGTGTCCTAAAGTGAGGTTATGCGCTTTAGTTATGTGTTGCCACTCAAGAAAAATAGGTGGACAATACCCACCCATCAACTGCAAATTAGCAGGACTCAGTAATTAATGCGCTCCTGCAACCGCCTTTGCTGCTGCTGCGCCACCTCCTCCAACCGCAGATCCGATGCCTGGACATATTGGGGCTAAGTAGGCTGCTACTGGCGGCGCAACTGGAGCAATAAGAACATCAACTGCATAACAGGCTGCTACACCACCAACAACACCGCCAACTGCCGTCCAAAAGGCGTTGACAAATGAGTTAACTGCTGAACCAGTATCAGCAAAAGCTGGGCTAACGTCAAATGAGTTAACTGCTGAACCAGTATCAGCAAAAGCTGGGCTAATAAAACTATTCAAAGCGATCGCACAGGTTAGGAAAACTGCAAACAGAGAGCGAACTATTTTTACTGATAGCATAAATAATTTATTGAGAATTAGCAGGAACTTTTTCACGCTGGAAGCTGTACAAGCACTATGCTTAACTTCACAGGCTGTTACAAGCAATGATAGCTATGCTAACTCAGTAGCTATATGCGTAATTTCCGCAACAAATGTAAAATTTTGAATAATTTTGAAATTTATCTTTTGCAAAGATTTCTATTAAGCTTGCATTTATGGAAAATAATGTTCCTCAATACTGGGGAGAGTTTAAGTTGTAGTGTGGCGGCATAATTAATTATTTGATGGATTTTTTGTAGAGTAACCCTGTAGGAGATAGTTATACGAAAAGTCATAAGAAAATAGAGAAATCAAACTTGAAAAAGTGAGGTGGGCATTGCCCACCCTACGTTGCTATCTGGGAACGGAGGAATAAACAAATGGCAGCCAAGAAAATCTTGATGCTCGTCGGTGACTTTGTAGAAGATTATGAGGTGATGGTGCCATTTCAGGCGCTACAAATGGTCGGACACACAGTTCATGCAGTTTGTCCCGATAAGAAAGCTGGGGAGAAGGTACGCACGGCGGTGCATGATTTTGAAGGAGATCAAACTTATAGTGAGAAACCAGGTCACAACTTCAGCTTAAATGCCACGTTTGCGGAAGTGGAGGCATCAGAGTACGATGCTTTGGTGATACCTGGAGGACGTGCGCCTGAATATATTCGCTTAAATCAAAAGGTATTGGAAATTACCCGTCACTTTGCTGGGGAAAACAAACCTATTGCCGCGATTTGTCACGGTTTACAAGTGTTAGTGGCAGCTGATGTCTTAGAGGGTAAAAGCTGCACTGCTTACCCAGCCTGCGGGCCAGATATAATCAAGGTTGGGGGATTATACGTCCATATCCCAGATGATGAAGCTTTGGTTGATGGTAACTTGGTAACAGCACCCGCATGGCCTGCCCATCCTAACTGGTTGGCGGAATTTTTGAAACTGCTAGGAACCAAAATCGAGCATCCAGAGATGATCAGTTGTTGAGTATACAATATACTCCTTTGGGCAGATGCGAACTAAAGGCGTAGGGGTGATGGATTGGCTGATGCAATTAGCTCGGTTGCCCTTTGCGCCTCCACAGGTTTAGAAAACAAGTATCCTTGACCAAAATCGCAGCCAAGGGTTTTTAGTTGATTTAACTGTTGGGTTGTTTCAATTCCTTCGGCGATCGCGCTCATTCCCATCGTCTTAGCAATACTTATAATAGCTGGAATAAGCCCTAAATTTTCTGGATTTCCGTCTAAGCGCTGCACAAAAGAACGATCAATTTTGAGGCTACTAACGGGAAAGGAATGCATATAACTAAGAGAAGAATAACCTGTACCGAAGTCATCGATACTCAACCCAATTGAGCGTTCCCTTAGTTTTTGTAAAATTACAGCAGCAAAGTTAACATTATCCATAATTGCACTTTCTGTAAGTAAGTCGGCACGATAAAACCAATGTAAGTTTAGTTCTGTAAAGACTCTAGAATGTCCTATTCTTAAGGGTATTAATTTGCTTTACATTGTGTTACATGGTTTATTTTTTAACGCCGACTTACTTAATTTCCAACTTTAAGCATTGGGGATTGAGTTGCGTTTCCGTCAAAATTTGGTCAATTTGATCGATCAAGTCTAGTTGGGCAAACTGCCGCGCCGAAAGATTAACACTTATAAATAAGGGATAGTCTGTAAGTTTTTCCTTCTGCCAAAGACGTAGCTGATGGCAGGCTTGCTGTAGCACCCAGCGATCAATTGGAATAATTAAACTTGTTTCTTCTGCAATGGGAATAAACGATTGTGGAGAAATCATACCGTATTGAGGATGTTGCCAGCGCACTAGTGCCTCAAACCCAGCAATTTTGCCGTCACTGAGATCGATAATTGGCTGATAGTGAACGATAAATTCTTGTTGATTAATCGCTTTGCGAAGATTACTCTCAAGGTGCAAAAGCTGGAGAGCAGCATCGTGCATAGCAGGTGCAAAAACGTGATATTGCCCTTTCCCTAAAGCTTTGGCGCGATACATTGCGGTATCTGCATCCCGCAATAGATGTTCTGGCTGGTGTACAGTTGAATTGCCTAAAGCAATGCCAATACTGGCACTGATGAATACTTCATGTCCTTGAAGTTGAAACGGGGAAGAGAGTGACTCAAGTATCCCATCTGCTACAAAGGTAGTATAGTTAAAGTCTTGAATGTCTGTTAGCAGAATTGCAAATTCATCGCCACCTAAGCGAGACAATGTATCTTTTTGACTTAGGGATGCTTCTAAGCGACGAGCAACTGCAATCAACAGCTCATCTCCTACTAGATGACCGAGAGAGTCATTGACGACTTTGAAGCGATCGCAATCCAGAAACAAGACGGCAAACTGATAAACTGAATCTGCCTTGGCTCGGTTAAGAGCTTGTTCTAGACGCTCCAAGAATAAAGCCCGATTAGGCAAACCTGTGAGACTATCGTAAAGTGCCATTTTCAGCAATCGAGCATTGGCGAATTCTAGCTGCTGGGTGCGCTCTTTAACTTTTTCTTCTAATTCGGTGTTGAGCTTCAGAATTTCCCTTTGTGCTGACTTGAGCGCCATTTGATTTTGAACTCGGACTAAAACTTCTTCAAATTGAAAAGGCTTGCTAATATAATCTACAGCACCGACCTCAAACGCCTTCACCTTGTCAAATACTTCATTCAAAGCGCTCAAGAAAATTACTGGGATTTTCGCTGTTTGCTGATTCGCTTTCAAACGTTGACAGACCTCATAGCCGTCCATCTCTGGCATCATAATGTCGAGCAAAATTAAATTTGGCACAACAGTTTGCACGGCTGTCAGTGCCATCTTTCCATTTATAGCTTTGCGAACGTTATACCCCTGCTTAATCAGCATTGTGGAAAGAAGGCGCAAGTTTTCTAGGGTATCGTCAACGATCAGGATGTCTTCTTGGATGATGCCAGTTTGGCCAGAATTCATTTTTTCTTTCCTAGCTCTTAATTGGTTGAGCTAATTCGGTAACGAGATCGAACCGGAAGTTCTCAACTAAATCTGTCAGCGCACCCGCAAGGGCGGCATTTTCTGGGGGAATTTGCCCAATTAGTTGATAAATTAGAAGATCGCTGCCAGAGGCTGCGGCAATATGTAGTTTTTCCACCCACTCGCTCGACATTGCTTGTAAGGATTGTGGTTGAAGCATAAAGGCTGAAGTAGCTTTTTCATCCTTCCGTACAGACTCGATATATTGCGTCTCTACATCGTTTTGTTCGTAGATATAACGCACTCCTAGATACTGAGCCAGCTTTTCAAAGATCGCACTTTCTTGAAAGGGCTTACGCACAAAGTCGTCACACCCAATTGATAAAATAGTTTGTCGCTGTTCCTCAAAAACGCTAGCCGTCAAGGCAATAATTACCGTTGCCTGACCTTTCAAAGAAGCTTTGATTTGTTTTGTCGCTTCATAGCCGTTCAACACTGGCATCCGCATATCCATCCAGATCAAATGCGGCTCCCAACTCTCCCATATTGCTACAGCTTCTTGACCATTTTGGGCTTCTTGTACCTCAAAACCCAGAGAAGTGAGAAGCTTGAATAAAAGAAGGCGATTTGTTGGCTTATCTTCAGCAATCAGAATCCGATATTTGGGTTGGTTAGGGGCTAAACCTATGACTTTTTTACTGATAGGTTGGGTTGCCTTAACTGGAATTTGTTCCCCCAAACTCACCTGGAGATCAAAAGCAAACCCCGCTCCCTCACCTGGTATGCTGGTGACAGCAATTTCTCCGCCCATCAGTTGCACAAACTTTTGGCTAATGGGTAAACCTAGACCCGTTCCTTGACTGAATTTCAAACTCGTTTCAATTTGGGTAAAGGGTTCAAACAAATTGTCTAGCTCTTGAGGTGGAATACCACATCCTGTATCCTCGACTTCAAAATGAATTGTCAGTTGTTCTGTGTCAGTTGTCAGCTGTTTTCTGCTACTGACCACTGACACTGTTAGCTTTACGCTTCCTAGCTGAGTAAATTTGATTGCATTCCCAAGCAAGTTAATCAAAACTTGACGCAGTTTACTTTCGTCAGTTTTCACATATTGAGGCACTTCATTGCTGCACTCAAAGATAAGCTGCAAGCCTTTAGATGTAGCTCCCAACTGTAACAGTTGTTTGAGACTATCAAGCATTTGATAGAGATCGAAGCTGTTTTCGTGCAGCGTAACTCGCCCAGCCTCGATTTTTGACATCTCCAGAACACCGTTAATCAAATCTAGCAGATGTTCGCCGCTACGACTGACAATATTTAGGTATTGCTGCTGCTCCTCAATGACTAGAGATGAGTCGCGCTGCATTAGTTGAGTGAAGCCAAGGATGGCGTTGAGGGGGGTACGCAGTTCGTGGCTCATGTTAGCAAGGAATTCGCTTTTAGCACGGTTGGCAGCGTCGGCGGCTTCTTTGGCTAGTTTCAACTCTTTTGCTTGCTGTTGAGTTCGCGCTAGTAATTCTGCTTGTTGTACGGCAACTGCCAACTGAGTCCCTATTTGAACTACAATGTTGATTTCTGCCTCTTCCCATTGACGGGGATCTGAATTTTGGTAAGCTGCCAGTAAACCCCAAAGTTTCTCGCCACAAAAGATAGGTACAGTGATGTAAGCTTTGGCTTGTAATTGCTCTAAGCGTTCGAGGTAACAAGATTTGAACCCAGCTTTGTAGATGTCTGGTACACACAGGTAACTCGTTCCGAGTCGGTAAACGCCACCTTCAGTTTCTTGCAAGTAAGTATCAGTATCTCGTATTGAGTGGTTGGCACTGCCGAAGGTTTTCACAATACAACTAGTTTCATCAACAGATGCTTCAGTAATGGCAAGTTCATTTGATTGTTGCTGCAACAGCGGTATCCATCCGGGTGCTACTGACTCAGAGACAAACTCCCCACTCCAGTCGGGATTGAAACGATAGATGACAACGCGATCGCAGTTAAGAACTTGACGCAGTTCTTGAGTTGTGGTATAAAAAATTGTCTCAAGTTGCAACGTCTGGCGCATCTGTTGAATGACTCTGGATATTGCCTTTTCCCTTTCTGCGGTAGTCCTAACTGGGAAAGGATGGCTGTAAAGCTTACTATTCAAAAGTTTTTGGGATTAAAAGAACATCTAAAAGTCTTCAGTATGCTTTCTCATCTCGCAGATTTTAGGTGGACAAATCGAGGTGTTCATGGAGCAATC
>DATNQH010000409.1:0-8744 GCA_036704105.1 Leptolyngbyaceae cyanobacterium | reverse complement strand
ATACTAGGCTAATTAAAAAGTCGTCAGTCGTCAGGAAGAAGCAAACCTCTAGCCTAAGCGCCTCTAACCTAAGCGCCTTGCAACCTAAAATTTTATTTAAAACAGCGACACTCCAATCGGAAAACAGGGGTTTTATGTCATGATTGCATAGTAGAAGAACTATGACATTTTGACCACAGGAAACAACGATGGCTCTCCGATTAGGTGATACAGTACCCAACTTTAAGCAAGCTTCTAGCCAAGGGGAAATTGATTTTCACAACTGGGCTGGCGATAGCTGGGTTGTTCTATTTTCTCACCCCGCAGACTATACCCCCGTTTGCACCACAGAACTAGGCGAAGTCGGTCGTCTCAAGCCAGAATTTGACAAGCGTAACGTTAAAGTGATAGCTCTGAGTGTGGATGATGTTGATTCCCACCAAGGCTGGATTTCTGATATTGAAGAAACCCAAAAATCAACTATCAACTACCCAATTTTGGCAGACTCCGATCGCAAGGTTTCCGATTTGTACGACATGATCCACCCGAATGCTAACAATACCTTAACGGTGCGATCAGTCTTCATTATCGACCCTAGCAAGAAACTGCGTCTAGTCTTAACTTATCCTGCTAGCACTGGACGTAACTTTCCGGAAATTCTGCGGGTGATTGATTCCATGCAATTGACTGATAACTACAGCGTAGCAACTCCTGCTAACTGGAAAGATGGAGATGACTGTGTAATTGTCCCCTCCTTGAAAGATCCAGAAGTGCTGAAAGAGAAATTCCCCAAAGGTTATGAAGAAGTTAAACCTTATCTGCGGATGACTCCTCAACCAAACAAGTAGGCTGAGTATAATTTGTTTTGCACTCGGTAATTTAAATTCGCGGTTAGACACAGGACTCATCCCGATGGATGTAGGTTTGTGTAACCGCGATTTTTTTATATCTAGCAGCCAGCCTACCGTAGGGTTCGTTAATAACGCACCATAGATATAGAGATTAAAAATTGCCTTAGCATCAGCAACTTGAGGAGATCAATTATGCTTTCATCTGCGATCGTGTTACAAATGCCACCAGAGTTACAAATGACAGACGAGCAATTTTTTAAGTTCTGTCAAATCAATCGTGGCTTACGCATTGAGCGTAATAAGCTGGGACAAATATCAATTATGCCCCCGACTGGCTCAGAAACAGGTAATCGTAATTTCAACATAGCTTTACAGCTAGGAATTTGGGCAGAACAGGACTCAACAGGTATTTGTTTTGATTCCAGCACGGGATTTAAGCTATCGACAGGTGCTGAACGTTCTCCTGATGCTTGTTGGATAAAATTAGACAGGTGGAATACTCTCTCACCTCAACAACAGCAACTCTTTGCGCCAATATGTCCAGATTTTGTAGTGGAACTACGTTCTTCCAGTGATAACCTGAAGCCATTGCAGGAAAAGATGGTTGAATATATGCAAGAGCCTGGAATACAACTAGGTTGGCTGATTGACCGCAAACATCGAAAAGTATATATTTATCGTCCTGGGTTGGAAGTGGAATGTTTAGATAATCCAGCCACAGTTAACGGCGAAGGAGTAATGCCAGGGTTTGTGCTGAATATGAGTAAGATTTGGTAAATGCAGACACTTCCCAAGATATTAAGAATTTATACAGGCATTGCACACAAATAAATCTTTAATCCTACTACCGCTATAAGCCAGAATTTTGATAGGAGATAATTAACGGTAATTTCAGAATGGATATCAAAAACGGCTTTGTAGACACTGTTGGTAACACACCACTGATCCGCTTAAACCGCTTTAGCGAAGAGACTGGCTGTGAAATCCTTGGCAAAGCAGAGTTTCTCAATCCTGGTGGTTCAGTTAAAGATAGAGCAGCACTTTACATGATTCAAGATGCAGAAAAAAAAGGCTTGCTCAAACCAGGTGGTACCGTAGTGGAAGGAACAGCCGGGAATACTGGCATTGGTCTAGCGCATATTTGCAATGCCAAAGGCTACAAATGTTTGATTGTGATTCCTGAAACTCAGTCGCAAGAGAAGATAGATGCACTCAAGACTTTAGGTGCAGAGGTTCGCACTGTGCCAGCCGTGCCATACAAAGACCCAAATAATTATGTCAGACTCTCTGGTAGACTTGCATCTGAGATGGAAAATGCAATTTGGGCGAATCAATTTGATAACTTAGCAAATCGACAAGCACATTACGAAACTACTGGGCGAGAAATCTGGGAACAAACAGGCGGTAAGGTTGATGTTTGGGTGACATCAACGGGAACTGGCGGTACTTTGGCTGGTGTAGCAATGTACCTAAAAGAAAAAAATCCCGCTATCAAAACAGTCTTAGCCGATCCGATGGGTAGTGCGCTTTATAGTTATATCAAGACTGGTGAAACTAAAAGTGAGGGGAACTCAATTACAGAAGGCATTGGAAATAGTCGGGTAACTGCCAATTTAGAAGGCGCACCGATTGACGATGCGCTTCAAATTACCGATGCTGATGCGGTGCAAGTTGTTTATAGACTGTTGAGAGAAGAAGGTCTGTTTGTAGGTGGCTCTAGTGGTATCAATGTGGCAGCAGCTGTAGAATTAGCAAAACAGATGGGGCCTGGACATACGATTGTAACTATCCTTTGTGATAGTGGTAGTCGTTACCAGTCAAAGCTATTCAATCGGGAATGGTTAGCAGAAAAGAAATTGTTGCCAAACTAGAAAAAGACATTTAGATTGTACGCATAACTAACAGATTCCCCTTGCCTTTTTGAATCTTCAATTATGGGTGAGGGGAATTTACAAATAAAGAGTTAAGCTACCTTTAATGCTACCTTGACTAGTATTTAATCCTAAGTTGGTAAATTCATTTTGCAACCTTTATCGGAACTGCAAAGATAAGTAGGTGAAATCAAGAGTTTCCTCTTGGGTTCAGTAGTTTGTTTACTAGTACAAAAAAGCGGCACTAATACCATTTTGGATGAGCGGACTTTAGATTATGGATTATAAAACCCTTACTAGCAAACAGTTTTAGGAATTCAAATGTTGCACCGATACAACAAAACGGTATAAAAAGTAATTCTGTTTACGCTTGAGAGCGTTTAAGAAATATCACGTAACGTACTAGTATAAATAAATTTCATTTGTGACTTACTTTTTTTGTGTTTCCCTCAGTTGTTGAAGTTTTTTAGAGGGGTGGATATGAATCGCTTTGATTCGCGCTTACTATCAACTCAGGTTAGCCGCAGAAGATTGCTGCTCGGTGCTGGCGCTTTAACTGGTTTTGCGATCGCCACTCAATGGCAAAACAAAGTCATTGCTCAGCCCAAATTCTCTAACTATCCCTTTAGTTTGGGAGTAGCTTCCGGCGATCCATTACCCGATAGTGTAGTACTGTGGACGCGGCTAGCTCCCGATCCGCTTAACGGAGGCGGAATGCCTTCATCACCCGTGTCAGTACGGTGGCAGATCGCAGATGATGAGAACATGAGACGGATTGTTAGAAGTGGAGTGGCGATCGCAAAACCAGAATTAGGACACTCCGTCCATGTTGATGTCAAAGGGTTGCGACCAGCACGGTGGTACTGGTATCAATTTAGAGTAGGTAACGAAGTTAGTCCGATTGGCAGAACTCGCACTGCACCAGAACGAGGCGATCGCATCAATCAATTTCGTTTTGCTTTCGTTAACTGTCAGGACTGGGAGAACGGTTACTATACAGCCTACCAAAACATGACAGAGGAAGACCTCGACCTAGTGGTTCACCTTGGTGACTATATTTATGAGTATGGGCCGCAACCAGGTAAACCACGTCAGCACAATAGCCCTGAAATTGTCAGCCTTGCTGACTATCGTAATCGCCACGCACAGTATAAAACTGACTCGAACCTGCAGGCGGTTCATGCTGCATTTCCTTGGATAGTTACTTGGGATGACCACGAAGTTGAGAACAACTACGCTAACGATATATCTGAAAACAACGATCCTGCACAAGAGTTTCTCTTACGGCGATCTGCTGCATATCAGGCATACTACGAACATATGCCTTTACGCCGCTCCTCTCTAGCTCAAGGGTCTAATTTATTACTCTATCGACGTTTTACTTTTGGCGATTTAGCAGAATTTAACGTTTTGGATACCCGCCAGTACCGCACCGATCAGCCTTGCGGTGATGGTATTAAGCCTCGTTGTGAAGAGGCTTTCGACCCAAACGCTACCATGACGGGACTTGAGCAAGAACAATGGCTATTTCAAGGTTTAGATCGCTCCCAAGCCAGCTGGAATATTATCGCTCAGCAAACAATGCTGGCTGAATATGACTTTGATGCTCGTCCAGAAATGGAAGTATTCAACATGGATCAATGGGATGGCTATGTAGCAGCTCGTCAGCGGTTGCTAGAGTTTCTAGAAAAGCGGCAACCTTCTAATCCAGTTGTAATTACTGGCGATATTCATTCAAGCTGGGTACACGACCTCAAAACTGACTTCGGAAATCCAAATTCACCTACTGTCGGTACTGAGTTTGTCGGAACTTCTATTTCATCCGATTTTCCCGAACAATTTATTCAGCCTACTACAGCTGCTTTGAGAGATAACCCTCATACTAAATTCTTCAACGGCTCATTGCGGGGTTATGTCCGCTGCCAACTTACACGCGATCGCTGGCAGAGCGATTACCGCGTAGTTTCCACAATTCTAGAGCCAAACGCTTCCATCAGCACTTTAGCCTCGTTTGTGGTCGAAGATGGGCAACGAGGCGCTCAACCTGTTTAGCATACTACCGCAATTTTGTCAATACATTTAAATTGTGTGGTCACGGGAGTAAATTTCCGTGACCATTTACAGGCAAATAGCAATATAGTCTTAGCGTCGCTTTTTACCAGAGCGACGAGCTTCTCGTGTTTCCAGCGCTTGGCGACGGCGATCGCGCCATTCTGCTGCTGTCAAATAAGCAATGCCCCCAGTGACAGCTACGAGTAAACCAAACGCAGCAACAAGCAGAACATTAAAATAAGTCGTTTCCACTTGAGTTTTATAGTCCGTTACGACCCCAAACTACCATTGCAATTGACCATGTGAATGTAACTAGCAGCGCAACCCAGCCCAGTGTCAGAATTTCCATACCAGCAAATTAAAACAATTTACAAAACAACTCTAAGTTTAATCATACTTTGAAGCGGAGCTTGGAGCTAGTCGCTTCGCTCCAGTTATAAGTTTTAAGTTTTGAGTTTTAAATTAAAACCTTAACTTAAAATTTAGGATAAATAACTCAAAACTCCAAAACGTAGCTTTTGAAAGCTCCAACTTGCGTTTGATGAAAAGTACTATTAAGCAGGCAGAACGGCTAGAATCTTTTAAAGCAGGAATTATAGCAGCAGCGTCGCTTTGGGTTGCCTTCATTTCCACTGCTGTTGTTAATAGTTTGTTTCTCGCTAAGTATTTTGTGGCTTTGAGTAGTCTGCGAGTTGATTCTGTTACTTGGCAATGGTTGGCAAGTGGTGCGATCGCGATCATTTGTGGCTTACTATTTGGTGTAACCTACCGCTACGCCATCCGGGGCGATGATAATTTTCACCTCAAATCAGGTACAGTACTAGCTTTTGGGCTAGTACGTGGATTAACTCAGTTAGATATCGGTCTAAATACTCCAGACTTTGTTTTGCCCTTTGTAGTGATGGCTGGGGAGAGTATTTTGTGGTTTGCCCTTGCTGCTATCATACTCAACTGGGCTATTAAGCGAGGCTGGGTGAAAACCTTTAACTGAGGCTCAACTCCTCAAATTCCGGTTGACCATAAATCATCTGCCGATCTACTGCTGAGAGAATTTTATTATTAGCTCGGTCAGAATTAAGACATAGACAAACCAGGTGGGCGACATCTGCACGATGAATTGTCCCAGCAACGCGCGGATCTTCAGTAAGCAGTCCGTTTCCTGTTGCTGGTTCCGACTTCAGCCCACCAGGTCGAATTACAGTATAAGTCAATCCGCTTTCAATTAAATGCTTTTCGGCTTGCTCTTTTTCAGCCAAGACCGGAGCTAGTGTAGCAAGAGCCGAGGGAGGTATGGCAGCAGCACTATTCCCGCTGCCAATGGAAGAAACCAAAATAAACTTTTGCACTCCTGCTTTTACAGCCAAATCGATTAAGTTTTTATTACCCAGAAAATCCGCCCTTTGACCGTCTTTGGGTAAACCGCCAATCGTACTAATAACAACTGAGATTGGTTTTAACATTGCCCTTTCGACATCCGCAACATTGAGGGCATCTCCGAGTACAACCTCGATGCCCATCGCCTCAAGTTCTGCCCGCGCCGCCTCTGTTCTCAACAGCGCTTTCACTTTCAGCTTTTGTTGTGTCAAGCACTTGGCGATTTCTCGCCCCACACCTCGACTAGCCCCGGCTAAAAAAATGTAGGATGTGTCAGTCATCTTGAATTCCTCGAATTTTTTGACATCCTTTTATTAACTAACAACATCGATCACTACTCAATGCTCGATCAAGGAGATATTGCGGGCTACATTAGGGAATTGCCAGCTTGAATAAGCATATTTCCCAGTTTTTGCACGTTAGCAGCAACATCATCCGTTGAATTCGCAGCCCCGACAGAGATATTCTCACCTATATCGACGAGCATCTTAGAGATTGAGCCTGTGTTACCACCAATGAGTATCTGTTTGAGTTCAATCAATTTTTGAGCAATGTCAGTTCCTTGCAGCTGTTGATGCCAGTTGTCGATTAGCGCCATAGCTTCATCTATAGAGATGGAACTTATATCTTGTTGCAACACAGATATTGTGGTATTAAGATCTAGGGTTTGCATCATATCAACCTTCATAAAATTCCTTTATTGAGACAATTTTGCTGGAAGCAATCGCACTAAAAGTAGCGATTGAAACTATTTCATACGTAGCTTAATTCTTCTAAATGTGAAGATGAGAATCCTCAGCCTACGGTTATAAATGAGTACCAGTAATTTTTCTCTGGCGCAGCGGTAAAAATCGCTGATAAAGCAAAATTGCTCAATTATTTGCTGATACGAAGCGCGATCGCATTTACACTGTAGCCAAGTAGATCTGAGATATTATTAGGTAATACTTTTTATTTGTTAATGAGTGAAATTAGCAAGCAAACACAGGCTGCTCTAAAGTTAAAAAAAGAAAATTTTCTTGTTTTTAGTCTCCTATTATGTATTAAAGCGTCTTGGCAATTAAATTCAAATTTATGCTGTTTCCCGGCGAAGTTTTTACCAACACTACTGATTTTGATACTGGCATTCGGCAACTCATCCCTCGCTACGACGAGATGCTAGATGCCATTACTCGTTGTCTTCCTGCTACAACTAATCGTATATTAGAATTAGGCTGCGGCACTGGAGAACTCAGTTTCAAACTCATGAAACGCTGCCCATCTGTGCAAGTGGTGGCTGTAGATTACTCGCCGCGAATGCTGCAATTTGCTAAGCAGAAAATCCAAGCTTTTGGATATGCAGACCGTTGGACAGGGATAGAGGCAGATTTTGGCAATTGGGCAAACGATCCAACTACAGCAGAAATCGGGACTGGGTTCGATGCCTGCGTCTCATCTTTGGCAATTCACCATCTCACGGATGAGATGAAGTTGAAATTATTTCGGCGGATTAGCACTAGCCTTAATCCCAACTGCTGGTTTTGGAATGCCGATCCAATTTTACCTGAATCGCAGGGACTAAAGGAAGTTTATCAAACAGTGAGAGAAGAATGGGTGCAGCATCAGGGAACTACAGTAGCAGAAATTCGCGATCGCACCAGTAGCAGCAGCGCTCAAGGTCATTCCAACCCCGACCAACTGGCTACATTATCAGCGCACCTGCAAATGCTGACAACTGCTGGATTCAATTCGCTAGCGGTGCCTTGGAAGTATTACGATTTAGCAGTGTTTGGTGGCTGTATCTAACTAATTTGTAGCGAGGTTCAAATCTTGCACCCACTGCGCGCGATCTGAAATTAACGCCTCTACCAGCTTGCTATCTACTGGTTTAGAGAACAAATAACCCTGCGCATACTCGCATTTAAGCGCCTGGAGTTGGTACATTTGCTTTTTCGTTTCCACTCCTTCAGCAACAATATCCATACCTAAATTCCACGCTAAGGAGACAACAGTACGAATAATCTCGATTTTTTCTGGATCGCAATCGACATTATTAACGAAGGAACGGTCAATTTTTAAAGTATCAATTGGCAAACGGTGCAGGTAACTTAAGGAGGAATAGCCTGTGCCAAAGTCATCAATTGATAATCCTATGCCCAAAGCTTTGAGCTGCTGGAGTGTTATTGTGGCAGCTGCGGCATTTTCCACTAATACGCTTTCGGTGATTTCCAACTTCAAATAATGGGCATCACAGCCAGTTTCTTGAAGAATCTGCTTGATCTTATCCGCGAGATCTGGTAGCGCCAACTGTTTACCGGATAAGTTGACACTCATAATCAATGGTGGTGTAGGAGCAAATTTCAAGTTCCAGATGCGTAGCTGACGACAAGCTTGTCGCAATACCCACCAATCTAAGGGGAGAATTAATCCAGTTTCTTCAGCAATAGGAATAAATTCAGCAGGTGAGACAAAGCCGCGTGTCGAATGCTGCCATCGGGCTAAAGCCTCGAAACCAGCAATTTTGCCGTTATTGAGTGATATTATCGGCTGGTAGTATACTTGTATTTCTTGCTGTTCCAGCGCCCGCCGCAGGTCAATTTCTAACTGCAATCGTGCCATAGCTTGATTATGCAGGGTG
>DATNQH010000408.1:0-23805 GCA_036704105.1 Leptolyngbyaceae cyanobacterium | reverse complement strand
CTGCTCCTGTGCGGCTATTATTTTCTCCACCGATAGTTTATTGTCAATAAGCCCCCTAAGTCTCTCTATTTTTTCAAGAGGGTCTGCGGCTGGAACCTATGAGCCTACCTTGCTTTCATCCTGCTTGTCGCCCCCTCAAGCATCACCCCATCATCTTTGGTGGGGTAGCCTTTTGTACAATAAACCTCAACCAAAGTTATGCTCTGTGGTTGAGGTTTTTCATATTGTCAAAATTGGGGTTTTATGCAGTGATTTGAGAGCAGGGTTATTTAGCCACGTAACTATTAACTTTATTGATTAACTCAGGAGTGGTAAATCCTTTTGTGAGATAATCTGTAGCTCCTAGCCGTCGTGCTTCTTTGCCCCATTCTTCGGATAAGCGCGAAGAAACCACCACAATCGGGAGATTTATACTTTTTTGTCTACAGCGATCTAGCAGGGTGAATCCATCCATGTTTGGCATCTCGATGTCGGTAATTATCAAAGCGGGATCTGGATGACTAGAGAGCCAGTTCCAGGCCTCCAATCCATCACGACAGGTATGAACGACGTAGCCATAAGCGGTCAAACTCGCTTCAATCCGCCGCCTGACGAGAGCCGCATCATCTACTACTAAGATTGTCCGAGTTGAAGGTAAGAGATCTTGTACTGTCTGTGGTGGTTGATGAGGATAGGAAGTGAGTTCTGAAGCAGCAGATACAGAGTCGTTGTATTGACTCTCCTGGGTTGATTTTGTCCAGAGTAGTTCTGCTATGGTTGTAGGTTCGAGTACCGGAATTAACTTGCCATTATTTTGTAGACTTACCCCCATCATTCCTATGGGCGCGATTAAGGGATGGGGCAATCGGCTAATTAACAAATCTGACTGTTCCAGCAAGTCGTCAGCTAGCAACCAAACATCCTGCTGTGTAGTTGAGGATGTGGCAGACAAGGAGCGAATGCGCATACAGACTGCTGTATCTGATAGCGTCCGAGGGATAGTTTGTTTTTGCCAGTACTCCAGCAGATCTAGACCAGGTACAGACATTCCATCCTGTTGAATCAACCAGGAGTAGGCCCGTGGTGTCGTAGCCGTGCTGACACCGGGTTCACGCGCTGGAGTGGCTGATAAGCTGCTCCACAGAGTAGTGGTAACGATTTCCTCAGCGGGAATAGCAAAGATGCGATCGCCTGCCTGCACCAATACACAGCGTACCAGCAGTTGAGGCACAGGGATTTGTAAATGAAAAGTTGTCCCAGATCCCACAGAAGTATCCAAACTCAACCTTCCGCCTAGATTAGCAACTTGAGCCGTTACCACGTCCATCCCTACACCTCGTCCAGAAACGTCACTCACTTGGTTTTTGGAACTAAAACCAGGCTGACAAAGAACAGCTAGGAGATCCGTAGCTGTATTAGTACGGGTGAGGGGTAGTTTCTTGTCTTGAGCTATTTTTGCAATGACTTTGGCATCAATTCCGCGACCATCATCTTGCAGATTCAGCAAGTAAGATTTTCCTTGGCGGCGCAGCGACAGAGCGATCGTTCCCTGTTCTGGCTTGCCAGCTGCGACACGCTCCTGTGGAGACTCTAATCCATGATCGTAGGCGTTTCTTAACAAATGCAACAGTGCTGGCTCCAAGTTTTGCACCGTACCAGCATCCAATTCGATGTTCTCACCCTGCACCACAAGATGGGCGGGTTTGCCATAACGGTTAGTCAAATCCCGTAAAATACCTTTGGCACGAAAGCCTAACATTTTGAAGGGAATCAGCCGACTCTCTTCCACCGTCTGTTGTAAACTGAGTACATTCCGATCCAAAATCTGCAAGCTATCTTCAGTCTGACGCGCACTTGTTGCTGTCTCTGCTCCTAATTCCGAAAGACGCAGGCTAATTTCCAGCAGACGGTTGATGATATTATATCCTTGCCGATAGCGTTCCAGTGTAGGACTCGCCCTGAAGTTGGAGCTTTTACCTTGTTCATTGTCCAAGAGTGCATATTCATCTTGGACTTGTCGCAATTGAGTTATATATCTTACATTATCTTGCGCCAAAGTTAGCAATTGTACTAGCTGCGACTGCAAACTTTTGTAAAAACCTTGAGAAGCACGAGCAGCTAACAGAGTTTCGACCAAATGCTGAGAAGATCGATCCAACCGTTCCAACGGTACGGGGATCTGAACGCTGTCTTGAAGAGCGAGGGGCGAGACGCGAGACGCGAGTGTCTCTTTTTTGTCCTCATTGTCCCCACTCCCGTCGCCCTTATCCCCTTTTACCTTGCTCAGTTTCCCGCCCGACCTTGCACAATCTTTTAGCGATCGCAGATAAACGGGCCACTGTGCCTGCCAAAAATCATTTTCAAGACGGGTTAGTAGGGGTTTACTGCGCCGCAGCAGTTCTATCCATCCCTGTTCAAACTCCAAATCTTTCCCAATTTGCAACAATTGCTGTAGCGTTTGTTTGGCAACTTTCAAAGTAGCTGTTGGCACCTTGCCTTGGGGAGGTAATTCCTCTAGTGCCATTTCCAAGTCCAGTACTACTAAATCAAACCCTTGCTCGGCAAACTCATGAAATAACTGAGTGCGTTCGTTCGATTCGGGTAGGTAAACTTGCTGGATTTCCTGACGTAGAGCTAGCAGCCGCTCTACAGTTGGTTGCACAGCATAGAGTGCTGCTTCGCCTACTCCCTCTACTTGCAAACTGCCTGTCAGTAGTTCTCCCGCCTCTAATAGCATCTGTGCCAACTGTCCGTCGGCTAAAGCGGGAGCTGTCTGTAAATAGCGCAGGTCTGAAAGCAGATCTTCTAGTGCTGTTGATACGTGTAAAATACCATCAGATCCAACTGTAACTGCTCCACCTTTAATCGTATGGATACAGCGATACAGTTCCTGAATATCTGCTGTCCAGGATTCGGGCTGGAGCCTTTGCACAAGACTGATGTATGTTTGCAGATATGCTTGAGTATCAACTGCAAACATACTGCGCAGTTCTTGTTGCAACTGAAGTTCAGCTGCGTCCATCAGGCTGAGTGCATTATCAGCTAAAGGGCTGGAGCGAAAGTCAACTTCAGACATGGAAAGTTTGTAGGGGGTAGGAACTGGGAAGAAAGGACAAGGAGACAAGGAGACAAGGGGAAAAATTACGAATTACGAATTACGAATTATCAAGGCGATCGCTACTCACTAGGGTTTTCCCTAGCGCTTGTTGCAGGTAGTATTGAGGAGGTAGGTATAGAACCGTTCGCCGCAGCCGACAAGCGAAAGAACCGTACCCTTTCGAGCAGAGTACGGGCGAGTCGATCCATTAATCCGGCTTGTTCGCGGGTGAAACGCGACTGTTCTTCCGCCTGGGAGGCTACAGTGGCAATGTCTTGAATTGATCGCAGTGTAGAAGAAGCTGTTGTGGCGATCGCTTGACTCGATTGTGTTACCTGCTGTCCTACCTGCGCCACTCGATTTGTCACTGTTTTGATGTTGTTGAAAACCTGACCAGACCGATCCACGCTCTGTATAAAGGAGTTGACCGAGCTACTAATTTCCTGAACATCCTGACTAATTCCAGACACCACTGTTTGAATCTGATCTGTACGCTGTTGCAGCAGGAGCAAGCTCTGATTGGTCTGAATCGCTAGATCGTTCACCTGAGTAGCAACAGTTTCAAATTCACGCGCAACACTAGCAAACTGCTCCGGATCTTCTTGTTCAGAAGCACGGGCAGCAATCATAGAAGCATTCAAAGCTAGAACGCGAGTCAGCAACGCCACTTGCTTTTGGTCTTTAGCAAACTGACTTGCCGAGGCAACAAAATTGGTGAGCAACTGAGTGCGTTGAACAATCTGCTCTGTTCCTTGCTGAAGAAAGCTAATCTCTTGAGTCATAGTTGCCATTTCTTCCTGACCTTGCGTTACTGCTGATTGTGCTTGCTGCACGGCTTCATCAGACACTACAGCTTGTTGAGCGGTTTCCTGAGAAAGCTCGTTAAAATAAACAATCGAGGCTTGTACTTCATTTACAGATAAAGCTTGCTGCTGTGCCTGCTGCGCTGCTGAAACTGCTAGATGCTCTAACTCCTCTGCGCCAGAGTTGACTTGTTGAGCAGTAGATAACACAGCAGCCATGATCCGGGCTAATTCTTCAATCAAGCGGTTGAGAGTATCTGCCACTAATCCTGTAGTGCGATCGCTTACCTGCGCCTGCACAGTTAAGTCTCCCGTCTCTACTGCCGACACCACATCTAGAATGTGATTGACTTCTGCTTGCAAAACTTCACGTTCTTGCTGTTCTTGGGCAGCTTGCTTAAGCTGTTCCTGAGTTTGTACCGAGCGGGCTACCTCTTGGCGAATTTGCTGTTCATCCGCAGCTACCTGCTTGAGCAAATTATAAAACGAAGTTGATAATCGCCCGATTTCATCCAAATTTTGTAGTTGAGCTTCTGCCCTCACATCTGTTTGAGCCAGCTTGTTACACTCATCCAAAATTGGTTTTAACCGACGATTGAGACGATACACAAACAACAACACAACGATCGCCAGTACTACGCCAGCTCCTACAGTACCGGCGATCGTAATCGTCAACACCGGAGTTAAAACCACCGACTCTGGCACTGCTGCCAACATCAACCAGTTGGTGCTGGGTAGCCGCTGATATGCCCAAAACTTGCCTTTTGCATACACCAGCCCTTCCTTACCCTGCTGTAGTTGCGGCCAAACTGCTTTGAGATCGGCAATTGTGGCATAGCTTTGCTGATTTTTGACTTTTTCTGGGTTTGGCGGATATGCCAACAGCGTCCCCTTGTCGCTCACAATTGCAAAGTAGCCAGCATTGCTCAGAACGGAAGCCTTCAACTGCCCAGTTAAGGTTTCCAAGTTAACGTCGATGTTGGTAACACCGATTAACTTACGCTGGTTGTTGTAAATAGGAGTTGAAAACGTAGTGATGACTGAGCCATAGTTCAGGTAGGGTTCCATCCAGAACGTTTTACCTGTTGTCGCACTAATGATATAGTATTCCTTTGTGGAATAGTTATCTTCTACAGCGTCTGAATACAGAATGTCGTTGTAAGGCGCAGGCAGTCGCTGACCGGGCGGCGGCGCTCCCGTCAAACCAGGATCGACAAAGAAGTATGGCCAAAACCATTGCCGATCTGGCACGAGTTGGTAGGGAGTTTGACCAAAGCCGATCGCTTTGAGAATGGGCAGTCGCAATTTAAAGAAGCTAAATTGCAAGTCTTTGTAGGCTTGGGAGGATTTGACTCCACTATTGTGTAGAAATGCGACGGCTGTAGACACATTTAAGCCTGTTTGTTCTATCGTCCGCAGTTGGCCATCAATCGAGGCAACTTGTGAATTTAAAGTCTTACTTAACTCTGTTTCTACTTGCTGCTGCAAGGTGTTGTAGAAGAAGTAAGCGGTGCCACCCAAACCAACCACAGCTCCACCTATGACTGAGAGAAACAGTCTTGTCCCAATTGAATTAAAACCGAGTAGTCGCTTAGCTCTCGGCACTGGTTTGATTTTTGAGCTTACCCGACTTTCAGGTGCGGTTGAGGAACTTGGCCCAATCGTAGTCATAGAATTTCAGATGGCAAGAGAATCGACAGTGGATATTCGGCTTTTATCTTGGAAGTTGAATTAAACTGAATTAATAATCAAATAAGGGCTAGTACTTAGTAGAGCTTTGAGATCTGAAGATGCTACTATGCTCTCCAGCCGGAAAATTCGCATTTGAGCTATTAGTGTCATCGCTAGTACCAGGGAAAGCAAAGCTTAGCTCTGGGTCGGTGCTTTGTAGCTGATTGAGGATCTGCTCTGGGAATTGGAAGAAGCGGATGCTATTGAGCAAGCGACCAGACATAATTTCCATGCTTTCTGTTTGTTGTTGAGTCTGCCCAGTCAGCTGGGCAGTTCGGATTGCCAGAGCGGTGATGTCATGCATTGCCGAAGCCGTCGATTGGGCAGCATTCATAATTTCTTGGTTGGACTGAACTACTGCCTCACCGATTTGCACTACTTGTCTAGTTGCTGCACGCACGTTACTAAACACCTGATTCGACTGCTCCACATTGGTAGTAAACTCACTTACCAATCCAGCTAGATTTTTCACGTCGCTATTAATCAAATACACTACTGCTTGAACTCTTTGGGTACGTTTTTGTAAAGAGCCTAAGCCATCATTTGTTTGGTTCGCTAAGGTTTTGACTTGCTCGGCAATTGTGCCAAATTCCCGTGCCAATCCGAGGAACTGTTTGGGATCTTTTTGTTCGGCAGCTCGTGCTGATAACAAGGTTGCACTCATAGCTAAGGTTTGTGTCAGAGAAGCAATTTGAGTCTGCTCTTGGGCAAATTGATCTGCCAAACTAACAAAGTCCCCTAAAGCCTCCATGTGTTGAACCATTCGGTCTGTTCCCTGCTGCAACACCTCGATACCTTGATTCATCGAGTCAATCTCAGTTTGCCCCTGTTCGACTAAGGAATGCATCTGAAGCAATGACTGATTTGCTTGTTTAACTTGAAGGGCAGAACTATTAGCCTGAGTTTCCACATACTGAGTTAAGTTAAGTACCTGAGCCGCCTCTTGCGCTTGCTCTTGAGCGTTACTGGCAACGGTTTTCGCCAATTCTTCTAAAGATGTTGCTCCCTGTGATACATTTTGGGCTGCCTTAAACACTTGAGCCAGCGTTTGACCAAGTTCTTCAATCAAACGGTTAAGAGTATCTGCCACTAACCCTGTTGCGCGATCGCTTACTTGCGCCTCTACGGTCAAATCTCCTGCTTCCACCGCCGACACTATATCCAGAATGTGGCTCACATCAGTCTGCAACACTTCGTTTTCGTGTTTAGTAGCCTGCTCCTGTTGCGATAGCTGGTTTGTTCGTTCTTTAACTTCTTCAACCCTTGCTTCCAGATCTTGATTCAGCTTCAGCAAGGACTGCTGAGAATCAAGCAGGGCATCCCCAGCCAGCTTGCGTTCGCGGATGTAGGTTCTCACTTGGGACAAAATCAACAGCCAACTCAGCAATAAAATCGGGAAAGTCACAACAGCAAATACGATAGCCCATAATAGGCGCTGCCTATAAGAATTAAGTTGGGTTTCAATTTCTGTATTGATGTTACTAATGAAATTATTAATGCCTTGAGCATAAATCTGCTTTTGAGCCTCATAGTCCTGACTGAGCAAGATTTTGAAAGCTTGCTCTCGCTTGCCTTGCCGTACTAGAGCAAAAGCACGATTCTCAAACTCAACCAGCTTGGCGTTAGCAGTGTCGGTTTGGGCCGATTGACCTTTTAGCACTTGTGGTGCTAATTGGATCGTTTGCTTAATAGCAGAGTCAAGCTCTGGCTCGAATTGACGATAGCGTTTTTCCCACTTCACATCTCCTGTACTGGCTGCCATACGAGCTGACATAGTTAAGACTTCATCCAGGTGAACGATCTCACCACTCAAGTTCTGGAGCTTAAATTGATTGGTAACTACTGTTGTGAAGTTGCGGTAGATAGCCCAAACATTCCAGGTGGATTCTCCGATCAAAATGAGACTGAGGATGATACAGAATGCGATCGTTTCCACTAAATGGGAACGGATAAAGTTGTTAGCCAATGTCGGTAGGCTGCGGCTGGTGGTGAGACTTTGCTCCTGGGCAGCAGAAGTTCTGATTGGGTCGATATCTGGCGATGGATTTGGTTGAGTTCTTTTCATCAGGTCATACCTAAAGTTGAATGACTTCTGCTCTGGCTTCGCTGCGTGCCTCGGCTGAGGATGGCTCGGTTGGCATTTTATCTAGAAGAGCTACAGGCAAACGGAAAAACTGAATACTGCTCAGCAAGCGCAAGGAGAGATTTTCCATCCCTTCCGATCGCCGCTGAGCCTTCCCGGTCAACAGAGCCGTTCGCGTCGCCATCTCAGCAATGTCTTGAATTGCCGCAGCCGTCGCTTGGGCAGCATTCAAAATTTCCTGGTTGGACTGAGCTACCGCTTCACCTGCTTGTACTACCTGTGCAGTAGTCATTCTCACGTCACCAAACACTCGATTAGATTGCTCCACATTGGTAGTAAACCCACTCACCAGTCCACCTAGATTTTGTATTTCGGCATCGACTGCGGACACTACGGTGTGAATTTGATCGGTACGTTGTTGGAGAGAAACTAGCCCATCGTTGGTTTGCTGAGCTAGGTTGCTGACTTGAGAAGCGATCGCTTCAAACTCTCGCGCTACTACCAAGAATTGGCGCGGATCGCGCTGTTCTGAAGCTCGTGCTGCTACCAGTGTGGCGTTCAAGGCTAGCACCTGCGTTAGAGAAGCAATCTGACTCTGATCCTGCACGAACTGATCCGCCAAACCGACAAATTCTCCTAGTGCCTTCATCTGCTGCACGATCCGGTTTGTTCCTCCCTGCAACACATCGATCCCTTGGGTCATGGTGTTGATCGCATCTTGCCCTTGCTCAACTACTGAACGAACTTCTAATAAAGATTTATTAGCTAGATCGATCGCCAGAGTAGAGCTTTGAGCCGATTGTTCTACCTGCTCTGTCAGCTTCTGCACCTGCGTCACCTCTTGCGCCTGCTCTTGAGCATTGGAGGCGACGGTTTGGGCCAGTTTTCCTAAAGCAGTAGAGCCAGTAGACAATGATTGCGCTGTTGATAGCACTTGGGAGAGAACTTCACTTAACTGTTCGAGCAAGCGATTGAAAGTATCCGCCACCAATCCCGTTGTTCTGTCACTCACATCAGCACGGGTGGTCAAATCTCCATCCTCTACGGTTGAAACCACTTGCAGCAATTGTCCTACTTCCTGTTGCAGGATATCGCCTTCCAACGCTAGAGACATGAGGTTGGCAACCGAACTGACAAAGCTGATTTCTCCCGCTTGCCACTGTCGTGTCTCTCCTATGTGTTCGCAGCAAATAACTCCCGCAATCCTACCAGCACTGCGGATAGGAGCATTCAACATGGAATTAATCCCCAAAGGCATGAAGTAAGATGCCGAAAACTCCCAAGTCGCTGGATTTGTATGAGCGTCATCTGCAACAATCGGACGATCTAACTTCAGCGCTTCAAAATAGGCAGGAAAATCAACAGCTTTGAGTTCTGTGCCTTCTGAGTGTTGCTGGAAATTGGATTCATACAAATTAAGGCAAACAACGCGATCGCGATTTGAGTTATATAGCCAAATACTGACTCGCGCCACAGCTAATGTTTCAGCAGTTCCCTGCGTGAAAGCTCTAGCAGCAGCTTTAGCGTTGCCTTCGATCAGCCCATCACAACGAGCTAGATTTGTCAACATATGGTTTTGGTGAATCAGTAGCTCTGTGTTTTGGATCTGGCGCTCCAACAAGTACTGAGTTCGCTCCGCCATTCGGTTTATGTTCGCGCCTAGATGAGCTAGCTCATCATTGCCTTGTATTTCTATGCGAGTATCTAGTTCACCTTGACTCAATTTTTCCACAGCTGCTGTTGCCTGTAAGAGCGGTCGGATGGCTCTTTGTGCCAGAATTGCCGCCAGTATCGTTGCGATTGCAGCAGTCAGCAAAGTTCCCAGACTAATCGTTTGCAGCAGTTGTTTTTGGGGTGCAAACGCGATCACTGTATCAGTTGCAGTAACTATGCTCCAATTCAATCCCACATTAGTAGTGAGTGCGTTTGCATATAGCTGTTTATCTTTAGATGTGTTTTTAATCCAAGTTTGGCTCTGTTGTGCTGCGATTGCTTCTGGAAAATCAGGAGTCAAATCGGACATCCTTGCATTCAAAGGAGATGTTTGCCCTGTTTTGCCTAGATTTTGAAAGATTTGCCTAGAGCTATCAATCATGTAATAGCTTGTACCTGGTTGCAAGGCAATTGTTCTAAAAATTGCATCGCCAAGAAAATTTACTGGCATTTTAGCTGCCACTATTGCTATAGTCTTTCCTGCGCTATCTTTAACAGGAGCCATAACATATGAAACTAATTGCGCCGAGCTGCCAGAATTAATTACAGTAGGTTCGCTGATTATGGCAAATTGGTTCTGCAACACTTGCTGAAGGTAAGGAAAGTTTTTCCGATTGTCTTGTTGTGCAGAATCACGAGATTGAACGATCAGCTTACCTTGGAGATTGTACAAAGCAATATTTGAGAAGAAAACATAATCATTTAATAATTGAGTAAATTCGTCGGCTAATTTTTCCTTTATTAGCGCTTGTCGTTGTTCAGCTTTAAAGCCTACAGATTCTTCATCTTTAGTTAGGATAGTGACAAATCTAGCTATCGTTTTAATATTTGTTAAACGATCTCGTAAGAAAAGACTAAGTTTGTTAGCTAGCTGCTCGGTTTCAGCAATTTTCTCCCTAGAGATTTGATGTGTAATCGCATCATCTGCAAAGCGATAAGCAACACCTCCGACTACCAGCACGGGCAGTACACCAAAAATCGTTGCCAGAGCGATTACCTTTGCTCGAATACCCAAGCTTTTGAGAAAGGGCAATTTAAAGTTATTTGGTTGCGACTGCTGGGTGAGTCTTGCCCACTCAAAACTTAATTGCTTATCTTCCCTGGCAGCTCCTGATGTACGCTTCATATAATAAACCTATTTAAATTATTTATTTTTCAGTTATAGTTGATAAATTTTTACTATTACTGTCCAGGCGATCTTCACTTAGAATATTTGTGTTTGCCAAGTAAAAGAGTTAAATATCGCCCTTACTTACTGCTCCAGACTGCCATCTGTGAGGTTGCCACAAGCGACTATCGAAAATTTCAGGTCGAAACAACCGCATCTTTTGCACGGAATTTGTTGTGTTTGGTAATGAATCGGTGCTGAACAAATCGGGCGGTAGTTGGTCTTGCGATCGCATTCCCAAGGTTCGATCAACTACTAAACCTATACCTGCTAGATCGCCTGCTGCATCGCTAAGATGTATGACCGTGAGGCTTCCAGTCGAGAGCATTGCCGTGACACCCACAATTTGACGCAGGGAAATCAGAGGCATAATCTGACCTTGCTGATGGATAACTCCTAAAACCGCCGGATTGTAGAACGGCAAAGCTAGGATTTGCGATCGCTCAATCATTGAAATTCCAGCAACGATAGTTGATGGAAATACAAAGGTCAACCGCTCTAGCCCAGCCAGAATAAATCGCTGTGTCGGCTGTTCGGACTGACTTGGGACCTCAATTTCTGGTGGCTTCTTAGCAGTGTTCATTACCCAACCTTTTGTAATACCTGATTCACACTTTCTTTTGTCACAGGTTTAACTAGGTAATCATTGGCACCAGCACGCTTAATTCCATAATCTATCTCTATGGGTGTTTTCTTGCTGGAACAGAAGATGACGTGCTGCTTAGCAATTTTCTGGTTAGAACGTACTGCCCTTAAAAATTTGTAGCCATCCTGCTCTGGCATGACAATATCTAGAAACACGGCTGAGTAGCTTTCTGACGAGAGCCGCTCTAATGCATCTTTAGGCGTTGGACTGGCATCTACTTGATGACCTAACCCTTGCAAAACCGAGGTTAGTAAGTGCCGATCTACGGCGCTATCATCAACAATTAAGCATCGCATTATTCTCTACTCCTTTTTATGGTGTGAAATCTACAATCTTTATCATTCCCCCGAAGTAGTTAATATCGATCGCACTTAACTGTTAATTGCTATCGGTTGACTGTTAACGTTTGAGTTTTGAGTGTTTGCTATCGGAACGATTTCTTCCAGCATTTGACGTAGTTCTGTGCGGAATACTGGAATCTCGGCAGACGTGCGGGGCTTAGCTAGAAACTTGCAACTTGCCCATTGAGCGCGCCATTGGTTGGAAACTGTTTTCTCAGCTGTCAGTAGAACCAAGGGAAGCGATGACAGATCTGGTTGACGGCGAATTTGTTTAATCAAGTCAAATCCAGATGCTCCTGGCATATTCACATCTAGGAATATCGCCACTGGCTTAGACTCCAACATTGTCTGCACCGCAGTTAAAGCATTGTTTGAGTAATTAACTCGATATCCCCAGCTTGTGACTAAGTGACGGAATTGCTCCACCAAAATCGGTGAGTCGTCAACAATAAAAATCTCAAGCTGCAAATCTGTCTTACCAGTTTCACTGTTAGGACTCTTCGCCTCCACCAAGCCTTTGCCGATTAAGCTAGCAAAGGTTTTAGCCACTGATAGCGGATCTTGACCCATATGATAGGCGATCGCTCTAAGTGTTCTGCCTTGCTTCACTAGGTTTTGCAACTGCTGTTTTTGGGTTGCGCTCAAGTCTGAAGCTTCGATTGCATCAGATTTCAGCATTAAAGTGCTATCCAGAGAAGGCACATAACTACGCAGTTGTCTCCACTGCATCTGTCGGCTCATTGCTTCAGTTAACAAACCACTCAACTCAAAACCCCGCATTGGAGCATTGATTAATAGTTCCGGTTCGGGGATAAACTGAGCTTGACCTGCATAATCAAACAAATACCAATCTAAATCTGATAATATTTTCAGCCGCAGAGCTTTCATCACATCATCGGGGCTGACTAACTTAATGTTTGCCATTTCGACAATTATCTTGCTCAGCAACGGCGTTTCTTTTGCCGATAACTCTTGTTTTAGTAGCTCTAGTGCCTGTTTTGATTGTGCTGTCTGTAGTCGAGATATGTAACTTTTTAGAGTTTCCAAGAAAGATGCCCAGGAGAGTTTCTCACTGCCAGAGCAAATGACTCGTCCTTGTACAACTGCAATATACCAGAGCTTTCCACTACTAGCTTGATTTGCCTGGATAGCTCCATTCACCTTAACTAACTCGATCTGCCAATATCCTGTCAATGTTTCATTAAACGATCGCTTGAGTTGCTCGGTAAGTTCTGAGGCTCGGAAGGAAAAGCTTAAAGTTGATTGCATAGCGGTTATCGGTAAATACCCTTACTTGTTATGAGATCTTCACATTGCTTCATTTATTGTTCCCAAACTAAATAGATTGCTAACATCCTCCAACTAAAATTTAAGTGCTACCAAGAGCGGAGATTGGGATAAGCAAGTACCGAGCTAATTAAAAAGTTTTGCCTTCAGCGTAGAATCATCCAATTACCAAGCAAATTGTTTATTCTTAAATAAAGAAATAAAGGCGCAGCTAGATAAACTCAGCTTGAATTTTCATCTTTGCTTGATCGCGCTCTGCTGTTGTCATCCGTTGTCCTACGTAGGTATCTGTCAAGATGATTAAAATAAATGCGTATTAAAGAATTCTGTGTTTAAGAAACTTGCCTTTCGACTGGTAGTAATTCTTTTAGGGCTGTGGCTGATTTTCGATCTAGTCTCGCGTTTGGGAGCAGAAATTTTCTGGTTTGCAGAAGTCGGTTACTTACAAGTATTTTTGCTCAGAATCAAAACTCAAGCATTGTTATGGGCGATCGCTTTTAGCATTACCGCCTTTTATTTACTAAGCAATTTGAGTCTGGCGCAGCGGCTGACAAGGCGGGAAGTGCAGGGTGCAGGAGGCAGGATGCAGGGAAACCTCCAATCCAAAACGCCACTTGTCACTCCCTCGTCGTCGCTGGGGTTGCGCTTTTTCCTCCCTTTAGTATTGGGATTAAACTTGTTAGTCGGGTTGCTGGTTTTGCACTACGGACAAGTTGCCTTGCAATACTGGCATCCTAACTTGAACGGAGCGAATGTCTCTCCAACGCTCCCAGCTTTATTTAGACCAGAGTCTATTTTAACGCTGGCAAGACAGGTAAGATCTCAAGCAGGGTTAGTTGGTTTGCTGCTGGGAATAGCGATCGCTATCTCTATTTATCCGCGATTTTTGCTCAACGCGATCGCCCTGGCGATGAGTGCAATATTCGCCACTGTTTTGTCTGGGAATTGGGCTAGGGTGTTGGAATATTTGCAACCTACTACCTTTAACAGCACCGATCCTGTATTTAATAGGGATATCAGCTTTTATATCTTCGCCCTACCAATCGGTGAATTGTTGGAGTTTTGGTTAATTGGATTGTGTTTGTACGGTTTAGTTGCTGTCAGCTTGACTTATTTATTATCAGAAGATAGCTTAAGTCGAGGTAGTTTTCACGGCTTTTCACCCAGCCAACAGCGACATTTACAGGGATTGGGTGGCGGCTTTATGCTAGCAGTCGCTCTGAGCTATTGGCTGTCGCGTTATGAATTACTGTATTCTTTGCGTGGGGTGGCATACGGTGCTAGTTATACGGATATTGCAATACAGCTACCAGTTGATACTGTATTGAGTCTTGTTGCTGTTGCGATCGCACTAAGTCTATTCTGGAGCATAACATTTGGGTTGCCCAAAATTGCTAAGCGCAGCCTATTTTACGGATTAGGAATATACATATTGATAGCAGCGATCGCAGGGGTTGGATTGCCATTAGCAGTACAACGTTTAGTAGTACAACCGAACGAATTAGCACGGGAACGTCCTTATATTCAACGCAGTATTGCCCTCACCCGACAAGCATTTGATTTAGATGATATTGATACGAGAACATTCGATCCCAACGGGCAACTGACATTGGCTGATATTCAGGAAAACGATCTAACAATTCGCAATATTCGCCTTTGGGATCAGCGTCCGCTACTAGAAACTAACCGCCAACTTCAACAAATTCGACTTTACTATCAATTTCCTGATGCCGATATTGATCGTTATACTTTGCAACAAGATGTATCGGGAGGCAAACCTAGTACAGCTCAAAAGCAGCCGCAAAATAACCAAAATCCCGCAAAGGTAGCCAACACAGAACGGCGACAAACACTAATTGCTGCTAGGGAGTTAGATTACAGTGCAGTACCCCAGCAGGCGCAAACTTGGGTTAACCAACACTTGATTTATACTCACGGTTATGGCTTTACCCTTTCTCCAGTTAACGTTGTTGGTGCAGGTGGATTGCCAGAATACTTTGTGAAAGATATCGGTGTAAGTGAAACTAGTAATAATGGTAGTCCGCTTACTACATCTAACGAAGCGATCGCAGCAAGTATTCCAATCGAGCATCCGCGCATTTATTACGGTGAGATTACCAACAACTACGTCATGACTCCAACTAAAGTCAAAGAGTTGGATTATCCCAGTGGTAATGATAATACTTACAATACTTACGATGGAAGGGGTGGAATTAATATTGGTTCAAACTGGCGGCGGTTGCTATTTGCCAAGTACCTGAATGATTGGCAGATGCTGCTAACGCGGGACTTTCAACCGCAGACTAAGCTGTTGTTTCGACGTAATATTAACCAAAGGATTCGGGCGATCGCTCCCTTTTTGCAGTATGACAGCAATCCTTATCTTGTGGTTGCAGATGCACAAGAAGGGCAGGGGGAGCAGGGATCGCTGTGGAAGCAGGGGGAGACAAATCAAAATTATCTCTATTGGATTGTAGATGGGTATACGACGAGCGATCGCTATCCTTATTCCGATCCTGGGAGTGAAAGAATTAACTACATTCGTAACTCGGTTAAAGTCGTAATTGATGCCTATCACGGCTGGGTTAAATTCTACGTTGCAGATCCAAGCGATCCGATCGTTGCGACTTGGCAGAAAATATTTCCCGGATTATTCCAACCGCTGAGTGCTATGCCAGCAACTCTTCACAGCCATATTCGGTATCCCGTAGATTTCTTCAGCATTCAGTCTGAAAGATTGATGACTTATCACATGACAGATCCACAGGTTTTCTATAATCGGGAAGATCAGTGGCAGATCCCTAACGAAGTTTACGGTAATGAACCCAAATTAGTTGAACCATACTACTTAATTACCAGTCTGCCTAGCGTTCCGTTTGAAGAATTTATTTTGTTGTTACCTTATACTCCTAGGCAAAGAACTAATTTGGTTGCTTGGCTGGCGGCGCGATCAGATGGGGAGAATTACGGTAAGTTATTACTCTACGAGTTTCCCAAACAGGAGTTAGTTTATGGACTAGAGCAAATTGAAGCCAGGATTAACCAAGATCCAGTAATCTCACAGCAAATTTCGCTTTGGAATCGCCAAGGTTCAAGGGCAATTCAGGGTAATTTATTAGTGATTCCGATTGAACAATCGCTACTTTATGTCGAACCAATTTATTTAGAAGCGGCGCAGAACAGCCTACCAACGTTGGTACGAGTGGTGGTTGCTTACGAAAATCGGATTGTGATGGCAGAAACTTTGGAACAGGCGCTGCAAGCGATATTCCAGAAACCAGATACTGCTGCTCCTCCGATTGTCCGTCCCGTAGAGGAACCAACACAGTGAACTTATAGCAAAAAGTTATTGCACGAGTAAAACGGATTTTACAGGTCGCTTAACCTACTTTTCCTAAGTGTTAAAATTGCTATAAAAGGTCTTGCTTATAATTACCGTTAGGTAATATTTTAGTGGTTAAAGTTTATAGGCAACGATGCTCTAAGGAGAGACTCACATTTTAGGCAGCTAGTTCTTGAACAAGAACGAAGGGCTGGACAATCAAGGTATTAAATCGCTTAGTGCGATCGCCATTCCAATCTGATAACTGAGTAGTTGAGGGTTTAGCAAGCAACTCCTCGCTAATCCAATTTTGTACCACAGCCGTGTTATCGCTGGCGATCGCCACCCCAACATCTAGTAAATCTAGTGGTTGAGCGACTACTACCACAACATCACGCTGGACGTGGGGAATTAGCCATTCCCATTCAGCTTCATCTAGATTTTCTGCTAGTTGCGCTTTTAAATCTTGCATTATTATCAAATCCTTTTATTACTTGGTTTAGGCTATTGTGTGCTAAGCGTGTGGAGTGTGGGGATAAGGGGGACAAGGGGAACTCGGGGCCCCCACGAAGTGGGGATTAGGGGCAAAGGGGACAAGGGGAAAATTACCAATTCATACTTCATAGTACAGACGCGATATATCGCGTCTCTACATACTTCATACTTCATCCTTCATCACCGCCCTAAATTGTGCATTGCCACGATCGCATCTGCACACTGTTGCGTCACAGCTTGCAATTCCTCACGATTTGTAGAACTAGGATACGCGATCGCGCGACCAATTCTGACAGTAATTGGTACTGCACAAGGAACCGCTGAATCCTTATTTAAAATCCTCTGAGTTCCCCATAAGCTGACTGGTAATAGTGGCGATCGCGCCTTCGCTGCAATCAGTGCTGCACCTAATTTAGGATCTGATATTCCTCCGTCTGCTGTGCGAGTCCCTTGCAAGAACACCCCAGTAGCCCAACCATTTTCGAGACACTTAAGTGCTGCACGAATAGCACTGCGATCGGCACTACCCCGACTCACTGGATATGCACCGTACAATTCAATTGCTTGTTTCAAAATGGGGACACGAAACAGTTCTTCCTTTGCCATGTAAGCGACAGGACGCTTGACGCAACAAGAAAGAATAGGCGGATCGAAGTCACTGGCATGATTACTCACAACCACCAATGGCCCTTGCTGCGGTACATTTTCCGCACCATATATCCGCCCGCGAAAGTAAAGGTGCAGCATGGGACTAACTACCGAATATTTAAATAGGTAGTAGAGCAGTAAGCTAATATACGGTTCGCGGCTTCTAGACATGGGCTGAGGGAGCTGAGGGGGATGAGGGGGCTGAGGGGGCTGAGGGGGATGAGGGTGAAAATCCCTACTAACCACTAACCACTAACTACTAACTGGTAAGTCTTCGAGGCTGCTAACATTTTCTAAGGTTACGTCAGGGCAGGTACGTTTAATTAAACCAGTTAGGACTGTGCCGGGTCCTATTTCTACCACTCGCTCAATGCCTTCTTCTGGTAAGCGCAGAGAAGTTTCACGCCAACGCACCGATCCTGTAATTTGACGGCTCAAGCGCTCTTTCAACACCTTAGTATCCATACTGGGTATGGGTTCGACATTAGATAGCACTGGTATCTGTGCTGGCTTGAAACTGACAGATTCCAGCACTTGCTGAAATTCAGTTGCGGCTGCTGCCATGAACGGAGAATGAAACGCTCCTGATACTTTTAAGGGGATAGCTCGCTTTTTCTTGACTTGGGATATCACCGCTTCCACAGCTGCTGGTGTACCGGAGATCACTACCTGAGCCGGACTGTTGTCATTAGCTAGGACAACATCAGGGGTTTGTTGAATTTTTTGTTCTAGTTGTTCCCGGTCAAAGCCAATTAAAGCCGCCATCATACCACCTGCGACGCTATCCATCAGTTCTGCTCGACGCTGAATCAGGCGTAACCCGGCAGACCATTCAAACACTCCAGCAACATACAGGGCAATATATTCTCCCAGGCTGTGACCTGCCACCAAGTCTGGCTGCTGCCCTTGTTCCCGCAGCAAGTCTGCCAAAATGCTTTCTACCACATACATACAGGGCTGCGTGTAGAGCGTGCGCGAGATTTTATCATCCTCACTTTGGCAGATATCAATTACAGACCAACCTAAAATTTCTTCAGCTAGGTCAAATCTATCTTTGGCATAGCTGATGTCTAATAAATCCATGCCCATACCGATCGCTTGTGAACCTTGCCCCGGAAACACCCATGCCGTCTTAGTCATTTGTCCGTCGATTTTAAATTTTAGATTTTAGATTTTGGATGAGCGGATTTCCCACCCCCTGCTTTCTGGGCTACCTCTGCTTCCCCTGCTGCCATAACGAGGAGTATATAACTCAAGACGAGTCACCTTCCCCATTGAAAAATTGCCGCTCCCCAAGTCAAGCCAGCACCAAAGCCAGAGGTAGCAATGATATCATTGGGTTTAATTTGGCCTTGACGTATAGCCTCATCTAGAGCCAGGGGAATAGAGGCAGCTGAAGTGTTGCCATAGTGGGCAAGATTACTAATCACTTTTTCTGGTGGAATTTTTAAACGCTCAGCTACAGCATCGAGAATGCGCTGATTAGCTTGATGTAACACCAGCCAATCTATTTGGTCAATGCTGAGGTTAGCACCAAATATAGCTTTATCAATAACTTCTGGTACTTTTTGTACAGCAAAGCGATAGACTTCTTTGCCGTTCATGGTGATGTGTTCGTAGCTGCCATCACCGACTTCAACGCCATCAATCAGTTGTTTTGGTTGAGCTTTGTAGGCAAGGTTAAGGCAATGATTTTCTGTGCCATCGCTTTTGAGTTCAAATCCCAATAAGCGATCGCTCTCTCCCGCCTGCATTACCACTGCTCCAGCACCGTCGCCGAACAATACGCAAGTGCGGCGATCTTCCCAATCTACCCAACGCGACAGAATATCTGCCCCGATCAGCACGACGTTTTGATAAACTCCTGTCCTGATGAACTGCGCTGCGGTGACAAGTCCAAACACAAAGCCAGAGCAAGCCGCTGTCATGTCAAAGGCTACCGCCCCAGTTGCTCCTAACTGAGCCTGAATTTTACAAGCAGTACCAAATAAGTCATCGGGGGTTGAGGTTGCCAGAACGATCAAATCGATCTCGGCTGGTGTTATTCCCGCCATCGCGATCGCATTTTTTGCTGCTTCTGTTGCGATCGCACTCAACGACTCCGATGGTGCAGCAAGTCGCCGCTTTCCAATCCCAGTACGGCTTCTAATCCACTCATCTGAAGTTTCAACCAGTTGACTTAAAACCTCGTTCTCCAAAACGGTTTCTGGAGTTGCCGAACCGCTACCCGTAATTACTACCCCTGATTTTTGTACCATGCTTCTCCCAAATTATGAGTCAGAAGAAAGGAGTCACAAGTCAGAACGACAGGAGTCAGAAGAAATAACTGTTCATCCTTCATCCTACCCTTCGGAAACGCTAGACGCTACGCTACACGCAGGTGTTCGCGTACATCCTTCATCCTTTTGCTCACTCCTCACTCCTGATTTCACTACCACTTACTGCTGATTTTTGACCAAGCTGATTTTGAGATTTAATTTTCTCTAATACCTGGTTTCCAACGGCTTCCTTTGCCAAGCGAATTGCATTAAAAATCGATGGTGCTTGCGAACTACCGTGACTAATAATGCAAATTCCTGCCACGCCCAACAATAAGCCGCCGCCGTGTTCTGCGTGGTCGACCCGCTGCTTAATCCGCTTGAGATTTGGTTTGAGTAGCGCCGTTCCTAGCTGACCTCGCAATCCTTGAGGCAACTCTTCCCGCAGGATTTGCAACAACACCTCACCCACTGCTTCGGCAAACTTGAGCAAGATGTTACCAACAAAGCCATCGCAAACAATCACATCGAAGTGACCGGAAAGAACATCTCGTCCTTCAGCATTGCCAATAAACGTGACATTGGGATTTGCCTGAAGCATTTGGTGAGTCCGGATCGCCAAATCGTTACCCTTGGACTCTTCCTCTCCGATATTCAGAAGTCCTACCTTCGGATCGGCAATGCCCAAGACGTACTGACTGTAAACCGATCCCATGACTGCAAACTGCTCCAAAAACTTGGGGCGGCAGTCAACAATTGCCCCTACATCGAGGATTAACACCTGCTTGCTGGCAAGGATAGTTGGAAACACTGCGCCAATAGCAGGGCGATCAATTCCTGGTAGTCGCCCTAAGCGCAACAAAGCTGCTGCCATAGCGGCTCCAGAATGACCTGCTGACACCACTGCATCTGCCTGCTTTTGCTTGACCAAATCCATTGCTACGTTGATAGAAGCCTTGGGTTTGCGCTTGATGCCGCTTAAAGGCTCCTCATGCATTTCAATTGTTCCCTCGGCGGGAACGATTTCCAGTTGATCCAAAAGAGTCTTGGACGGCAGGGCGGCTTCAATTTGCTCAGGGTCGCCCACCAGTATTACTTCTACATCCAATTCCTCCCGTGCCCGCAGTGCGCCAATAACGATTTCGGCGGGTGCGTTATCTCCCCCCATGGCATCAATTGCGATCCGTGCGCGAGTCGTTCCCATTGATGAAAGTTCCAGAAACCTTAAAGATCTTACCAGATGCTCTTCACCTAACTAGCACCCTTTGTGGTGATGCCACAGCCATTTTTCCTGAAATATTTGCCCAGAGAATCATCTGTCACTTCAAGCAGTGAGGGCGACTTGAAGCCGCTGACTGTCTTGAGTGCCAAATATCAGCTAATGGAGTTAAGGAAAGCATAAGGTTTTTAATTATAGATTCAACTCTAATTATCTAAATTTGCGGTATTTCGTCGATAAGTATTTAATTATTTCAATCACTGAAGGGGAATTCATCCCGATCCGATCCCGCCTCTAGAGATAAAACACTACTCGTGATAAAAGGTGTGTTTGACTTGAATGATAACCGCCCTATATTGGGAAAAATTAAACTGCTCTGACATAAAATCGCTAAAAATTGGACAATTTTCTACACAAATAACACGACGGAGGCTATGAACAGCTTGTCTTGCTAGAAAAACCGCGCGTTGATTGCCCAAATATTGATTTAAATTGATAATCTGCCCGTTTCCGGTTTTTCCCCAAGTCAGCCAGCCCAAAGCTGAACCTTAGGGGCGCTAATAGCGAAAATTAAACTTTTAATAGTACATGAGGTAAGTGCAGAATGCTGGATTTAATTGGATCGGGGTTAGTGTCTTTTTGGCTTGGTGCGGCTGGAGTACAAGCCAAGCCACTGGAGGCTATTGAGCTATTGGCGTTGCAAAGTAGTCCGCCGTTAGTTTTAGCAGCCGCTCCCCATCCTGCCGAAGTCGCTACAATCGGGCAATATTTACACGGGCTAGAAACAGAGGGACTAGGCAGAGCTAATCAGGGAATCTGGATGCAATCAGGCCCAATGCTAATGGCTAACAACAATGGTACAGTTCCTTTGCCTGCTGCCTCGTTAACTAAAATTGCCACAACTTTGGCTGCTTTGAAAACGTGGCGATCTGATGGTCATTTTGAAACGCTAGTTAGTGCGACAGGACCGATCGCCAATGGAGTGCTACAAGGCGATCTGGTTATTACTGGCGGTGGCGATCCTTTGTTTGTTTGGGAGGAGGCGATCGCTCTTGGTAACAGCCTCAATTCTTTGGGCATTCATCACGTTACTGGCAATTTGACGATCGCTGGTAATTTCGCTATGAACTTCAAATCCGACCCCCAAATTGCTGGGGAATTACTCAAACAAGGACTAGACTCTACCACTTGGAAAGCGGCAGCTAAACACCAATACTCTACCCTACCTCCTGGAACAGCGCGCCCTAATGTAAAGATTTCTGGAGTTGTGCAAGTACAAACAATCCCCAACCCTAAACAAATTTTGTTATTGCGGCACCGTTCTTTACCTTTATCGCAAATCCTCAAGGAAATGAATGTTTACAGTAACAACGATATGGCCCAAATGTTGGGGGATTCTCTCGGAGGAGCTTCTGTTGTACGACAACGAGCTGCAGCTGCGGCTGGGGTGTCAGAGTCGGAAATTCTGCTCAAGAATACTTCTGGACTAGGAGTTGAAAATCGGATTTCCCCAAGAGCTGTTTGTGCAATGTTTATGGCAATCCAAAGAGAATTGCAGCGCGAGCGAATGAGCGTAGCCGATTTGTTTCCTGTTTCTGGAGTAGACCATCGCGGCACGTTAGAAGCTCGTCATTTACCAACGGGTGCAGTACTCAAGACTGGGACTTTAAATGATGTCAGTGCCTTAGCAGGAGCGATCCCAACCCGCGATCGCGGTTTGGTTTGGTTTGTCATTATTAATCGAGGCTGGAATATTCAGCGTTTGCGAACTAGTCAAGACCAGTTACTGCAACGGCTGATAGCGCAGTGGCACTTAGCACCAGTAATCCCTGCCGAAATCGCTCCTCACTATGTTGACACTCCTACCCGATTGGGTGGAGCTAGTCGCAATGACATTTTGTACAGAACTTGAAGAGTTGAAAAGAAGCGATCGCCTCTCAAAAAGTCGAGCATTGAAAACGAGGACTGGGTGGGGATATTTCCTTTGCACAAAAAATTCCGTTCCAAAAATGTGGAACAGCCGATCAAGAACCATAAGCAATTCGTTTGATCTCCAACCTAGATTTCTACTTCAATTACTCCAAGTGACGTTTGCTAGTTTATTTTCATCTAGGAGGGATAAGCGATCGCGCAAATTTCCCGCCCTATATATCAGTTGTTAAAATTTGTCATTTGATTGATAACTATTTAACATCCATAGCCTTTCCAAAACCTCAATATTTCGGCGTAGAACGGCAGTTTGATTATTACGATGCTTAATGTATAAAAATAAAAATAGTCCTGAGCTAATACTGCCAACGCAAACAAGCAAGAGCAACACTTCGATAGGGTTTATATTTTCATATTGTATTTGAGCTATTGAGCTTTGCTGTGTATAATTTTTTACTAGATCGGGCGTTAATTTGTTACTCTTTATCGCTTCCTGCTGACTATTTTCAACCTGACACTGCCAAGAATGTTGTGTAGCTTCTACACAAACAAAATGCTGTGTATTTTTTTCATTCATTCGACTCGTCAATCCAGTGCCAAATGTCTTTTGTACTGGAGCGAGTAAAGCCGAAGTAGCTAAACAGACTGTCAAAAGATTATATTTAAAATTCATAAATTTTTCCTTTGGTGAATATTAGCTTTATCTATAAACTTTTTAGGTAACAATTGTTAAGATTTTAAACATCTCTGGTTAATTATCAGCGGCTACTAATCATCAAAATTTACTCTGTAAATAGTGCCGCTCCAGTTAGAATTAGGATAAAAATTCTGATTCAATCTTCTAATTATTAGATATCTAGCAATCCTCTTTAATTTGTGAAATAGACTTTTTTAACGTAGATCGAAGGGCTTGCCGCAGGCTACTGCCAACAGGTGCGTGTAGTGTAGCGTTTAGATCGATAGACGCGCAACGGCTTCTCGCAGAGTAGAATGCCAAAAAAAGAAAGATAGGGTTTTATCAATCATTTATGACTGCTATATTCTGTTCGCATCTGAATTTAATATATTTAAAATTTGGCTTAAAGC
>DATNQH010000407.1:0-27463 GCA_036704105.1 Leptolyngbyaceae cyanobacterium | reverse complement strand
ATCAACGGTGTAACTAAATGGGTGAAAGGATGGAAGAAAAAAGGCTGGAAAACAGCCGAAGGTAAACCAGTCCTTAACCAAGAACTGTGGGAATCTTTAGATAAACTTAATAGCAAGCAGGTAAACTGGCAGTATGTCCGGGGCCATGCAGGTAATATTGGTAACGAACGCTGTGATGCGATCGCCACTGCCTTTGCTAAGGGCAAAACCCCAAATTTACAACAGGAACTACCCACTACCCCTAATTTTACCCAGGAAAAAAATCCTCTACCTGTAGCAAAAATAGCTGATTTTAACGGCGATCATAAGATAATTGACAAGTCATCATCAAATAGCCACCTTGCCTCGAATACAACCATGACGGATGCACCATTACCCTCTCCTGCTACCAGCGAAGAATTACCCCGTGAAGTGAGGGTGGCTCAACTGCGAAACTTGCTGGAAACTCTCCATATTGCTGACGAAGTTGCCGCCAAAGGTTACTTAATCACTAGTTCTGAACTAGCTGACTTGATGGATGTTCACGCCAGCGCTGTCACCAGTCGAGGAGATGAGTGGCGTTGGCGCAATTGGATCGTGTCTCGCGTCCGCCGAGAAGGCAATCAAATTCTTTGGGAACTAGAAAGAGCAGATGCCCTTACTCCGGTTGAGAGCCATAACTCCGACCCCGCCAGCGAGTAGGTTTGCGCGCAGCAGATAAGAAAATTCTCAGCACTGCCAAAGGATCGGCTAGGGGAGAAAGCCAGAACAACCAGCCACCTTTTGCCTCAGTGCGATCATAAGAAGGCGCGATCGCCAACAGTAGAGCGAAGCGGATTGCTAATAGAAATGAATTTAATCCCGCTAGGATGAGCAGGGGAGGCAGGGGAGGCAGGGGAGGCAGGGGCAGCAAGAGATAACTGAGTACTATTGGTAGGGGTAGGGCTTGAACACAGAACAAAAGCCACAAGTCGCCCCAAAGTTGAGCAACAGAAGAAGCATCTTTGAGATCGAGCGATCGCCCCCATTCACGCCAAGTTTCTAATGCTCCCTCATACATTCTTACCTTCAGTACCTTAGCTCCATCCAAAAATCCCACCTTGAAGCCACTAGCAGCAATATTTCTGGCTAAGGTTACATCATCACAAAACGAACTCCTAGCACTGGTATAACCACCTACCTGCGCCAAAGCAGAGCGACGGCATAAAAAACATTGTCCGTTTGCCATCACTCGTTCTGCTACCTGAGTATCTACACCAGCTGAATCAAATCGATACAGCAGCGTCATCAACAGTGCTGGTTGCAGCCAACACTCCCCTGGATACTTGAGGATAAATTGGGGTGAGAGAGACACCAGATCGTATCCTTCTGCTTCGGCAATCTTAACCAAACCCGCAACAAGTCCAGGTTGTGGCTGAATATCGGCATCTACACCTAAAAACCATTCACACTGTTCCGAACTGTGCAAAAAGCCATTATGCAAAGCCCAAGGCCGCCCCACCCAGCTCTTTGGTAACGGATCGTCAGTTATGACGCGAAAGCGGGGATCTTGTTGTCCAGCCGCTTTGACTAAATCTGGTGTCCCATCTTGAGAATTGCTATCTACAATTGTGATTTCCCGAACTTCGTAGTCTTGCCGACTTAACCCAGCCAAACAAGGGCTAATTCGTTGGGCTTCATTCAACGTAGGAACGACAACACTAACCTTACCTAAAAGTTCTGGCGTGGGAGATGCGGGTTTAATTGGAGGATGGCGACTGGGGCCTTTAAGCAGGCGCGACAGCAGAATTGCCGTTGCAGGTAATTGGAGCGTTAGTAGTCCGAGTGCGATGCCGAAGGCGGTCTCCCTCGGAACCATCGCGCTTGCTAATATCAATTCAGCCACAGTTTTATTTGTCCAGTTTACTTTAATGCCACTTCTACGGGAAGTTCAGTAATGTTACTAGCTTCTGCTACAGCAGCATTTGCCTCTTTTGGTTGTGCCATCCACCACAGGATTAATACCGGAACTACACCTACTAGTAGGGCGAGTAAAACTGGAAGCCAGTATCCGCCTGCTAAGCTGATCCCCGCAGCGAAGGCGATGTTACTCAAGTAAACAACCAAAGGTATATTCAGCTGCGATCGCTCTAATTTCAGCGGTATATTTCCCCACAACAAAGCTGCCACACTCATAAACAGGGCGCTAGTGCCAAACCAACCAGCATAGTTTCGGTATGGTGTGCCAAAGAAAGCTCCTGGTTCTGCCCAATACCAAAAAGGAAATGTCGTTTGACTCATGGCTGGCTCAAGCGCAAAATCCCAAGCAGTGAAAAGCATTGCTCCCAAGACTATAGCGCCCATATGGCGCAGCCAGTTTTGCTTAACTGTATTCAAAGCCACACGAGCAATTAAGTAGGAAGCTAAGCCCATATAGAACCAGGACAAAGGAATTGTAAAAGGCACTAGCCCAGCAATCTTGTATCCCAAACCGCTCAGGTAGCTGTAGTCACCGAATGGAAATCCAGTACTGGTTCCCAGTAATTCACTTGCTAAAGAGATTGACATAGCTGGCAACATGAATGTCAGCCAGGTTTTCAGTCCTAATGTTCGGTAGGCATAAATGGAGACGGCTACTGTTCCAAACAGGATATCAACCACTCCACCCCCAGCCATTGACTTTTCTACGCTCCACTGGAAGACGTTTTGTCCAGCCGCCGCCGCTACTAAGTTTAAAATTACATCTGTATGAGGGACAACCAAAAGTAACCCTGCAAGTCCAAAAGTCTTTGACAAAATATGCCCAATTAAGCAGAAGCGCTCAACCCTAACAAGTTGGTTCATGAGAATTCCTTAATCAATGTGACATTCTAGAAACAGATCCTAAAAGCCTCGTCTGTGTTGAGTTTTGAGGTGATTTTTGTTATATTGCCGTTTATTGCTAAACTCTAAATTGATCCAAATTATTTCCCACAGACATCTCGATCGTTAGGAGCTAGTAATTTACGGCTTTACTTAGCCAGCACGAGCATTTGTCAATAAAATCACATATTAATTTTTGTAAATCATACCAAACATTTTTCTATTTTCATCACACTGTTCTAAAAAATGTTTTGTTCAGCGTAAAATAAGCTGATTATTGGCTATAACACAGTGTAAAAGTCTTAGATCGTGTCCCCTGACTGGGAAATCACAGAATGCCAAGCTTGAAAAAATTTCCCCTGGGTTCTTTAACGCTACTGCTAGTTACGCATGGAGTCTTGGGTTGGCAGTTATCTGCTTTCATGGGTCTAGGTTTGCCCACCCGGAACCTCTTTGCAGCCCATGAACCAACTATATTAGTTTGGATAGTGGTTGTAGTGTCTGATGTATTACTAGCTGCGGCTTTATCAACGCCTTGGTCGCAAAGGAGAAACGAATTTCTCCGTTTGTTTAAAACGGACACTAGTGCTTTTATTGTTGCCACCATACTTGCTTTCTTAAGTGTCGTCATCATTACTTGGCTGCACATATTTTTCCACATCTTAGTTGTTGTAGCAGCTAGTACATTAGTCAGAATAGATACTCAAACAGGTAGGTGGAGTTACAGACATATCTTTTGGTTACTAACAATCTCCACCATCCTAGGCTTAGGGCTAGGTGCATTAGCACAAATGTTACTTGGTGAGTCGCTAGGAGTTAGGGTTTAGATGAGGGGCACTTGGGCTAGAAAAAGAGAAGATATTAGGAGCAAATTAATTTCAAAAGGCTACTGCATTGTGAGTAGCCTTTTGAGATTAAGCTTCAGCTGCGGCTAAAGCTGCGTAAACGCTAATCTTTTTCCCGCTTTTGCCTCTTCTTTCAAATGTCACCACGCCATCAATCAGGGCAAATAGTGTATCATCACTGCCCCGACCGACATTACTGCCTGGGTGAAACTTGGTGCCACGTTGACGCACGAGAATATTACCCGCCCGCACAACTTGACCGCCGTAGCGCTTGACACCAAGACGCTGGGCATTAGAGTCACGACCGTTACGAGTACTACCAGTTCCTTTCTTATGAGCCATTGTTTCCTCTTTAGTGAACCTTGGTTTAATTTACTGAGTGGTTATTCGTCAAGAGTTAAAAGTCAAGAGTCATTAGTCGTTAGTGTTGAACAAATGACAAACGACAAATGACAAATAACTACTATTATTCTGATGCAGTTTCTGCTGGTGTATCAGCTGGCTGTGCATCTACCACTGCTTCAGCTCCACCTTCACCAGAGGCTAATACTGAACCATTGAGGTTAATTGAATTAATCATCAACCTGGTGATTTCCTGACGATGCCCCCGCTTTTTCCGGGTTTTCTTTTTCGGTTTCATCTTGTAAACTAGCACTTTGCGACCCCGGAAATGGCGCATTATTGTGCCTTGTACCGTCGCTCCGTCTACAAACGGTTGCCCGATGGTGACATCATCGTTGTGCTGCACTAACAAAACTTTTTCTATGGTAACTGAGGAGTCAGCCTCAACCGCCAACAGTTCAATGTCATAAAAGCGACCCGGTTCGACGCGGAGTTGCTTACCGCCAGTTTCAATGATTGCGTAAGTCATGAGATGGTAATTAAAATTGCCGTACAGGTAGCTGAGTTACGTCTCAAGAGTTCGAGAGTTCCAGCCTTTGTTTTGGGTCTACCCGATCCGAGCAGTAATTAGATAGCCAATCTACTATAGTAATTTTGAATGTAAATAAATGTCAAGCGATCGCGCTGATATTATTTGCGGCTGGCATAGAACAGATACGAGGCAATTTGTCTCCAGTTCCAAGAGAAAGAATTCTCCAGCTACTACATTGGAAAAAAATCAGAACAAATACCCAGAAACTAAGTGGATGTTGCTCAATTAGTTACCGTTCTAATTATTCTGTTGCTCGTTGCCACTGGCGTAGCTCTACTGTCTCGCTGGCTGGGAGTTCCTTATGTGGCGGGTTTAGTGCTAGCTGGTTTAGCCATTACTGAACTCTTGCCACGACGGATTGGTTTGAATGGCTCTTTGATTTTGAATCTGTTTCTGCCGATTCTCCTGTTTGAGGCAGCTATCAACACTGATATCAGCCGTCTGCGCAGCACTTTTAAACCAGTTGCTCTTTTGGCAGGCCCTGGAGTCGTGATTTCCTCTGGAGTGACAGCGGTGCTGTTGAAATTTGGACTGGGATTGGCTTGGATACCAGCGCTATTAACAGGAGTGATTTTAGCTATCACTGATACTGTCTCAGTCATTGCTGTATTCAAGGAAGTACCTGTTCCTTCTCGGCTTTCTACGATTGTGGAAGGAGAAAGCTTATTCAACGACGGTGTAGCGCTAGTTTTATTTAGCTTGATAGTGAAAGTTCATGCAACTGGCTCGCTGCCAATTTTGGATGGATTGCAAGAATTTTTTGTAGTGATTGTCGGCGGTAGCTTGGTGGGGCTAGCTATAGGTTATTTGAGTACAGGTTTATTTATCTGGTCAGATGAAGCTTTTAGTAGTATCTTGCTAACGGTGGCAGTGGCATTAGGAGCCTTTCAAATTGGGCATTCTTTGCACGTATCCGGTGTTGTGGCTGTAGTCGTCGCTGGGTTAATCGTCGGCACTACTGGGCTGGCCAAAAATGTATCGGCTTCTAGTCGAGTGACGTTGTTAAGCTTTTGGGAAGCTATCGGTTTTGGTGTTAATAGCTTCATTTTTCTGCTCATTGGTTTAGAAGTTGACCTGATAACTCTCTGGCAGACGTTACCAGCTGTGCTGCTGGCGGTTCTTGCTTACCAAGTGGGGCGGATTCTCTCTGTCTATCCGCTGTTAGCGATACTGCGTAAGTTTGACCGTCCGATTTCGTGGCGCTGGCAGCACGTCTTATTTCTTGGCAACATCAAAGGCTCTCTTTCTATGGCGCTGGCATTGAGTTTACCATCCACCCTGGAAGGGCGATCGCAGCTAATTGCTTTAGTTTTTGGTAGCGTCTTGCTATCTCTACTCGGACAGGGAGTGAGTTTACCTTGGCTAGTAAAACGGTTGCAGTTGTCTAGTGTCTCGGCATCTGGGCAGGAGATTGAACAATTACAAGCCCAGTTAATCGCAGCTAAGGCGGCAATTGATGAATTAGAGAGTCTCCTGAAGTCAGGAGTGTTGCCAAAAGCTGTTTATGAAGAGATGCGATCGTCTTATCAAGTGCGAGTGGCTGGGGCAGAAAAGGCACTGCGGGAAATCTATAATCGCCGTCGGGATGAATTAGATCTGCTTGGAGGCGGACGCACTAAACTCGATGCTGTTCGCCGCCGCTTACTGCTAGTAGAAAAAGGCGCACTTCATGAGGCAAGACGCAAACAGATTTTATCAGAAGAAATTGTGCAAAAGCGCTTACAAAAGCTGGATGAGCAACTTTTGAACCTAGAAGATGATTGATAACTTTTCAGGAACTAGGCACTGAAGATGAGCGCTGACTATTGTTTTGACTTTTGATAACTCTGCCTGGACTAATAAAAGAAATTCCTTGTTGAAAGTCAGTACCAATTATGACTGCTTCCACTACAGGCTGAGAAATTTCTGTTTGGGCTACCCACTCGACAATAAAGTTTGCTCCTACACCTCCACTGGTGTCATTTCTATTTAGATAAAAAGCTGTAGAAGCTAGAGCATCAATTTGAATAGGCTGCTCCAAATACTGCTTGAGTAATTTACCATTTGAATCAAAGTAGCGCACCGAAGTAATAATGATGGGATCGGTTAAATCTGTATTACGAATACTAAGGGTAGCCGCTAAATTGAAAATCTCCTGTCGATCTTGATGATAAATATGGGAATAAACAGGAACATATATAGTTTGACCCATTGCGATCTTGAAATTTTTATCTAGGGTCACTACTTTTTGAGATTGAGTTGCCAGATTGCGGTCGCTCTGTGATTGTGATGGAACCTCAGATGATGTACAGGATGCAAGAACAATAACAGTAATTGCTGAATATAAACATGGAAATAGCTTCATAAAAAACTATTGACAGCCTTCGATAAAATCAATCACTTGATGTAACGCTCCTGGTTTCGTCACAATCAGCAAAGTTGAACCTGGTTCAAGTACTGTACTACCGTTAGGAATCATTAAATCCTCGTGGGGATGGGGCTGATAGCCAATAATTAAAGAGCCAAGGGGAAATCGGGAATCCTGGGCGATTTCGGCAACGCTACGTCCAACAACATAACAACTGTTGGGGATACAAAGTTTTAGCACTTCAATCTGCCCTTGCTCAAAATGCATCATCGATTCCACTTGTGGATACTCGATCGCATTTACCATTGTCGAAACTGCCAAATCAATCGTACTGACAATATGGTTGGCTCCAGCAAAGCGGAACGGTTCGGCAAAATCGCGGTGGCGCATTCGAGCTAGAATGTGGGAGACACCGTAGTGCTTGGCAAGAGTTACCATTGCTAAATTCAAGGCATCATTGCGAAGGACAGCAGCTAAAGAGTCAGCTTTGCGAATCCCTGCTTCTAACAAAACTTCTGTATTTACCGCACTTCCTTCAAAAGCCATTACTCCGACTTGTTCGCGGGCATAACGGCAGGCGTTAGGATCGAGATCGATGATGGCAACGGTATGCCCCAATTCTACAAGTCTTTGCGCCAAACTTAGCCCGACTAAACCCGCTCCGCCAATTAGGACGTACATAGCTGCCCTCTAATGCTTTTGACTGCCTGCTTTACTTTACAAGCTAGCAAAGTATTTCAGATGTAACTGGCGATCGCTAGTTTGAAATTTTATTCAGAATACGAGGCAGAAATCTAATTTCTAGAAGGGCGATCGCAACTTTGTGGAACAGAGGCAAATAGTTAAAATATTTATATGACTCAAGCTATATCTAATCCTAACCCTGCACCTGATTCCTCAAACACCGAGCGTCCCACCTTTATTTTGGTTGACGGACACTCTCTGGCTTTTCGCTCGTATTTTGCCTTTGCTAAAGGACGAGATGGGGGGCTGCGGACAACAGGAGGTATTCCTACTAGTGTATGTTTTGGCTTTTTGAAAGCGCTGCTGGAAGTGATGGCGACGCAACAACCAGAAGCAATGGCTGTTGCTTTCGATCTAGGTTTGCCAACTTTCCGTCACGAAGCCGACGACACCTATAAAGCAGATCGTCCCGGGACACCAGAAGATTTCATCCCTGACATGAAAAACCTGCACGAATTGCTAGCAGGGTTGAACGTGGAAGTCGTAACGGCTCCAGGTTACGAGGCGGATGATGTTTTGGGAACGCTGGCTTTAAAGGCGAGTGCTGCGGGGTTTCGGGTGAAGATTTTGACAGGCGATCGCGATTTATTTCAACTGATCGATCTGCAACAAGAAATTGGCGTTCTCTATCTCAGTACAACATTTATTCAGCGAGGCGGCACAGGCCCAACTGATTTTGGTGTAGAGCAAGTTAAAGAGAAATTGGGTGTCTTACCATCACAAGTGGTAGATTTTAAAGCTTTGTGTGGTGATAAATCCGATAATATCCCTGGAGTCAAGGGAATTGGGGAAAAAACAGCGGTGCAACTGCTCGCCACCTATAACGATCTTGACAATATTTATGCTTCCATAGATCAAATCAAAGGAGCTACTAAGAAAAAGCTGGAAGAAGGGAAAGAATCAGCTTATCACTCCCGCCATCTAGCTCAAATAGTACTTGATGTACCACTAGAAATTAATTTAGAAGAATGTAAACTCAAAGGCTTTGATCGCGCTGTTCTCGAACCAATATTAGAAAAGTTAGAGTTCAAATCTTTCTTGGGGAAAGTTAATCAACTTCAGCAACGGTTTGGTGGCGATGTAGAAACGCAAAATTTCGCGTCTCTACAGGAAGACAAGGAAGACAATTACCAGGAAAGACGTAGCAGTGCTACGTCTCTACCAACTACCAACTACCAATCAGATGATGATTTGTGGTTCTTCACTGCTGCGGATACTGAAGCTAGCCAAAAACAAACGCGATCGCCAATTCAACCGCAGATTATTGATACTCCCGCTAAATTAACTCAGTTGGTCGAGCATTTACAAAAATTTACTGACTCAGCTACACCTGTTGCTTGGGATACTGAAACTACAGATTTAGAACCGCGAGATGCTCAATTAGTGGGAATTGGTTGCTGTTGGGGTGATGCATCAACTGATATGGCTTATGTACCCATCGGTCACGCTGCTGGTGGTAATCTGGAGCAAGCAACGGTTTTAGAAGCACTGCGCCCGATTTTAGAAAGCGATCGCTATCCCAAAGCTCTACAAAATACTAAATTTGACCGTTTGGTATTGCGGTTTCAAGGAATTAAACTGGCTGGAGTGATTTTTGATTCAATGCTAGCCAGTTATGTCCTCAACCCAGATAGCAGCCATAATTTAAGTGAGTTGGCGCAGCGATACTTAGGCTTAACTCCCACTAGCTACACAGAATTAGTCGTTAAAGGTAAAACGATCGCAGATATAGACATTCCCAGCGTGGCTGACTATTGCGGGATGGATGTCCACGTTACTTTTAGGCTGGTATCAAAGCTGCGAGAGGAATTAAAGAAAATTCCTGCCTTGCATAAGTTATTGCTAGACGTGGAACAACCCTTAGAACCAGTCTTAGCTGAAATGGAATCAAGGGGAATTAGGATTGACGTAGCGTCTCTGCAAGAATTTTCCAAACAACTGGAAAAAGATTTAGCGGCGCTGGAGGAAAAAGTATACGCTGTAGCCGAAGAGAAATTTAACTTAGGTTCGCCCAAAAAATTAAGCGAATTATTATTTGATAAGCTCAACTTAGACCGAAAAAAGTCGCGTAAAATCCAGACGGGTTATTCTACTGACGCAGCGACGTTGGAAAAGCTGCAAGGCGATCATCCGGTTGTGGATGCGATTTTAGAGTATCGGACTCTATCTAAGTTAAAGTCTACTTATGTGGATGCCCTACCAGCGCTAGTACGTTCAGATACCCACCGCATACATACAAATTTTAATCAAACTGGCACGTCTACGGGGCGGTTGTCTTCTTCTGAACCAAATTTACAAAATATTCCCATCCGTACAGCTTTTAGTCGCCAAATTCGCAAAGCTTTTCTCCCAGAATCAGGCTGGCTGATGGTTGCGGCTGATTATTCGCAAATTGAATTACGCATATTAGCCCACCTTTGTCAAGAGCCAGTATTGGTTGAGGCATATCAAAATAATGAAGATATTCATCGGGTAACGGCGCGGTTGTTGTTTGAAAAGGAAACTGTAACGTCAGAGGAACGCCGCTTAGGGAAAATAATTAATTTTGGCGTAATTTATGGTATGGGGGCGCAGCGATTTGCTAGAGAAACCGGGATAAAGGCTTCAGAAGGTAAGCTATTTATTGAGCGCTTTTATCAGCAGTATCCCAAAGTATTTGCTTATTTGCAGCAGATACAACAACAAGCGATCGCACATGGATATGTGGAGACAATTTTAGGGCGACGGCGTTATTTCAATTTTGCTAGCGATCGCCTGCGTGGGCTGCGCAACTGCAAACCCGAAGAAATCGATCTAGACAACCTGCGGGGTTTAACTGCAAACGATGCCGGATTATTACGCGCTGCTGCCAACGCACCGATTCAAGGTTCTAGCGCTGATATTATTAAAATTGCGATGGCAAAACTGCACCAACTTTTGCAGAATTACCAAGCACGTTTGTTGTTGCAAGTGCATGATGAATTAGTATTTGAAGTTCCTCCTGATGAATGGGAAGAACTACAGCCTCAAATTCAATCCATCATGGAATCTGCCGTGCAGTTGAGTTTACCATTAGTAGTTGATGTTCGGGCTGGGCAAAATTGGATGGAAACCAAGTAAGTAGCCCGGCAATCCGGGGTGTGGTGGTAATACCAAAACCAAGCCGGGCTACAATTGAATTAACTACGAAGCATTTGTCTGACTTTTTGCAGTAGCTGTGGATCTTGTCTAACAGCTAAGAAAATCTGCTGGAAGCGGGGCGGTTCTAAACCTTCGCTTTTGACAGTTTGCTCCATTTTTGACTGAGCAGATTTTTGAATCTGCCTAATTTTGGCGTTAACTTGTTCAAATTTTTTGTTTTCTTCTGGGGTAACTTTTGCTGTTGCTTGGGCTTGAGGATTTTGTTTAGATTGATAAATTTCCCCAAACCGTTTCTCGCTCAGATTTTGCTGCTTAATTGCAGTTGTAATCTGTGACAAAGCATTTTGTTGAATTGGTTGTAACTTTTTCACAGCATTCGCAAACTTTTGCAGTTCTGCTTGGCTAACTTGAGCTTTGGGAGCTTGTTGTTGCACTGGAGACTGAGGTTGCGATTGGGCGGGTGGTGCTGATTGTCTTGCCGGAGGTTGAGTATTAGCGGGGTTAGAACCTGGTTGAGTTGGAGTTTGCGGTGAAGCGCTAGGTGCCTGTGAAAGTTTGGTTTCTCCGGGTAGGGTTCTTGATTGCGCAACAGCAGTACTGCTCATAGCCAGAGCCATAGCTGTAACAATTAAGCTTATATATCGAGCTTTCATAAAAGTTTACCTCAAAAGATCTTTTTACTTATGAAATCATCCCATAAGCTTGCAAAAATCTGTCTTAAGACGGTTATATTGTTCAGAACAGAAAAATATAAATTGCCAAAACCGCTCCTAGGTTGGTTTATAGCAATTCATCCACTGCGTAATTGATACGACAGTACCAGAACTTAGGACTAACCTTAATCCGGTTCAGTCAAACATCAGCTTTGAAGGACGATCTAAGTCGGGCGTTACGTCTATGGACAGCATCCTTTATCCTTCTGTTATTCCTCGAAGGAAAAATCATCATCTAATTCGTCTTGCGATCGCGCCTCTGAACCGCCTAGGCTCCATAAAGGTTGGATTAGTGCGATTAGAATCATTCCCAAGGCAGCACTTCCTGCTAAAACCAGGAAGAATGGCAAATTAATCGACTGAAAAGTTAGAAACTTAAGAGATACTGGTTGGAGGTTTTCGTTCTTCAGTGCAAGGATAGCGATCGCTACTATCCAGGTTGCTATAACTATTGAGGAAATCAGACTGGCAAGATGTTTCATATTTAAGGATGAATTATGAATGCAGCAATGTTGAATTAAAGTGTCATTTCAATTTCGTAATTCATAATTTTGTGGTTCTAAGCGATCAATCAGTTTTTCCATCTCAGCCGCGATTTGAGTTTGTTTTTCTAGCGAGTTAGTTTCGAGATAGACGCGCATCAGCGGTTCAGTTCCGGAAGGGCGCAGGAGAACCCAGCTACCTTGTTCTAAGTAAAGTTTGATGCCGTCTTTGCGTCCAACTTCCTTGACTTTAAATCCTGCTACTTCCAACGGAGGATTTTTACTGAAGGTATTGATTACGGCTGCTTTATGAGCATCTTTCAAATGTAGATCCAGGCGATGTTCGTAGAGAGGGCCGTCAACAGAAGCGATCGCTTCTGCGACTAACTGGCTTAAGGGCTTACCTTCATAGGCGATCGCTTCGATTGTTAACATAGCTGCCAGAATCCCGTCTTTTTCGGGAATATGCCCGATCGCGCTTAAGCCGCCGGATTCTTCACCACCAATCAACACGGTGGTTTGACGCATTTTTTCGCCAATATACTTAAATCCTACTGGAGTTTCATAAATTTCCAAGCCGTACTTAGCTGCCAAATTATCCAGCAGACTGGTAGTAGCAACTGTACGAACGATCGCGCCTGTTTTGCCTTTGTTTTGAATCAAGTGACGCGCCAGCAGCAATAGGATGGTGTTGGGTGTCAAGATATTGCCTTGTTCGTCCACAATCCCAAAGCGATCGCTGTCTCCATCTGTCGCCAAACCCAAATCAGCCCGATCTTGCTTCACAGCTGACACCAAACTTGCCAGTTGTTTTCCTTTGGGTTCTGGCATACCGCCACCAAACAGCACATCTCGGTAGGTATGGAAAGTTTCTAACTCGCAGCCACAGTGTTTTAATACTTCATCCAGATAGCCGCGAGAGGTGGAATATAGTGCGTCGTACTTTACTTTTAGTTGAGCGCTGCGGATGCGCTCTACATCTATCTGAGTATAGAGAAATTTGAGATATTCCGGTTTTGGATCAAAAATAGAAATTCGCTCCTTCTCGCTGCTAGCAGGTAGAGCATCATCAGCGTGAGGAATATTTGCCACAATAGTATCAGTAATTTCTAAAGTGGCAGGGCCAGCATAGTCCGGAATGTACTTAATTCCACAGTATTGAGCCGGATTATGGCTGGCGGTGAACATCAATGCTCCAGCTGAATTGAGGAAACGGGCATTATAAGCAATTACTGGTGTGGGACAATCCCGATCAGTAATTTTTACAGTCCAACCTCCTTCTGCCAGTACTTCAGCCGCAGTACGGGCAAACTTTTCAGCTAGAAACCGGGTATCGTAAGCTACGAGAACTGGTCTATCTTTGCTATAGGCTGTTTCTAAGTAACTGGCGATCGCCCTTGTCACTCTCCGGACGTTGGAGAAGGTAAAATCATCGGCAATAATTCCCCGCCATCCATCAGTGCCAAACTCGATCTTGCTGGTATTGCTACTGGCGCTCATAAGTTTGCCAAACTTGCCACTTTCTCTTATCCATCATCAATAGTACAATCCGTTTCTTGCTTCCCGCTCTCTTGCCGCTAGTATCTCATCAACGTTTTCTGTAACTGAGTTCAACCGCGATGCCAATTCTTGGGCAACCCTTTGCTAGCTATCACCTCTGGTCTTTAGTTGTCCCAGCAGTGGGGCAAGAACGCTGGCATTGCCAAATGAAGCGCGGTTTTATCAAAGCAAGACAACAAGAACCAGCAGTCAAGCCATTGCTGACTCATGCTAGCATTCCCCAACGAATCGGTTTACTCGCCCAAAAAGGCGTTTATGAATTTCATCACCATCACCAGCTGTTGACTCAGCCAGATGGTGTAGAAAAAATAGCACAGATGTTGAAATTAGGAAAATTAGCCGCAGAAATTCAGCAGCGTGTGATACAAATATTGAAAAATTATCATAAACAGCCATTCCTAAAAGGAAAGCAAATTATTGAATTAACTAGCGGTGAAGAAGGTTTTCCCAAACCAATTTGGGTTCAACAGCAGAATTATCGCTTTCGGTTATATGCGACGATGGACTGCGTGTTTACGGAACCAGATCGAACCCTGCATATTTTAGATTTCAAAACTGGTAAATCTGCTTTTGATCGCCGTCAAGCATTAGTTTATTTAGTAGCTGCTCGTTATCTCTATCCACAACAGCTAGCAGTAGCTTCATTTTATAACCTGGAACAAGACAAAAAATCGGCTTTAATTCAAGTCACGCAGGAGCAGTTAGATGCAATTGAAATTCAACTTGCAACAATTGCTCAAAAGCATCAGCAAGACGTGAGTAAATATCAGGAAAATCCGAGGAATTTTAGTCAAATTTTCCCCGCCAATCCCGGTTATCACTGCCGTTATTGCCCTTTTAATTCTATTTGTGAATTTTCTAGTTTAAAGCCTTCAAAGTAGCTTGTATTATTAACTTTAGGGAGATGCAAAGCATTTCTATTCTTCGTTACCAGGCGCTTAGCCTGGTAACGAAAAACGCATTAGGCAGCGAACGCCAAAGTGATGTCGAAAACGTCAAGCACACCTAACTCTAACTGTCGAACTGTTTCTATGCCAAATGCACCGCTATAGAGACTAGTACCACCAACAATCGGAATACTTTGAGGTATTAGGTGTTCTGTGGCAGTAGCATTTATTGTCCCTTGCGTAAAGATTTGACCTTCAGGTAAATTGATGGTTTCCTGAACTGAAGCAAGCAAGTCTCCATTCTCCAGTTGTTGGTTTAATATGAAACTTGCGTCCTTAGTACCCGCAATATTACCATTTGAGTCGAACAAATACGCTGAATAGCTTCCACCATCACCAATTGAGTCGAAGACACCAGGCTGCCCTTCAAAAGTAAAATTGAAAGTTTCTTCAATTCCGTCTTCTCTAAATTGGAAAAATCTAGCCAGATTAGGAATACCCTGGGTAGCTGTACCCAGTAAAGAATCAGTTTGATTGTGTTGATATTGATGATCAAACTGGACACCCTCAGTGAGTAAATAGTCAGTCATAAACTTAATATTTCCTCCAAGCTTCTTATCAACGCTTCCGCGCTTGAGTGCTTGCAGTACAACTGGAGCTTCTACAGGTTGAACCTAATGCCATATGTCCCTATGGCAAAACTTCAATTCTTCGTCTTTTTATCTGTGGATTTTCTGCAATCAAGGCGAACTTAGGTGACAAGCACGACTGATTGCAATTAGGCGAAACCCACTTTCAAATAAAGAGCCTACCTCACTACCCACATCTGAAATCTTCCGCTTTCGAGCGGTATGTAGCCGTGCAATAGGCTTTTCTCACAAGCACGACACGAGGTTTAGCGATGTAATGATCGTCACACAAAATAAATTTAAATTCAAGTTTGCTTCAATTGATTTTACAAATCTTGTAAGAACTTCTAATACGATAAGTATTACTGAAGGCAGATTTAGCGGCGTTATTGACTTTTTCCGGAAATGTTACTGTTAATCCCGTTCCAACTGCTTTCTTGGGCGATTAAGCTTTAGTAAGTGCCTCTTTCCGAACTCCAGCAGCAGTTCTAGAATTGAGAAATGATGCAGCACTGGTGGGTTTAGGCGTTTTGGAAATTGGGTTTTTGCTACCCCGACTTAAACTTAGAATTGTGAATTAAATAAAAGGTGGGCAATGCCCACCCTACTGTTTAAATGATTTATCTAAAACTTGAGCCTACGCTCGTTTATGAGCCTGTAACCAACAGAAAGTAGGGTGGGCAATGCCCACCGTGTTTAAACGATTTATCCTAAAACCTGAATCGACGCTCGTTTATTAGTTTATAACCAACAGCTAAAGCAGTAAAAGAAACCAAGAAATTCCATAAGCTAGTGGGTCTTAAAATAACTCCACCGCTGAGGAAAACTAGCACAATGCCGATGCCCAAAAAAAACCATCCTAAGTTACCAGTTCCTCTTGGGAAAAACACTAAGGTAATTACACCAGCAATAATTGATAAAACTGAACCGAGAGCAGGAAGACTACGATACCCATAAGGGAAGAAAGTAGTAGCAAAGATAATGTTTTGACCTAGAAAGTAAATTCCAGCAATAATTAAAATAAATCCCAGCAATCTGGACATAATATTTATTGTGGCGATCGCACCTAACTTCTAGGATTAGCTTGGCTTAATTTTTCGGTCGCAACCTCGTTGTTTATACTTAAATATTTTCGCTTGTTTCTACTTCAGATATTTCTGATTTCGGAATTGCTAAAGCTAATTGATAAAGTTGACGACGGGAAACAGAAGTTACTTTTGCTAACTCACGGCTAGCTTGCGATCGCGATATTCCCTGTGACATCAATTGCAGTAATTCGGCTTTTAATTGTGCTTCTGATAATTGCGGTTTGGCTGGTGGTATTCCCGCCACTACCAAGGTATATTCTCCTTGAGGTTCCTTTTGTTGATAATGTGCGATCGCATGATGAATATCACCACGCCAAAATTCTTCATGTAATTTAGTTAATTCCCGCGCCAGCACTATTTGCCGTTGGCATCCCAAAGCATCAGCTAAGTCTTGTAAAGTTTGGCGCAATCGATGGGGAGCTTCGTAGAAAATGATGGTACGAGGTTCGGATTGGATAAATTCTAAACGCTCTTTTCGTTCTTTTCCTTTCGCTGATAAAAATCCCTCAAATACAAATTTATCTGTTGGTAAACCCGCTGCACTTAACGCCGTAATTACTGCACTAGCACCAGGAATAGGAACTACTGATATTCCCGCCTCAATACAAGCTTTTACTAACTCATAACCAGGATCGGAAATTCCTGGTATACCAGCATCTGTAACTAGAGCGATCGCTTTACTTTGATGTAATTTTTCTATCAGTTCAGGAATACGGCTATTTTGGTTGTGGTCGTGGTAACTGATTTGCGGTGCTGTAACTTTAAAGTGTTGTAGAAGTCTCCCTGTATGGCGCGTGTCTTCTGCTGCAATTAGATCTACTGATTGCAAAATTCGCACTGCCCGAAAGGTGATATCCTCTAAATTACCAATGGGAGTTCCTACTACGTAAAGTGTTCCTGGTTGTGGTTCATGGCTAGACATGGGTTGTTTGTTGGTTTAGTTACCTTGGATCTGGTCTATTTAGCAGAATCTCCTCCTCAGAATAACCAAAAAATTGTTGCCTCTGACTATACTGTTGCAGCTGGTGGCCCAGCAACTAATGCTGCTGTCACGTTCAGCTATTTGGGCGATCGCTCTAAGCTATTAGGTATAGTTGGTGCCAATTCGATGGCTCAGTTAATTAGAACAGACTTAGCAACTTACAAAGTAGAAATTGCCGATATCGCACCCACCCAGACACAACCACCGCCTATTTCTTCAATTATTGTCTCCCAAGGTACGGGCGAACGGGCGGTAGTATCAATCAATGCTGTGAAAAATCAAGTCGATTGCGATCGCATCCCTAGCGATATCTTAGAGGGGATTGATATTGTCTTGATTGATGGGCATCAAATGGCAGTAGGATTCGCGATCGCTAAACTTGCCAAAGCTGAAAATATCCCTGTTGTTATTGACGGTGGTAGCTGGAAGCCAGGGTTTGAAAGAATATTACCTTTTGTCGATTACGCAATTTGTTCGGCTAATTTCTATCCTCCCAGTTGTCAGACAGAAGAGTCAGTTTTTGCCTATCTCTGCCAATATGATATTGCCCACATTGCAATTACTCATGGAGAAAATCCTATTTCTGTCCTTGATCGAGGTGTAACTACTACTTTAGAAGTTCCTCAAATTAAAGCTGTCGATACTGTCGGGGCTGGTGATATTTTTCACGGTGCTTTTTGTTACTACATCCTCAGAGACAATTTTACTCATGCTCTGGAATCAGCTGCTAAAATTGCTGCCTCTGCTTGTGAAGTTTTTGGTACGCGGCGGTGGATGGAAAATCAATCAAAAGGGGATGAATTAAGCGATACACTGGGCTAAAATCTATTGGCAAGCTTGACGGATATCCGCAGCACCATGAAGGCTATAGAAGATATATTGGCGATCGCCCGTTCCGTTGGTTGGGGTGCATCCTATCTGCTACGTTCTTACTACAGTAGTCAGTTGCGATCAGGCGACTTGGAAATTAAAGACAAACAAGGCGATCCGGTGACAGCCGCAGATATCGCTGTCAGTCATTACATTCTCGAAAGATTACAAGAAAACTTAGGCGATCAAGAGTTTGGCTACATCAGTGAAGAAACCTATAACCTTGAGTCATATCAGCAAAGCAGTCAACCTTGGGTATGGATTATCGATCCCCTAGATGGAACGCGAGACTTTATTGAAAAAACTGGGGAATATGCCATTCACATTGCTTTAGTTAAGCACGGCCGCCCAGTGCTAGCTGTAGTTGCTTGTCCTGAAGCAGAAAAATTATACTACGCTACCCTAGGCAGCGGCACATTTGTTGAAACCCGCGACGGCAAAGTTACCCGCAAAGAGATATCAAAGCGCAACACAATTGAGGACTTTATCCTAGTTGTTAGCCGCACTCACCGAGATGAAAGATTTAACAATTTGTTACAGCAGCTACCCTACAAAAATCAAAAACACATTGGTAGTATTGGCTGCAAAATTGCTGCAATTGTCGAACACCAGGCTGATGTTTACATTTCTCTATCTGGCAAATCTGCACCCAAAGATTGGGATTTAGCCGCCCCAGAACTCATTCTTACAGAAGCAGGCGGAGAGTTTACTCACTTTGATGGTACTCCTTTGATGTACAACCAAGGAGATGTAAGCCAGTGGGGTGGGTTACTTGCTAGTAATGGTCAACGCCATGCTCAACTTTGTCAAGAGGCAGAGAGGATTTTAGCAAGTTTAGATAGGTAAACTTAAGTAGTAGGAATTACAATAGCAGAAAAAAATACCAGTAAAACTAGGAATTACTACTTTGATTTAACAGCAAATCTACTTTAATTCTTTTATGCCAAAACAGCGCCGCCTGACAAATAGCTAAAGCTGGAGTTTCTCCATAACCCCATACATCTGGCTCAAAGCCCGCTACAAATGGTATACCTGGAATAGAATGATCCTCTGTCCGAAATAATTCAAAATGAGGTGCTTGGGAATTCTCCAAATTCCAAGCAACTAGTTCTAAAGCAGCCCTGATATCTGTAGAGTATGGGCGTACTAGTAAATTAAACTGCTCTGATACAAGACGATCTAACTCAGCTAGTGAGGTAAGCTGAATGTCTTTAATACTGTCTTGGTCAAATGTGTCTTCCATATTTACTGAGTATAGATCGCTTCAACCAGCACTTACTCTACCGATCGCTATATTTATCTACAAGCCAATCTGCGAATCAGGAACTTGCTCATTCAATTAATCTACCAGCTATGGTTAGCGTTTTTTAGGTTGACAGTTGTAAATTTAGATACAAAATTAAAAAATTTAAGCACTTTAGCAATAATGCAAATGAAAACAACTAGGAATTTGCAGCTTTTGGGCTGAAACTTAGTTAATATTTATAATAATTATCACCAGAGCGACGAGTCTTGAGTTGAACTAAAAAAATAGTTGAAGAAGTTAGCAGCAATGAAAGCAAAATTATCTTTGGCAACGCTCTTATCTACCACTGTGATCGCCAGCAGCGTTTTATTAACTTCCGTCACTCCAGCGCAGTCGTGCCCCTACCGCAATTATACTACGCAAAAAACACAAACTAATTGGTTGCAGTCTCCTTGGGTAGCTATTTTGACAGTACCAGGAATAGCTTTAGCAGCAAGCCTATATATGCGCGGTCGTTCCTATCAAAATTAGCAACCGATGATCGCGATAATTAGGTAGGGGCGGGTTCACCGAGATTTTTGTAGATCAACGAGAGATTTTTTTAAACCCGCTCTTACAGATGCAACGGGCGATCGCCATTTAATTCATCTTGTTGCCATGACAATGGATTATTAATAATATATTGTCTGATTTTTTCTAATGATTCTTCGTGGCGAATAATATGTTCGTAATAATTTCGCTGCCATACAGGAACACCAGTAACGCAGCGAAGTTTATTGATACGTAATGCTGAAAAGGTTTTGAAACACGAATAATTTCGGTTAAACCATGACGTTTTGCGGTTGATTTGGTAGGGGCAGGTTTAACAGAAAAATTTATATTCCTATCAATATCTATCTCCAAACCCGCCCTTCACCATCTACATCATTGGTATTTTCATCTGCCAACCAAATAATTCCGTGTAGATGATTAGGCATGATGATAAAGGCATCTAATTTTACATGAGAATAACGTTTAGGTAAATAATACCAATTGAAATGCACAACCTCGCCGTAGCGACTCAACCGCATTTCATTATTAACAATATCACCAAACAAAATTTCACGCTGCTACGTACAAATAGTAACAAAATATGCCCCTACCTGCGTATAATCGTATCCTTTGAGACGAATTGAACGACGATGATGTTTTTGGTGATCGTGTTTCATAAATAGGTAGGGATGGGTTTATGGCATAGCAGGAGCGGGTTCACAGGGAATTCTGTGGAGAAACGAAACATATTGCAAAACCCGCCCCTACAAAAAAATTTGGCATAAACGCAGAAATACCGAGGATTACAATTCACGCTCGTCTCCAAGGGAAACATCAACGACTTCTGTCTGTACCAAGTATTCCCAAAAATCTGGCAACTCTATTCGCTATACTCCATGATCGGAGATAGAAGTGTTATTTGAATTTTGTTGGAAGCAGTTTTATGACATCTTATGCAACCTCCTCTGCTAAAGCCGAAATGAGTGAACTGCGGCGGTTGAAAGGCTTACTACCGCCAGAATTGCAAAGCTGGGTGACAGTTGAAGGTACAACAGAGGTAAATCCACCTCTGCTCCGCTGTGAAGAGATTGGTAGCGATCAAATAGAGATCCAAATCGATCTAATCAAATGGGATGCGTTGGCGCTGGATCAGCGAAACTTGCTGTTCTGGCACGAAGTTGCCCGAATTCAAAATGATACTATTCCCAAAGATGGCTGGGAAATGGCTGCACTAGCAATTGGTTTAGGTGGCGCGGTAGGTGAACTTTGGGTACAGGATGGGTTGCTGTTGATTTTGGCGCTGGCGCTGTGTGGAGTTTCAGGCTACAGACTGTTTCAGAAGAATAATGGGGAAAAGCAGATCAAAGCTGCGTTTGAGGCAGATGAGAAAGCGATCGCTCTTGCTACTCGCTTTGGTTATACCCTCCCCAACGCCTATAAAAGTCTTGGTAGCGCCTTAAAAACCTTGATCGATCAATCTCCTAACAAACGCCAAAGATCTAAATACGAAGCGCGACTAGCTGCACTAAAACGCAGTGCAGCTAAGGCAAAAGCGAAATCAAAACCTATGCAGAGCGATTATAGTGCCTAGTGGCTAGAGAAAATTATGAATGATGAATGCTGAATGCTAAATTCATCATTCATAATTTATAGTTGGTTGAGCATTTTATGAGTTTGTGGCACTACGCGGACTTGTTTAAGAGATCGCTTCATTAAAGCTTGCCATGTCAATACTTGCTCAGGCGTTGGTGCTAGCACTTGTATTTCTCCAAACTGCTGCGATGGTTCCAACGGCGTGACTGGTTGGAGAAATACTGGAATTTCGGGATTAACTGCTGCTACTAATTCAGCTGCACGTTTCAATTCATCGGTATCGGTTTGGCTGGAGATAATTAACTTAACAAACACTTCCACTGAAGCACGGTGACAGCGCTGGAGAAATTCTTCGTGTTCGCCAAAGCGATTTTCACCACTGACACTAGGTAGCTTTAAATCCATTCCCACAGAATCTATATAGGGTAGAATTGTTGCTAGCTGCTCTGGACGATGACCTCCAGTTTCTAAGTATATTGGTAGCCCAGTTGAGTAACGTACCTGGGGTAAAAATTGCACCAAAAAAGGTGCGTGGAGGAGTGGTTCGCCTCCTGTAAGACTGATACTGTCGTGCAAACCAGGTAAATTCTGCCGCTCAACTGATTCAAGTAAAATGTTTAGCGGTACGGGGTTGGAGTGAATTTCAAAGTCGCGTACTCCAGGAGATCGCTCGAATCGACAAGTAGATGGTACGCTCCAAGTATGGGCGCTGTCGCAGAAATGACAGCGCAAATCGCATAAGGCAAAACGAACGAAGATTTGACGAGTTCCCACATTCAGCCCTTCCCCTTGAATGGCGGAAAAGACTTCAATTAGCCGTGCAGTGGGTAAATCGGTGGTTTGGGAGATCATGGAACGGTTGCGATCGAGCTTTCTTGTAAAGTAGCTTGCTTTGAGCTAATTTTTCCTCAGCTACTGACTCTATTTTGACTAAACTAGAAGCATGAATGCTTAATTCGTAATTCATAATTCATAATTCATAATTCATAATTTTTCCCTCACCCCTCATTTCCTCACTCCTTTGATTGCTTAGCTACAATAAAGTCAGGAGATAAAACTAGCAATTTACTCGCAATCGCCCGATATTGTGCTAAATTTACAACTCAACTTGGAATCTAACGACACTAAACGCGAACAGGTGTTAACTTGGTTAGTAGATCGCGTGCCGCCGTCTCGGATCGAACATATCCTCAGAGTCGAGCAGATGGCTGGAGAGTTAGCTTGGCATCATCACCTGAATGTAGAAAAAGCGGCTCAAGCTGGTTTGATGCACGATCTTGCCAAATATTTTAAGCCAGTTAAGTTGCTAGAAATGGCACGGGCAGAACGGTTAGAAATAGATCCAGTCATGGAGGCTCATCCTCATTTGTTACACGCCGATGTGAGCGCAATCATTGCGCGAGATACGTTTGGGGTGGAGGATGAAGAAGTATTGCAAGCGATCGCCAATCACACTCTAGGCAGACCAGATATGAGTTTGCTTAGTTGTATCGTGTTTTTAGCAGATAGCTTAGAACCAGGACGCGGTAAGACACCAGAATTGGAAGCGTTAAGACAGCTTAGCCATCAAAATTTACATCAAGTAGTATGGCGCACTTGCGATCTTTCTCTAAAATTCTTACTAGAAACCCATTGTCTAATCCATCCTAGAACAATAGCAACTCGGAATTGGTTTCTTCAAACAGCGAAAAACAAGCAGCCACTCTTGCAAACAGAGGCATGAAAAAATATGTCGCTTAACATAAAAAAAGAATTAAATTCAAAGTTTGATATGCACTAGTTGGCGTTGCACGTTACAGGTAGTAAATTACATATAGCTTAAAAAAAATGAGGTTTAATGTCTGATTATTCCCAAGCCAATTCACTCTCACAGTCTGTTTTCCTTACATCTAACAAAGTAAACTCCACTGCAACTGATGCAGAGGAAAGTAAACACTTAGCTATAACCATCGCCCATGCAGGTGAAGACAGAAAAGCTGGTGATATTATATTGCTCGATGTGGCAGAGGTGTCTTACCTAGCTGACTATTTTGTGATGATGACAGGCTATTCCAGAGTGCAGGTAAGGGCGATCGCTCAAGCCATAGACGATAAGGTACAACAAGAATTGCAAAGAAGTCCAATCAGGACAGAAGGAAAATCCGAGGGAACTTGGGTGCTACAGGACTACGGTGATGTGTTAGTTCACATTATGATGCCTACAGAACGTGAGTTTTACAACTTAGAAGCGTTTTGGGGTCATGCCGAAAGAATAGATTTTCCAGCCGCCGATGGCGATGGGAGAATAACATGATGGAGTCGTCAGTTTCTGTTTGTCCGGTTCCTGCAGAACAACAGCCGCTGAATGAGTACGAAGAGTTAAAATCATCGGGTTTTTTTCGCAGTGCAACCTTAGCTTTAAGCGAATATAGCACAGGGCTATGTTGGATTTGGGGTATATCTTGGATAGTAGCCGGGCCAGTAGCAGCAGCAAGTTTTACTCCAGCTAAACATCCACTTCAGTTCATCCTCTGTGGCGGCGCTGGCGCAAGTTTGGGCGTGATTCTAGCAGTGGTACGACTGTATTTAGGCTGGTCTTATGTACGTGATCGCCTTACCAGTCCTACGATATTTTATGAAGAGACTGGCTGGTATGACGGACAAAATTGGACTAAGCCGCCAGAAATTCTCACGCGCGATCGCTTGGTTGTCAACTACCAAGTCAAACCAATACTCCAGCGGCTGCAAAAAACTCTAGGAATATTAGCTTTATTACTCCTTGCAGTTGCTGCGACGTGGAATCTTTTATAAATGGTCAAGAGTCAAAAGTCAATAATTTTTAACAAAAAACAAATGACAAATGACAAATGACAAATGACAAAGAACAAAAAGGTGATACAGTTTAACCCATGACAAGGGGAAAAAGAAATCAAGCCGCAGAACTGGAAGTTAGGTTACTGCGGGAAGGGATCGTTGAATCAAAGCATCACGTCCACGCCACCGTTTGCGACAACCGGGGGCGGATTTTGTCCGTCGCGGGTAACGCAGAAACGGCTACGTTTGTTCGTTCGGCACTCAAGCCATTTCAGGCTTTGGGTATCACTACAACGGGGACGCTGGAACGCTACGATTTGAGCGATCGCGATTTAGCAATTATTTGTAGCTCCCATAAAGGTACAGTTGAGCAGGTACGGCAGGTTTTTAACATCCTTTGGCGCGCTGATGTCGATCCTTCAGCCCTCCAATGTCCCATACCTGAAGGTAAGCGCAGCCCCCTGGAATATAATTGTTCTGGGAAACACGCAGCGATGCTGGCTATTTGTCGGCAAAGAAATTGGTCAATACATAATTACTTGCAGCGCAACCATCCAGTTCAACAGTTGATTTTAAGCAAAGTTGCAGAGATGCTGCGAATGCCAGCTGAGGAATTTATCTGCGCTCATGATGATTGTGGCGCTCCCACCTATTTTATGCAATTAGGTCAAATTGCCACCCTATATGCTCAGCTAGCCTCTGGAAGTAGTTTGGATATGGAGCGGATTTTACGCGCCATGACATATCACCCAGTCATGGTAGCAGGAGATGGAGAATTTGATACCGAAATCATGCGTTTGACCAAAGGAGAATTAGTGAGTAAAGCCGGAGCAGAAGGAATACAGTGCATCGGCAGAGTTGGTGAAGGTATGGGTTTGGCAATTAAGGTGATTGATGGAGCCAAACGCGCTAAATATGCAGTTGCAATTCATTTGTTACAGCAAATGGGCTGGATTAGTCCAACTGTAGCTGAAAATTTAGCTGAAAGCTTTATGGAACTGGGCAAGTTCAAGCGCCTAGAGGTAATGGGAGAATTATCAATGCTGTAGTTGACAGTTTAATAAGTTTGCGGTTATACTTGAAAAGTTGACGCGGGATAGAGCAGCCTGGTAGCTCGTCGGGCTCAACAAGCAAGGTTAACTAGACGCTTAAAAGTTAGTCTTGTTATGGGCGGCACATAAGGAAACTTGTGTGTGATGACTTGTCAAAGTCGGGGAAGCCATTAGCGTGGTAATCCCGAGCCAAGCTCTGGAAACAGAGAAGGTGTAGAGACTGGGAGGCAAGCACCCTAACGTGAAGTCGAGGGTGAAGGGACAGTCCAGACCACAAACTGGTTCATCCAGGCAGCGAAAGCTGTAGATGGTAAGCATAACCCGAAGGTCAGTGGTTCAAATCCACTTCCCGCCACCAAAGCGAAAACAAAACAAAGCCCTGCGATCTTTATTGGTTGTAGGGCTTTGTTTTATGCTATGTAGGGGCGGGTTTTACAGAATGTTCGTGGGTAAATATAATATGCAGTTAAACCCGCCCCTACAGTCAAGGGTTTATATGGACACAAAGCTAAAAGGAGATATAGCAGAGCAAGCAGCTGTTCTTCATGGCTTGAAGCGCGGTTGGGGAGTTCTAAAACCTGTAGGCGATCGCCTTCCTTACGATCTTGTCTTCGACGTTGATGGAGTTTTGATTAAAGTTCAAGTTAAGTATGCTTGGTTTGACGAGCCTTCTGGCAACTACGTTGCAGACAATCGTCGCACAAAGACAAATCGGCGGCTAATGCTTAGAGAAGCTTATAAGCGCTCCGACTTTGATTTTGCCTTAGTCTATATAGACAAACTTGACCTGTTCTATGTGTTTCCAGTAAATGTGTTTATTGGCTACGGTAGCGAAATTCACCTAGTTGAAGCCGAAAAGAGGCAGCGAAAACCTCGTTCGGCAAAATATCGTGATGCTTGGGAGCTTATATTGCAATGGGCTTTAGGCGACGAAACTGGCTTGGAATTGCCTCTTTTAGTTGAGGAAGCGGTCGGAAACTTAAATGCGCTTTAAACTGCTACTCCCAATCGCGCTTAATACAGCTCGTTTATAAGAAAGTTAGCATTGTTAGGCTTAGCATAGATATATAAATAAAGGGACATATGTCAAGGTATTAGCTCTTAAAATGACATCTTGGCAAATAATGGTGGCGGAGAAATCAATGGCTGTTAATTTAAGGCGACCCATTTTAGTGGGTGGAGTTGGTCTATCTTTTGCCCTCTGGCTGTTGCAGAGTTGGCATCATTCAGTCATGGTGCTGGGTGAATACAGTGCAGTGGGTGCGATCGCCCTAATTTTAGGCTTGTGGTTGTTTAAGCAGTATCGCTTTAAAAGCACTATACAGCTAGATGCTGCACCATTGAACCGAGAAAATGTAGCTCAAGCGATCAACCGTGCAGAAGCTGTAATTAGTCATCTGGAAAAAGAAGCACAATATGAGGTACCAGGACTGCGGGAAAGAATATCTCATCTGCATACTGAGATAAATCGCCAGGAAATTCATGTTGCAGTTACTGGCGGTAAAGCTGTGGGTAAAACCACATTGATTCAACTGCTAGATAGCTGGAAACCGCAAATTCAAACACAGCTTAGCTGGAGTGAGACACTAGCTTTGTTTACTACTACAGACGATGAAGGTTTGAAAGCGGCGAATTCCTCCGACTTGGTGTTGTTTGTCACTAACGGCGATTTAACTGATTCAGAATATCAAGTTTTGCAACACCTTAAAGTAGATGACCTGCGTTTGATGCTGGTGTTTAACAAGCAAGACCAATATTTAGCAGATGAACGCGCTGCTGTATTACATTCAATCAAGCAACGGATGCAGCCATTGCTAAAGACAGAGGATGTAGTAGCCATCGCTGCTTCTCCTAGTCCGATCAAAGTGCGGCAATATCAAACAGATGATATAGCACAAGAGTGGATGGAGGTGCGATCGCCCGAAATTACCCAGTTAACCCAGCAACTGAGTCAAATTCTGGTGCAGGAGGGACAACAGCTAGTATTGGCGACTACCAAACGAGCAGCTGATAATCTGAAACTAGAAGCGAAAACAGCTTTGAATCGAGTAAGACGCGATCGCGCCCAACCATTGGTGGAACAATATCAGTGGATCGCCGCCGCCGCCGCCTTTGCTAACCCAGTTCCCGCACTGGATCTACTTGCAACAGCCGCTATCAATGCTCAGCTAGTGATAGAATTGGGTGCAATCTATCAGCAAAAATTCTCTCTCCAGCAAGCTCAAGA
>DATNQH010000406.1:0-4361 GCA_036704105.1 Leptolyngbyaceae cyanobacterium | reverse complement strand
TAAGCTAATCGGCATAAAGGTTGCATAATAAAGAAGATAACTACTTGAAAGCAACTATGCCACCGCCAGCTAAAAATTTTTTAACGCCGTCACAAGTCACTCAATTACAGCAAGCTCTAAAAGAGAGCGAACTACCACACGTTAGGGAAAGAATTTTAATTATCCTACTACAAAATGATGGTAAACCGCAACATGAAATTGCGCGCATTTTTAGGCTGTTCGCCTAGAACAGTTGCGTACTGGTGTATGCATGGAGATCCAGATAATTTAGAAACTCTACATAACAAACGAGAGTACGAACATTACCGAAAAGCTAGTCCTGAATATATTGATCTGTTATTAAAAACAGTTGAACAACCACCATCAGCTTTAGGTTATGAATTTGGCAGATGGACGGCAGAGAGATTAGCTACATATTTAACAGAGAAAACAGGAATTGATTTAAGTAGTTCTCAAGGCGCGGAGGATATTAAAGCGAAAAAAGTATAGCTATATTTGGGCTAAATATGACTTAGGAGACAAACAAAATTCAATCGAGAGAGCTTCGTTTCAAAAGAGACTTAAGGATTACTTAGTAGTAGCAAGAGATTATCCAGAACTGTTACAAGTATGGTTTTGGGACGAAATTGGGTTTAGTTTACAGGTAATTCGGCGAAAAAATTGGGGTAAAAAAGGACAGCTGCGGAAAATTCCAGGGCAACGCCGTCGTGGTCGAATAAATGTCATGGGGGCAATTCGAGAGTCAGAGCGTAAACGAGTATGTTTTTTTATTAAAAAAGGTAATGCAGACATCTTCCTAGAGCAACTGCAACAATTCAATGAATTAATCAAACAAGAGTGGGTAAACAAAGGAAACTGCGCTCTTGATTTTCAGTCACAAGGCCCTAAGATTATTTTAATTTTAGATAACGCTAGTTTTCATAAACGTGGGGATATTTTGAATCGAGTATTTCAAGAGCTACCTCACTTTCGCTTAGACTTTTTACCAGCTTATAGCCCTGACTACAATATTATTGAATTAGTTTGGCATTCATGTAAGGAATACATTGCTCACCGCCTATTTCAATCAGTAGATGAATTGAAGCAACTACTGGATAGGCTGCTAAACCAAGGTGAGCTAGTAATTAAGTGGCATCGCAAGATTAAGAATAAAGGCAATAACCATTGTATTGCAGTTTAAATGCTTGTTAGCTTAAGACGCTGCCATTGGGTGTTGGTCAGGTTACCTCGTTGATGCGGTGGTAGGATCATCCAGAGAAGCTGAATTCGGCATCTCTAGTATTCCCAATCTTTCCTTAGAGTTTTAAAACAGTCCCTAGGATCTTGCTATCAGCAACATCATCTTACTTTGGCAACCATCACAAGGTACCTTTCTTAACATTGTTATGTTGCTTCAGCTGAATTAGTAAATTTACTGCAATAGCTTCAAGCATCTATTTTGGTGGCGACTCTGCCGAACCAAGAGATTGCTTAATCATTAACTTGGCAAGTGGTGCCAGACGCACAGCTGCTAGAGTTAGTAGCGATCGCGGATCTCGGTAAAAAATTGAGCTATCGGCTTTCATTGCTCGATCGATAAAATTACGGGCTTGTTCTGCATCACCTGCCGTCAGCGACAACCGAGCTAGGTAGCGATACATATATGCGTATGCAGTTGGAAGTACTGGTTCGACTTGTTCTGGAGAGCGTCGATAAGCCGCTTCAAACACTTGTTCGCAACAGCGCTGCATTTGCACTACGTTAAACGAGAGCCCAGAGCGACGAACCCGGTACAGACACATAACTTGCGGCAGTCGATGGAATTGCCAATGCTGAGTAGCAGCAATCCTCAACCAAAAGTCTAAATCCTCATAGCTGCGTAACGTTTCATCAAACTCACCCACTTCATCAACAATACAACGGCGAAACACAGCATTAGAACCGTGACCGACGAAATTTTTGTACAGTAAGGCTTGCAGTGGGTTAGACTCGATCGGCTTACCACTGAGATACATAAAGGTTGAATGTCCATCCTCACGGATTGCTCGTGAGGCACTGTATACAACCCCTACTTCTGGGGTGCGATCAAGTATAACAACATGAGTTGCTAGCTTGTCCGGCTCATAGGCATCATCACCATCAAGTAAAGCGATGTAGCCAGCACGCGCATGGCGGATACCATAGTTGCGGGCCGATGACAGTCCTCCATTCTGCTTGTGCAGTAACTGAAAACGTGAGTCACGCTGACAAAATGGCTTAACTACCTCAGCCGTACCATCAGTAGAACCGTCATCAACAATAAGCACCTCAAATTCTTGAAAGGATTGGCGCTCTAGAGAAACCAGCACATCCTCGATGTAGGAACGAACATTATAGGCGGGAACTACAACACTAACTTTGGGGTTAATAACCATTGAGAACTCTAGACTGAAATGTTCTGGTGCTAGTAATTTTCAACTGTGCTTGAAAGAAAAAAATCTTCTGCAACAAATGATGTTTGATCCTTATGAAAGAGCCATCATTTCTGTGTACTGAGATGATTCTCTAGCCACAGAGCGATCAAGTAGAATCATTTTCTCCATGAAGTACTCAATCGTTTGTTGATTCAGCCATCCCTTTCGCAATAGAACTTCACCCAGACCAATTCCAGTTACTTCTTGCTCAGACAGAGCTGTTTCGACTTGTGCTTGAGTTAAAAGGCCTGCTTCAACTAAATGATCGCTAAGCTGTTTAACACTGCTATAGGTAGCAGCAGGAGAATCATTTTGAGTCATGAAAGCTGAGAACAATTTGCTTGAGTAATCTTCAGCTTCCCGCCTAAATTCATTGATAGGTTGCATATACTCTACCTTCAGTAGAGGTGCGTACAACTTGGCGAAAGCAACGTGAAATACAAAAGCTGGATTACCAAGTAAATATCGGGTTGCTAAGCGTTTGGGTTCGCGGCACAGACGATATAGCCACTCCAACCCCAGGTTTGAAAGAAATTTTGGACAGTCTGTGACGACACCCGCCAGTCGGTCAATAATTGCTCCCCCGCACATAATCGCATTGACATTAAGATAACTGCGGTGTTGTCGAACCCAATTTTCTTGAATGGGCATTCCCATGCCTACTAGTAAAATATGAGGCTTTGCATAGTTGATTTGCCGAATCACTGCCTCATTCTGATTGGGGTCTTCCTTCGCAAAATATCCATGATGTCCAGCGAATTTGATATTTGGATATTGTCTTCTCAGGCGATTTAGAGCAGCTTCTAGATATTGAGGCTTTGCCCCTAGTAGAAAAATGGAAAAACCATGTTGATTGCAATGTTCTAATAATTCCGGCATCAAAGCTGTGTAAGAGGCTCGGTACTGTATGGGTAACTTCAAACCCATATAGGAAATCGCTTTTAAGATGCCTGATCCATCACAATGAGTGATATCTGCTCCTTGCAGAAAATTATAGAACCAGGGGAGTTGCATTGAAAGATTAAAACCATGCACGTTGTAATGTGCTACAGTTATTTTATTTTTCGTCACACACGCTCTATGAATTGCTTCAACAATGGCCGACACAGTCATACAGGTGATTCGTCGACTTAATAGATGTACGTTGAGACTAGGTAGCCGATCTAAGTTGCTCTGGAAGTTCAGTTGTTTAGCCATATCTGCAAATATTTGTCAAAAAATTTTGTAGCTTTTGTCAAATGGGATTGTAGCCATGCTTATGTTTGAGCTAATTATTGGAGGATGAGCGATCGCTACCAATATATAAGTCGTAGTAGCATGGCTTCACGAACGCAAGCTTGGACTTCATCCAACTTGGTGTTCGTTTGTGTTCGTTTTTAAAACCGCTGTGTCAAAGCGCCGTGTTTTTAGTTACCGTATTATTAATTTCTAGTATGTCAAGCGCTTGTTTACGCTCGCGTCTAAGAAAATGAATAACTTAATGTATAAGTTGTATGATTTGATATATTTATGTCTGATTTGAGTAATTCGTGAACACCAATCTCGTTCAGTCAGGAGCTGGCTTAATTCTTGTGGTCGATGATGACAAGTCGATGCGGATGCTGCTGCGTTTAGCACTGGAACAAGAAGGCTACCAGGTGTTTGAAGCTCAAGATGGCGAAGCCTGTTTGGCTACCTATAAACGCCGAGAACCAGACGCAATCTTACTAGATGCTATCTTGCCAGGGATTGATGGCTTTACCTGTTGTAGCCAATTACGCAGCTACTCTTGTAGCGATCGCATACCTGTATTGATGCTCACTGTCCTCGACGAGCCAGATGCGATCGAGCAAGCGTTTGCCGCAGGTGCGACTGATTATATCACCAAACCGATTCAGTGGGCTGTGCTGCGCCACCGCCTGCGTCGATTGCTCCAACAATCTCAGCTTT
>DATNQH010000405.1:0-2893 GCA_036704105.1 Leptolyngbyaceae cyanobacterium | reverse complement strand
TATTTTAGCTAGTTTGACTATTTTCGCAACAATTGTTCAGGGTTTGGCGAAAGACTTGCGCTTATCAAGCGTGCCATTCGAGTTAAACCAATTTTAGATTTTATTCAGGATAAACTTTAATGCCCTAGATTCAACACCCATGTTCCAGTTGCCTGGGAAGTCAGAGCTAACTGTTGAGCCAACCCAGTTGGAGCATGACCCCTATGCAATACGGCTTTGATGGGTAACGTAAGATGCTTGAGCTTGAAAATAATAGTTTGTGTTAGGCTGAGTATAAGTACTTAATAGAGGTGATTAATTCCCGGTTTTGGCATGGTGGGAAAGCTTTGAGAGACCAAGAGAAAAATCCATCGGTTACATACGAGGTTTAAATGAGCAATGCTATTAAACACAAGCGCGTTATGCTTGCCAATCTCAGAATTGGGCAATGCATTTCCTATATTACCTTTGAGCAAGGTCAGCGTCAGAGGGTACAAGCAGAGATTATCAATATTAAGATTGAGCATAACTACGGTCAGATTTGCACAAGATCTGCTTTGCTGCCTAAAGAACCGCTAACATTCAAGTATGAGGTGGTTGATAACTCTGTTCTTAATAGTTAAATACTTTTAACTTAACTTTGAACTGTCAGAAGAAAGGTAACTGTTGGTTCGTCTAATGAAGCTGGTAATACAGTTATAGTTGCTAAATTGCGATCGCTACTTGTACTGGTAATTACTGGAGTAGATCGAGAGCTAACTGCTTTCACTGTCCGGAACTACGGCTACAATTGCAAAGTTTGTAAAAATTCGAGTTTAATAATTAAGCATTAATAATTATTTTTGTAGCGAAAAATATTGTTTTTTAGAGGTTAATTAATTATTTAATCAACGAAGTGCAGTGAAACACTAAAATTACAACTTATTTTGTTTGAAATGACATAACAACTTGCATATGCAGGAAAGCTTACTGGCTTTCGTTTTGGTGTCGAGCTAACTACTAACATTAATAATTGTTCGCTCTCTGAAAAATTTATTAGCAACTGTTGATTCTGCTAAAATTGTCCAGAGCCTGATGGTGAAATATTAGATCACCATTTAAATTGTTCACAAGAAAAGTATATATGTTCAAGGATGTGTAAATGAAGAATTTGACTTTCGCTCAACTGCGGCAGTATGCCCAAGCCCAAGGTATTAGCGTTGCAGCCAAACTTCGTAAAGCTGAACTAGAGCAACAACTCAATCTCAAAGGGCGTTTTCACCTGAAGCAACAATAGCACAGCTAATGCAGGCTCTCGTACTAGGGTTTGTTTTAAAACTTGCTTGGAGAAATGATAATTTGAGGATTATGGTGTTCAGCAACCGAGTATAATTCTTGCGACTCACGATCCTAGAGATTTGACTGGGAAAAGACAACAGCATCGATATCGGCACTTCGGCACCCACGCTCATGCCCAGCGCTGGAGCGTGGGTGCCGAAGTGCCGAGCGCAATGATGCCACACCCTAACATAAATTCATTTTTTGAGCAGATCAAACAAGCTTAAAACGATCTATGTCTTGTTTTAGCGCCACTAAAAAGCCGTCAAGAAATAACTTTTACAAATTGATGTCTGAAACCTTGTCTCAGGACACTTCTTACTTAATAAATGTCAAATTTATTTCTTGACAAGCCCTAAGTTAATTAATAAGAAAGCTTAGGCAACTTAACGATAAAACTTGTCCCCTTACCTGCCGCACTTTCAACTTCAATCGTCCCCTGATGCGCCTCAACAATACTCTTTGCTAAAAATAATCCTAACCCCCATCCTGTTTGCTCTTCAGCCGAGACGGTTCGACGAAATTGTTGAAATAGGATCGATTGAGCGTCTAAGGGAATCGGATCACCTTCATTGTAAACAGTGAGGCTGATTTGCGTTTCAATTTGTTGAAGCGTGAGTATAATTGGTGTATCAGGATAACCATACTTCACGGCATTAATAGCTAAGTTTTCAATTACCCGTCGCATCTCTTTACGGCTGCAATTGCTCCTGATATCAGCGTCAGAGTTTATAACAAACCGCTCTCCATAAGTAAAGCTTAAATCCTCTACTACGTCCCGAACGAGGTTATCTAAACTGCATTCAACAAATTCAAGCTTTAAGCTCTGTCCAGAGCGCAGCTGACTAGCATCGAGCAGGTTTTGAATCATTGAATCTAAGCGGTCAATAGCACTTAGCATTTTCGCCACGATATTTGCGTGGGTATGCCCTGGTTCAAGCCGACGCAGAGTTAACTGAGTCCCCATTTTTATCACATTGAGCGGGCCTCTGAGGTCGTGAGTCAGCGTTACCGTAAATAGCTCTTGAATATCTTGCAACGTATGGGAAAATTGAGTTGCCGCATCGTTAACAGCTTGCTCAATAGAGTCAATAATAATGTCTCGTTCTCTCACCTCTAAAGGCGCTTGTGACTCTAAAACTTGAAAGATGACTTGACGGAGAATGTGGTATTCAAAAATCAGTTGGGTCATGGAGTAGTCGGCAAAACCTGCCCGCTCATGTCCATGCTGTTTGCCAATCCGGGTACTTTCAAGCTTATCGGCTTTTATTGTGGCAGGTGTCCTTTCAATCTTGGTTGACAGTTCATCCGCCAATTGGCTTAGATACTGAGGGAGCGAATCTTGTAATATCAGCGAGTCCTGATGCATTGATGCGCTGACTTCATCACGCGCTCGCTCTTCCCACATCTGCATAATTCTTTGAGCGTTTTGCTGAAGACGATCAGAACTTTGGTTCAACATTGTTTTTGATTTTCTGCATCAGTGGATAGGGTAAGCGCAAAAAAAATTGAGGACAAATTGTTACTAAACTAGGACAGCCGAGGTGTTGGGCTGGTTGACTGACAAAACTATTCAGTCGCGTACTGGTACGTGTGT
>DATNQH010000404.1:0-3264 GCA_036704105.1 Leptolyngbyaceae cyanobacterium | reverse complement strand
TTGTCTCACCAGGATCGATTAACACGCGCGCGATCAAGTCGAGGGCTTGCTGAGTTCCACTGGTAATTAAGATTTGTCCAGGTTCGCATTGCACCGCACGAGAGCGAGATAAATAGCGCGCGATCGCTTTTCGCAGCGGTTCATGTCCTAGAGGGTCGGTAGCATAGTTTAACCAGTCTAGATGAGAACGACAATGACGAGAAAGCAGCTTACGCCATAGCTGTATTGGAAACTGACCTTCGGCCAGCCGTCCGTAACGAAAACTAATGGGTGCATCGAGTCCAACCGTTTCAGTCATGCCGAGATGCGCCAGTTCCTCACCGTAGTGCGATAGTTTAATTGGCAATCGAGCAATCTTCTTTTCAGACGGAAGTGAAGCTGAATGTAGCAGGCGATCGGGCAGTTGCGCGCTGACAAATGAGCCGGAGCCAACAATTGATTGTATATAGCCCTCGTCGATCAGTTGCTCGTAACTTTGAGTCACGACGATCCGAGAAATTTCCAATGACGAGGCCAAACTGCGCGTGGAAGGAAGCCGCTGTCCAGGGGTCAACCGCCCAGTCAGGATTGCTCGTCGCACTTCTTCATATAGCTGCCGATGCAAAGGTGTTGCGGCTTGACGCGATAGGGCAATTGCTAAATCCATCTTTACTTACTGTGGCTTTCGCTGGGAAAGTGGATATATCTTAAAGCACAAAAATGGCTATTGCAAGAGTCCATGTAAACAACTTAATCTAGCGCTAGCAACCCGACTAGAAAGAATATATTCCATGAGCCAGAAGCAAATGATTAACGGTGTTGTTGAATCCGTGATATATGTCGAGGATTTGGCACACTCGGTTAAGTTTTACCAAGACTTATTCGGATTTGAGAAAGAAATTATCGATGAGATGATCTGTGTCTTACGAGTACCCAAACAACAAGCCCTAATCTTATTTCCCAAAAGTATCGCTGCCCAGCCAGGAAGAACAACGTCTCCCGTCGGCACTGTAGACGGGGTGATTCCTCCTCATGGCGGAAGCGGCCGATTGCACATGGCATTTTCAATTGCGGCATCTGATTTAGAGTTTTGGGAACAACGGCTAGCTGAGCGAAATATTGCGATTGATAGCAAGGTTCATTGGCAACGTGGCGGCTGGAGCTTGTATTTCCGAGACCCGGATGAACACCTTCTGGAATTAATTACTCCAGGCCTCTGGTCGTTTTATTAAGTTACAAGCGTACCGAGCCACGTTACTAACAATAAGGAAAAGATGAGCGATCTAAAGCATGAAACCGAGCAAGAACAGCTAAGTGTTACGCCACGTACTAAAATCAAGCGTATGCCATCACGGGGGCATTATGAGCGCGAACTGGTTTACCAAATATTGGATGAAGGATTAGTGTGCCATATTGGGTTTACCGTTGACGATCAGCCGTTTGTGATTCCGACTGCCTATGGTCGGGTTGGCGATCGCCTCTACATTCATGGTTCAGCTGCTAGCCGGATGATGAAATCGCTTAGCAAGGGGATTGAAGTTTGCGTGAGTGTCACTCTACTTGATGGGCTAGTACTAGCTCGAACGGCGTTTCACCACTCAATGAATTACCGCGCTGTGGTAATCTTCGGTACAGCAACTGCGGTGCAAGACACTGACCAAAAGCTCCAGGCCTTGGAAGCCTTTACCGAGCAGATTGTACCAGGGCGGTGGGCAGAAGTGCGTCAACCCACTGCCCAAGAGCTAATGGTCACTTCAGTCCTCGAACTGCCGTTGCACGAGGCATCTGCCAAGGTTCGGACGGGTTTTCCAGATGACGAGTCACAAGATTACAGCATCCCAGCGTGGGCTGGTGTCATACCACTAGAATTAACGGCTACTACACCGATTGCCGATTCCTGCCTCCAACCGGAAATTATTCTTCCCTCCTACCTCCACAATTACACTCGCAATCGTAGCAGGTGAGATTTAATGATAAATATTTTGCATCTTGATTCTAGTCCGAGGGGCGAGCGCTCTATCTCTCGCATTCTAACAAAGGAATTCATCACAACCTGGAAACAAATTCATCACAACGATCAAGTTACTTACCGCGATCTGGGACACTACCCGATTCCGCCTATTGATGAATCTTGGATTGCAGCAGCGTTTAGTCTTCCAGATCAGCTCACTTCAGAGTTAGTTGCAACATTAAACATATCTAACGAGTTGATCGATGAGTTAGAGGCTGCTGAACTTTACGTCTTCGGCATCCCAATGTACAACTATAGCGTTCCCTCTAACTTCAAAGCATACATCGACCCTAAGTACAGGACAAAAATTGGAGGGCGTGCAAGAACTCAACCATGTTTTGTTCTAGGTTGAGTAAGATTCTACGCAGATGATCGAGTCCATAACGAAAAATACTTTTAGCTTTACGTCCATGCTTTTTGATGGAGATTGGCTTTTGAGTCACTAACCACTCGCCAATACGAAAAGCCCAACATAAAGCAATCGTCAAGAGTGCCATTAATCGGCTGAGCCGTTCTGGATCTTGAAGATGGGATGATTCTAAACAAAATCCTCGAGTTTTAAAAATGCCAAATAGAGTTTCAATTCCCCACCTTTGGGCGTAATCGGAGATAGCAGTGTTAGGTGAATCTGAACTGACCACGATCAATAATGATTGGTCTTCCAGTCGTAATCCTGCTACAAATACCCACCGCCCCCATAATCGTCGTCGCCTTAGCACTTGTTGTTGTCCCCGGTGCAACGATTGAAACACGATTTTGGCTTTGAGCAGTTTACGTCCATCACTAAGTTGGTCGCTTTCACGAATCCGAATCCGGAATGGAACTTGGGCAAGATGTACGCAGGTAGCCAAACCAGTCCTTACCTAAAAACTCTCGGTCTGCACTCAGATAAGCAACTTTAACTTCCGGAAAAAGCTCAAAAAACTCTTCCAATAAGTCGATTCGTTCACCAGTATTGGAGTTGCCTCGTTTATCAAGCATCCACCACAGCAAGGGAAACGCTACCCTGTTGTGGACGACTCCTAGCATCAGTATGTTGATGGTACAATTACCAAACTCCCAGGTAGTGCGATCTATCGATAAAACCCAAGGTTGAGGAATCTCCATTAGTCCGACCACGAGTTTTGCCAAGTCGTAACTACTCAGGTTGAAGCAGGGTCGGTATAGTCGGATTACCTAAGAAAACTTGCCCCAGTGCTTCAAGAACATTCAACCCTTGCTTCTTAAGTGTGGAAATATAGCCGCGAATTCTCCCAAACATCTGTGCCCCTGCA
>DATNQH010000403.1:0-30560 GCA_036704105.1 Leptolyngbyaceae cyanobacterium | reverse complement strand
ATCTCTAGGGTTAGCCAATCGGAAAAAAAGGGAATTCTTCTGGTTGTAAGCGCTGAAATTTAGGAATAGCACGACGGATGACTCGTAATGTTCCTGTAAAACTCAGGCGTAATGGTGGAACCGCGGCACTAGTTGCAGCTTGAAACATTAACACTCTGACTGACCAATGCCCTAACAACCAACCGTATACCTCTTGCACAACTTCCCGTGGTTTTTGGGAACGAACATGAGTTTTTCGCCCCAAAAGATGGGTTTTCAACTCATCAATGGTATTTTCTGCTTCGAGAGCGTTGATGATATTCCTTGGCTAACAACTCTGCTGGGAATTTTTTAATGTCTAACAAGCTAGTAATCAATCGATATGTAAGTTGTTCAGTCGGGTTTTCAGGATGCTCAATTGTGTATTCAATAACTCTCACCATTATTGGTCGACAACCTTTTTTCCGCAGCTTTCCTGACGGATAAATGCATGATAGATAAGAGCCGTCATCTATTGGTTTTTCTGCCTGGAATTTCACATTGGCAGGAATTCTGCCTAAATAGTCACACCCCTTAGATACCGTTGTCTGTACCATTTCATATGAATCTAATCCCCTATCCCACATCAACAACATCCCACCCTTGACAGAGCGTAATAATTTTAATGCCCGCACTCGTTCTCCGATGCGATATGGACACATCAACGCATCAAATATGATGTGTGTTCCTGCTTCTACCAAGATCACTAACCTAACGAGCGGGAAATGCTGCTTGTGTACCTGGACGGCTGCTGGGGCGACCAAAAACTCTGGCATTTTCTTCGCTGTCTGGAATATCAAAACAGCTACCATCAATTACTACTATTCTTAGTTCATTTAAAAATGCTCCGAATGTTTCACCTGTTGCTATTGGTTTTACTAACTGATGAAACAATTGGCTCATCACTCTTGTGCCTAATCTTTGTCGAGCTTGCGTAATTGCTGATTTACAGGGTACCCGCCAATATTTACCAACTTTTACCCATGTCTGTGAAAGACCATCGACTAAGTTTTTTAGTACATCCCTCATTGAATCTCTCGACCATAGGCTCATTGCTATTACCAGACACACTAGCAAGTGTGCTGGTAAAGAACGATTTCTGGCGTTGCATAATAGAGGTATGGATTGAGGTAAGTTTCAATGCAATGCCCTGAGTGCCAGTCAACTCATATTCGGAAGAATGGCAGAAAGCGAGGTAAACGCTCATCACATTTGCGTCGCTTGTAATCGCCAATTTATTGACCACTATGAAACAACCAAAGGCTACAGCGATGAGGTGAAACGAGAGTGTTTGAAAATGTACGTTAATGGCATGGGCTTTCGAGGCATTGAACGGGTCAAAGGTGTGCATCACACAACAGTAATTACTTGGGTAAAACTTGTAGGAGAATTGCTGCCCAATGCCTACGAACCAGACACAACACCACAAGTCGGTGAACTAGATGAGTTGGAAACTTTTGTTGGCTCTAAAAAAACGCTCATCTGGCTGTGGACGGCAGTAGACCATTTTAGTCAGGGTATCTTGGGCTGGGTTTTAGGTGACCACAGTGCTGAAACATTTCGACCGCTGTGGATAACTGTGGGAGCATGGCAATGCTACTTCTATGTCACTGATGGTTGGAGTGTTTATCCTGGTTTTATTCCAGATGGGGATCAGATTGTCAGCAAGACCTATATGACACGAGTTGAATCTGAAAATACAAGGCTTAGACACTATCTGGCAAGGGCTGCATCGAAAGACACTGTGCTATTCCAAATCAGAAGAAATGCTCAGACATTCGATTCGATTGTTACTGCACTATCTCAAATTCTGGGATGTCCCAGTTCCTCAATGATTCATACCTCTATCAGCAACGCCCGATTTCTTTCTTCACTTGCTTTGCTGGCTGTAACTGCTTGCTCAATAGCAGTTGCAGGTATGGCTGTCTCTATCGCTTTTAGCAGCTGATTGCTTTGTATCATTGGAGACAACAGTGAGAAATCTTTGAGATGCACTACAGTTTATTTCCCGACTTGGTTACCATGCCTAATTTACATAATTTTGAGCCTTAACTGAACCTTATTGCTTTATATAGGTAGAACAGTTAACTTAGTTGAGAGGTGGAGACAGCATCACAGATTTAACTAGCTAAAAAGGTTTAATCGCAAAGACCGCCTTACTATTAGCTGGATGACTTGCAGTAATGATATAAAAACTCTCTCAAATCTCGAAGATGAGTTTGTCAACTGCGGCGGGGACAAGCTCACGCCGCTTGTAACTAACCAAAATTTTTGGTTGAAACATCTGGCGGATTGACTGCCGCCTGTTCTACCGACTCTGTTTGAGTAGCAGAAAGGATGTAATCATCACGAATATTCAAAGCACTATTTATGTCTGAATGTGCTTTGAATCCACAAGTTTTACAGTGAAATTTTGACTTGTGACGATTAGTTGAATGACGCTGTTTGCATCTACTACATTTTTGGCTAGTATATCTGGCATCAACGTATTTAACTTGTTTTCCTTTAGCTTGAGTTTTGTAATCTAAAAATTGCTCAAGCTGGTAAAAAGACCAAGACGAAATCCACTTATTAACTTTTTTATTTCTACGTTGATTACGAATACCAGACAAATCTTCTAAAACGTAGGTACTAACGCCATTAATTTGAACCAGTTTTTTACTTATACGGTGGTTGCAATCACGCATGAACCGCTTCTCCTTCCCTGACATAGCCTTTAATCTACGTTTGGCGGAACGAGTGCCTTTTTGCTGAAGTTTGCGCCGATTATATAAGTATCTGCGTTGAACTGCTCTAGTTTTTGAACCTGAGAAAAACCGACCATCTGAAGTGGAGGCAATATGATACAAGCCTCTATCAATTCCTAAAACGCTTCCTTGTTGTAGGACTGGATCTTCTTTTTCAAAAACCAGTCTTACCCAAAATTGTTTTGATTTTTTAGTGTAAGTTAGTGTTGCTCCACAGAATTCCCATGTCCTGAATACTTCCCGAAAATACTCAGGCACATCGAGGATAATTTGAACTCGTTTACCAATACACGAAAGAGTTAATTGTTGCCCTCTCAATGTCATGGTGCGTTTATCGTACCTTAATCCTGATGTTGGCTTTTTTCTGGGAGTACGTTTAAATTTAGTGGCTTTAATTGCCTCTAAAGCATTATCCCGAACTGTTTGCAGTAAAGCTGATGGAACATCGGGATATTGCAGTCTTAATGCTGCATACAAATCTTGGTGAGCTTTACTTTTGTTGTAAGTACCGTTAGCTAATGCCCAGTCTACGTGCTGATTAAAAATTTCAGCCGCATTACCCATGAGGGGCAAAAACCTCTCATGGGGTAAATCAACTGGAATAGATACGGTGCGCTTCATTAATTACAAAGAGCCTCTTTTACTGAAAAACCTGAAACAATTTCAAGAAAAGTTTTAATCTTTTCTTCGGCAGCATCAACTTTGTTCTGTGAAAGAATTTGATTAAGTTGATCGGCAATATCAATTACAAATTTTTTGACACTAAATTCAATTTTTAACTCTTCTAGCTGCTGGGGGGAAAAACCAGAATATTCGTGATTATGAAAATCAGTTCGGGGTAGCCCGCCCTGACAAAGTTTAATCCTCGCATCCCAACTAATAGTAGTAGGGAATTGATTTTTTCTTACGTAGATATAGATTTTATCTTCGTAGACTCTGCAAATATCAAATTTGGCTTTTATAGGATTGTTGTCTTTGCAAAGTTTTTTAGCAACTAAGGCTAACCGTTCTTCTAGATCCATATTGCTTACTTGAAGCTCTAGAATTACAGTTATAACATAATCTTTATATATTTTGCCAATATGCAAATTTTAAAATCATCTCATGCAACACACGGACTGGGGTATCACATCATCTTTTGCCCCAAGTACCGACACCAAGTATTAGAAGGGGCGATAGAGGTGGAGCTAAAACGAATATTGGCAGAGACTTGTATAACCTATGATTGGATACTTCACAGCCTTGAAGTAATGCCCGATCATGTTCACCTGTTTGTGCAAGCAGATCACCAAACAGCACCCGTAGATATAGCGAGAACACTTAAATCTATATCTGCGGTGCATCTATTTAACAAATTCCCTGATTTAAAGCGGCGCAAGTTTTGGGGTTCTGGATTGTGGAGCAAAGGAACCTACTACGCCACAGCCCGTCACATCTCCGAAGAGGTTGTTAAAAAATACATTGAAACGCAAAAAGAGAGAGGGTAATTGGCAGTTGAGAGAACTTGCGTTTCTCTCAACTGCCCCGCCTTTCATCCGCTCTCTCCAAGCCCATGCGGATGAAAGGCGGATTTAATAAAATTATACAAGCCGCCGCTGAACTGGTCAAAAGTGGTAGCGCCAGTTAGAAAAATAACGCCAGTTGAGACAGCTTTACAACAAGGCCTTCAACAGCTAGCCAAGCTGAACACTATGGTATTTGGGTTTGACCCAATTGCTGACGAACAACCGCCAACAATATACTTGGTATATCCCGTTTATGGCAGGCGCGGTCTATCAGGTAGCATACGGTCTGTATTAAGAAACATCAACAAAAAAGCTAGCGCATTGAAGTGGAAAGAGTACCACACAGATCCTAAGTCTTTAGGCAAATTTGGCTATTGGGAAACCGAGTACAACGGTATAAGAGTAGACCTAGCTCCAATTCAGGGTTTAGTCGATTTTATGGATAATTCGACTCGTAGGACTATTGCTGGTGTAGAGATGATGGCCTTTAGCCGCAAGCAGCTAGAAACACTTTTAGACGATACACCTGAGAAAGAAGACGTTTCAAGTCTAGGTGCATTAGAAGATGACCCTGTTCCTCTAGAGCTTTCTGTCAAACATCAGCCTAGCAAACAAAAGCATAAAGATCTTATTGAAGTCGAACCTTGGGAGGAATTAGAACCAATGCCTGAAGGTGAAGCTAGAGAAATGACTCATCAGTTCTTGGATGTGGATGGGGTGGAAGTAGAGGTGTGTACTAAGGGAAATGGAAAGCATTTTGTTAGACACAATGTTTATTGGTGGATAGTACACGGAGGTAAAAATCCTGACCTAGAGCGTGATTGCGTAATACTCAACTTACAAAATGCAGTAAATAGATTACCTACCATTAGATGGACTGGTTGGGTGCGACCTCTACTTGATTTAGGCATCTAATAGTGTTTATGCTCTTGAGGAGGGTTTAAAGAGCAGAGCATGAGCGCAAAGTTAATCAGTATTGACGGCTCAACAGTAAAGCTAGAAGTGACACTTGAGCTATGCCGTTCGATGCTCACAAGTGAGGAAAACATCCAGCAAAGCTTAAACGCAGCAGGACGCATTGCAACCGAAGCAGCCCTGAAATATTTGGATACCGATGGGTCTGCCCTAGAGATTGCCGGAGAAATCATGCGAACCAAAGGAGAACAACCCAAAGTCTATCAAAGCCCATATGGAGAAGTGGTGGTTCATCGGCATGTGTATCAACGCTCTGGAGGTGGAGCGACCTACTGTCCTCTAGAACGAGACGGAAGAATCATCATTACCGATAGCGCCCTTATTTGCCAAACAAGTATCCTCAAAACTAGCCTATGGTTCAGCGCGTGAAGTTAAACGAGATTTATTGGAGAATCATGACCGCGCCGTTTCAATATCGTGTATTCAGCGGCTGAGCGAAGCCGATGCCAGCGTAATTGAGGTCAAGGAAGAGACCTGGAGCTATGCGCCACCTAAACTAGATGTAGAGATTACAAGTGTGGCCATTGGCTTAGGCGGAACTTGTATGTTGCTGTGTGAAGAGGGATGGCGCGAAGCAATGGTGGGTACAATTGCCCTCTATGACGCTACTGGAGAACGGCAGCATACCATTTACATCGGCGCTACCCCAGAGTACGGAAAAGCCAGTTTTCTGGAACGCCTAGAACGAGAAATTACTAGAACCAAGACTCGATACCCTCAAGCCACCTACATTGGGATTGCTGATGGTGCAGAGTCGAACTGGCGGTTTCTCAAACAGCATACCAGTGAACAAATTCTCGATTTCTATCATGCATCAGGCTATTTGGCTGCTGTCGCCATCGCCGTTTATCCGAATCAACTAAACGAGGCAGCGTCAATGGCTCCAGGATAGTTGCCATCATCTCAAACATGAGCCTGGTGCAGCCACTCAACTCTATGAACAGATGCTTGAGCTATCTCTTGGCTCAAAACATTGCCACACTATTCAGTCTAACCTGGCAGCGGCAGTGACTTATTTCCATAATCATCAGCATCAGATGAACTATGCTCTTTACCGAGGCAGACATTATCCCATTGGCTCTGGAGTGACTGAAGCTGCCTGCAAAACGGTGATTAAGCAACGCTTATGTTGTTCGGGAATGCGTTGTCAGCAAAAGGGAGCAGCAGCGATTCTGAGCTTAAGGGCTTTGGTCTTAACTTCAACGCGCTGGAATCAATTCTGGAATAAACTCAATCAATATGGTTTCCCAGTTGCTGGCTAGTTGTATCAAATAGAGGTCGCACCCGACTGGTTATAGATTTAGATTGGAGACGATTGTCTTCAATGAGGATGATGTGGAAGTTGAAAGCATCCTGCTACCGCTAGCTATGTTTCATGATCTGATGAGGGACAAGTCAAATTTTAGTGGCAAGCTTTTAGAAGTAATTCAAAACGATGACTACAAATCAAAGCCAGAAGACAGTAAAATTATGAAACTATTTGTATGGCTAAAGAGCAATTCCTTATTCTGGCTCATCGAAACTGACAAAAGCTCAACAAATGCGGAAAATTCAAAAGCTAACAGCTAATAGTTGTGTGCTTACAGTGTTCAAATCTTGCGCGAGTAGCTCGGTGAGGCGGCAGCCCCGATGTAACGGGTTACCAGGCCGAGCCTAGTAACCCGTTCAGCCTAGTAAAGATTTCACAGATAACAGCTAAGTACTTACGGTTGTCAACACTCGGCAAAGGTCGCCAAATTTCATTATCGTGAAAGTAAAAGCGAATCTAAAATACATTCATGAGTGTAAACGCCACAATTACTAATAATCCGTTGCTTATCGGTGAAGGACTACCGCAGTTTGCAACTATTAAGGCAGAACACATTGAGCCAGCGATGACGCAGCTGCTGGCAGAACTAGAAACAGAACTTAGTAAACTAGAATCAACAGTAGAGCCAACTTGGAGTGGTTTAGTAGAGCCACTCGATCGCTTGACAGAACGCTTACGCTGGAGTTGGGGTATAGTCGGGCATTTGATGGGTGTGAAAAATAGCCCAGAATTGCGGACAGCTTACGAAACCGTACAACCGCAAGTAGTGCAGTTTTACAACAAGCTCAATCAAAGCAAAGCGCTATATGAGGCTTTTAAGGCACTGCGGAATAGCAAAGAATGGGATAATTTAGAAGATGCCCAAAAGCGAATTGTGGAAGCCGCGATTAGAGATGCCGAACTTTCGGGTGTAGGCTTAGAGGGAGAGAAACGTGATCGCTATAATGCTATTCAGCTAGAACAAGCAGAACTATCTACTAAGTTTTCCAACCATGTCTTAGACGCTACCAAAGCTTTTAGTCTCACTCTGACTAACAAAGACGAAATTGACGGTTTACCCGCCAGCTTACTCAGTCTAGCTGCATCCTCTGCTCGTGCTGCGGGTGAAGAAAATGCTACTGCTGAAAATGGGCCTTGGCGCATTACGCTAGATTCTCCCAGTTTTGGGCCTTTTATGCAACACAGCAAACGCCGAGATTTAAGGGAGAAACTTTATAAGGCTTTTATCAGCCGCGCTTCATTTGGCGATCTAGATAATACACAAATCATTGAACGAATTCTACAACTGCGTCAGGAAGAAGCAAACATACTTGGCTTTAACAGTTATGCCGAGTTAAGCCTAGCTAGTAAAATGGCTCCTAGTTATGATGCAGTGGAAGCGTTACACGAAGAACTGCGCGGTGCTAGTTATGATGCTGCTAAGAAGGAGTTTGCGGAATTAAAAGCTTTTGCTGCATCTATTGGTGTACCAGAAGCAAGCGACTTGAAGCACTGGGATGTTAGCTATTGGGCTGAACGCCAGCGAGAAGAAAAATTTGCTTTTAGTGACGAAGAACTGCGACCATATTTCCCTCTACCCCAGGTGCTAAATGGGTTGTTTGACTTAGTGAAGCGGATTTTTGGTGTTACTGTTACTGCTGCTGATGGTCAAGCTCCACTATGGCATGAGGACGTGCGGTATTTCCAAGTTGCTGATGAAACAGGGGAAAGCATTGCATACTTCTATTTAGATCCCTACAGTCGTCCTGCGGAAAAACGCGGTGGTGCTTGGATGGATGATTGCATGGGTCGAGCAAAAATTACTGCAAGCAATGACATAACTATTACCCGTAAACCAGTAGCATATTTGGTGTGTAACCAAACGCCACCCGTAGACGGCAAACCCAGCTTAATGACTTTCAGAGAAGTGGAAACTCTCTTCCACGAATTTGGTCACGGGTTGCAACATATGCTGACTAAGGTAGACTACGCTGGTGCAGCCGGAATTAATAATGTCGAATGGGATGCTGTAGAACTACCCAGCCAATTCATGGAAAACTGGTGTTACCACCGCGAGACATTGCTGGGAATGGCAAAGCATTACGAAACAGGTGAAACTTTGCCAGAGCATTACTATCAAAAGTTGTTGGCTGCTCGTAATTATATGAGTGGTAGTGCTATGCTGCGACAGTTACACTTTGGCTTAGTTGACTTAGAACTGCATCACCGCTATCAACCAGGTGGTAACGAGAGCGTAAATGATGTACGTAACCGCATTGCCCAAACCACTACAGTATTGCCCCCTCTACCAGAAGATGCATTTTTATGCTCGTTCGGGCATATCTTTGCTGGGGGTTATGCCGCAGGCTATTACAGCTATAAATGGGCTGAGGTATTGAGTGCTGATGCTTTCAGTGCTTTTGAAGAAGCAGGCTTGGAGGACTCCCAGGCGATAACCGCTACGGGTAAGCGCTTCCGCGAGACAGTGTTGGCTTTGGGTGGTAGCAAGCACCCGATGGAGGTATTTAAGTCCTTCCGGGGACGCGAACCGAGTACTGAGCCTTTGCTCAGACATAGTGGCTTAGCTGCTGCATAACGCTTGAACTCACCGGACGCGAGATGAAGCGTACAACACCGACAACCTTACAGCTTTCGCGTTCCGGTGCAGTGATTTGTGATGTGGTGGTATATTGGCTAAATTCCTAGTTCCTGAAAAAGTGCCTCAACAGATTTCATCGGCAAGTAGAGCTTCATACGTTCTTGCCTAAACTGCTGAAAGCCGTACTTCATATAAAAGCTCGTGGCTTCTTCATCCAAAGCTTCTGCTGTCACAGCAACAGATGCAACTTGCGTAGCCACATCTTGCGACTTTTTGAGGGCATCTACCAACATTAATTCGCCTAATCGCTTACCTTTCTGACTATTATCAACACCGAGACGACCTAGCAACGTAGCTGGTAGTAGTGGGTAACGAGGTAAGCGTTTCGCAAAAGCTTCATCCAGAACTGTAATATCGACAGTATACGAAGAGAGCGTGTAATAAGCTAAAACAATCGTCTCAGGATCGTCGACTAAGACAAATACAGTGGCGACTCGTTTTTTAAGATCCTGAGATGCTTGCTTGCGTATGTAACTGTCTAGACTATCTTTGCCACAACAAAAGCTTGAGCGAGTATGCCTACGACTATTAAGTGGCTCAATTTTTAAGACCATTAAACTGGCATGATTTCCTTATATCGGGAAGCAGCCGCCTTTAATGCAGCATTGGGGTTCGGAGGATTTAGGAGCGCATCTACAAAAGCTTCACTGTCTTCAACACTGAGTTTGAGTGTTTGATGTTGCTCTATAACCTCACAGGCTGCTGCCTGGACGCTTGCAATCACGAAATCAGTTAAAGTACGTCCCTCTAAGTCAGCCGCTTTCTGCCAAAGCGCTTTAATTTCTGGACTGACGCGGGCTTCTAATCGTGCCACTGATTTTGAACGATTTGCAGTAGCCATATGATCAATTGAAATGAAATTACAGTGAGATTATAAATTTAATTTTATACGGCAATTAGCCGTATGACAATGTAGACAATGTAAATCCACATCCTTAACGCCTGGAGATTTTACTGCAAGATCAATGCTCTTGTCGGGCTAGCGATACATTATTCGCTCTTGCAACCTGGAAGTACGTATCCTAACTGACAGACAAAGCTACCTAAAGATGAAGTTGAGCAGCGGTAGATAATCATTTGCTACTCAATAGACAATCTATGCTCCATTCCAGTGCAGTGATACGTTAGACCGCCGCTACTAGTCTCGCCTAAAACTAGAGGCTACCAGACGTGTATCCATACTATTCCCAATGGGAATCAACTAAATTTTCAACATCTTGGCACTTTTTCATATTCCTGAACAAATTAGCGAGGTATGACTCTGGATACTTCTCGCTTATTGCACTTGCAGTTGAATCAATTGCACGAATAGCGAATTCAGGAACCAAGCCTAGAATTTCTTGTATGTCTCTTCTAGGATCGTCGAGATTGCCAAGAGGAAGATGTCGAAATACCTGTCGAGCTAAGAACCTATTGCCATGAACGGGTAACATTGTCTCTTGTCCCTGCCGTTTTCCCCGTTCAGCCTTCAGTTGATCTTCTATTGCGCGATGAATCTGTACAAGTTTCCAGAGCCTAATGCTGGAAAGACTTGGATTGAAAAGAGCCTTGTATGGTGCTTTAGAGATATCTTCATATAGTAAACTAACCTTACCTTTTGCTTGTACTGTGTAAGCAAGCTCAGAATGGGCACACGCAACAGCAACGATCGCTCTAAAAAGTCAAAGCCACTTCTACTATCACGAACGGTGTAGCCAGCTTTATAAATATATTCGATCCCTTCTAGTTGCAACTCAGTTCGTATACGCTCTTGATTTTCGGTATCCAGGGAGACAAAATCACGGCTATCAATGCGGTTCTGAGTATTTGTTGTCCGCGTAACACGTAAAGCGAAATCCTCTGGACAACTTTCAAGTGAAATGAATCGAATCAACACAGCCGCCTTTGCAACTTGCTCAGGTGATTTTGCATTTGCAGTTGCAATAGCTCCTACGGTTTGCGCTCCGTTCACAACACTTACATCAAGACATTCAAATACACCCGTCTCATGAGTATTACCTCCTAGTGGTTTCTTCCGAATTTTACTGCACAATGCTGTTATGCCATTATTGAAGTACCAGAACTTTTCCGGTTCTGATAATAGAGTACCAACAATACTCTGGTTAATTTCTGTTTCACCAAGAAAAGAACGTATGTTCGGCATGAAAAGTTTTGGGTAATATTTATTCCACCAATCAGCAACTTCAGTTGCCGATACAAGACCGTAATACGCAGAAAATGGCTCTCTAATCTGTCCCCAATCCTTTAACACTACATCAAAATTAATTGGTGCGCCCAAAGTGCCACTAGCAACAATTCCATGTAAGTTCCCTTGCCGAAGCACTCTTAATTCCACAACTTCTGAAGGATCGTTCATATCATTCAGAAAGTCCCTGAAATCACGCAAAACTTCCTGACTCAATGTTGCTTGACCAGTATAAGCAGCTAAAAGAACTATGCGGGTATTTGCAAGAGATAACGCATCTAAAATCTCGACTGAGCGGTTTTTGATTTTGTCATTAAAGCGATCAAATTCTGCATTAATAAGATCTTTAACACCAGTAATAAATTTTAGAGCATCACCACGTTCAATACTACCTGTACCATCATGCTTCCATTTAGTTTGAACGACAAAAAGAACCTTCTCACGACTGTCAAAATAAACTGCATCAATTCCGTTATCATGGAATCCATCAGTTATACAGAGTGCAGCTTGATCTGGAGTTATATCAGCAGTAACTAAAATTGCAAATGCAGCGAGCGCACGAGTTAAGAAGGCAGAATCTTGCTCAATTTTCGGTTTACCTACATAATCACTGAGATCAATTAAATTAGTAAACAGCGCTCTCAGCTTTGCTTCTATCTGACGAACATGAATAATACTCATGAAAACTCTATGGATACTTGCAAGCTTTAAAGTAGCAAGGATATAGCAAATATTTCATACATAGTATCCCTACACTCCACCAACAACCTCCCAACTGCTATCTAACACTTGGTTGCATTTGACTTAGAAATCCCCTAACCAACAAGCCCAAATTATTGTTCCACTGATAGCGGCATAGTAGCTCGGCTTGAATTAAACTCTGACAAATAACGTTGCTGTACTGCCTCAACTGATATCCAGCAGTCTAAGTAGTTATTATAGGGAAATTTCGCGTATATTCACCGTTTTTTTATGATATCAATAATTTTCTCGTATATTCCCTAGCGATCGCCATTGTTTTTCTGGATGACATTCTGTATCAGAATATTAACCGGAATTTTTCTAGATATCACCCTACGGAAGAACGCCCAAAAAAGTTACTAGAAAAAGTGCGCTTGGCAATTCAACTCAAACATTATTCTTACCAAACAGAGAAAACCTATGTCACGCACGAGGAGTTCGCAAGAGGCTCGATCCATAATGCTCGTGGGTGTCTTTCGAGAATCGAAAAGCCCTGCATATGACTTGCCCGTCTCACTCATTGTGAGACGGGCTTTTTTGTATTATCCGATCGCCTACTACATCAATATCAGCAGCATAAGATACGCTAGTCTACGAAATTACAGCTGCCATTGCTCGTTCGACCGCTTGCAAGGCCATGTTAACTTCTACCTCGGTGACAATTAGTGGTGGAACAAAGCGAACTACTTTTGGGCCTGCTGGTACTAGCAACAAACCTTCAGCGATCGCACCTTTAACGACATCAGCAGCAGTTAACTGAGTATCTGCATTGAGTTCCATGCCATTAATCAAACCCCAGCCGCGTACTTCGGTAATTTGATCGGGATATTTGGCAGCGATCGCTTTTAAACCATTCCTTAGCTGTTCGCCGCGTTCTTGCACGTTTTGCAGTAGATTTTCCCGTTCTATCGTTTCACAGACACACAGCGCCGCCGCACAAGCAAACGGATTTCCGCCAAAAGTACTAGCATGATCTCCTGCTTGGAAGACATCGCAGAACTTTTTGCACATCACAGCACCAATGGGGATACCACCGCCTAAGCCTTTAGCGCTGGTGAAAATATCTGGTTCAATGCCGAGATTTTCATAACCCCAAAGCTTGCCACTGCGACCCACGCCGACTTGCACTTCGTCTAGAATTAGCAGAATGCCAGTCTCATCGCAAATCTTGCGGATCTGCTGGAAGTAGGCAACATCGCCAGGACGTACACCACCTTCGCCTTGCAGTGGTTCTAAAAGAATTGCCGCTACTCGGCGATCGCCTTCATCTAGTTCCCCGATCGCTTCTTTTATCGCCGCAATATCGTTATAAGGTACGTAATGAAAACCTGGCACTAGAGGGCTAAAGTCTTTTTGATACTTCGGTTGACCCGTTGCCGTAATCGTTGCTAATGTCCGACCGTGAAAACTAGCATTCGCCGTTAAAATTAATGGCTCCTTAATTCGTTGCACTGTATGAGCATACTTCCGCGCTAGTTTAATTGCTCCCTCATTGGCTTCTGCCCCTGAGTTGCAAAAGAACACGCGATCGGCACACGAATGCTCGATCAACCACTTTGCTAGCTGCCCTTGCACGGGAATATAGTACAAATTAGAAACGTGATGCAGCGTCTGAATTTGGCGCGTTACCGTTTCTACTAGGGCCCGATGAGCGTGTCCCAAAGTGCAAGTAGCAATTCCAGCGACAAAATCTAGATATTCTTTCCCTTGAGTGTCCCACACCTGACAGCCAGCACCCCGATCCAGAGCCAGGGGAAAGCGGGCGTAGGTAGTCATGACAGAATCATTGAAGCCAGCAGGATCGTAAGGGCTAGATATTACTGGCGCTGACTCAGCTGGTATAGAAGAATCTGAAACTAGAGTTTCTATGCTCACTATATTACTCCTGAAAATTTTTTCCTATTTTTATCTGCCAAATTAATAGCATTTCTGAAAAATTTCTGTCTCTTCTGACTCAAATGAAGCATTATATTAAGTTAGCTTAGGATATCTTGCTTTAACTAGGGACGTTCGCAGAGGACAAGGGAACAAGTAGAAGGCTGATGTAGGCTTCCCCCCTCCCGTTGTCACCCCCTCCGCCACTCCTTTACTACTCCCTAGTCTCCTCTCTAAAAATCTGTGTACTCAACACTTGAGCAGAAATATCATCGGATTCAAAAAGAGTTATTGGCAGGGGCGATCGCTCTAGGGGGTGTCTTTCTGGCTGGTACTTTATGGTATCACCTAGTAGAAGGTTGGTCTTGGGAAGACGCTGCTTACATGACAGTGATTACCCTAGCTACTGTTGGTTACGGAGAAACTCGTCCTCTTGGCGCGCGCGGACGACTGTTCACGATCGCGCTAATTTTAATGGGAGTAGTGACAATTGGTTACATTGTCAATCGATTTACAGAAGCTGTAATTCAAGGTTACTTTCAAGAAGGAATTCGACTCAGGCAACAGCGGCGTTTAATGGAATCCCTCTCTGGACACTATATTCTCTGCGGCTTTGGTCGCACGGGGCGGCAAATCGCCTCAGAGTTCAATGCTGAAGGTGTCTCTTTTGTGGTTGTTGACGTTGACGCTACATCAATTGAGTCAGCGCGGCAGCTAGGCTATATGGCAATCTCTGGCGATGCTACACTTGATGAAACTTTGATCGATCTGCAAGTTGAACGAGCTGTATGCCTAGTGGCAGCACTGACTTCAGATGCAGAAAATCTCTATACAGTACTTTCAGCTAAGACACTGAACCCGCAAATTCGGACGATCGCTAGGGCAAGTACTCAAGAAGCCTTAAAAAAACTACAACGGGCTGGGGCTGATGCCGTCGTTTCTCCTTATATTACTGGTGGTAAACGGATGGCAGCTGCTGCCCTCAGACCCCAAGTGATGGATTTTGTCGATGGTATTCTCACTGGTATGGATCGAGAACTTTACCTAGAAGAAGTTCGTCTCGATCCTGCTATTTGTCCTTGTATCGGTCAAACCTTGCGGGAAGCAAGACTGCGATCGCAAACAGGCGCGCTCATTCTAGCCATCCGTCGTACTGATGGCACTCTTATCGGTGGCCCCACTGCCGATACTGAATTAATGGCTCAAGACTTACTCATTTGTATGGGTACGGCTGAGCAACTACGCCAGATTAACCAAATCCTGGGACCAATTCGCCACCGATTTCCGCGTCCACCAAAGCAGCCTTAAAGTTAGCAAACAATTCTCTGCCACACCTGAAAATTGACGTTGCTGAATCAGAGTATAATTCAGCAACGCCTTATACTCATCCAGCAGTGCTGATTAATCCAATTTCAGCGCATTTACTGGCACTTCATCCCAGGAATTAACTATCCGCAGTCTAGCTACCCAGCCAGATGCTTTTTGGGTTTCGGTCAAATTATACTCATAAGATTCATGACAAGCATTTGCTTGGTCTTGATCGCAGCAGGCGATGCAAGCATGGATCATGCCAGATGGATCGATCTGCTCGTTTACCCAAATAGTCATCAAGCTCCCTCATACTTGCACTACCTAGAAATTAATCATAATTGATTGCTTACCTCTAAATAACAACTGTAGACATTTTTCTTTACTAGGAATACTGCCACCAGGTTAAGTTCAGTATTTTGGTGGAATATAGCGCTAAACACTGTCAACAGTGCAGTTAGTGAAGCATCGCCTTTATGATCAAAATGCTGGCGCAATCAGTAAATCAATAATATAGATGTATTACTCGCGCTTTGGTTGTAAACTCTAAATTTTACGGCTTTTAGTCTCTGTTGAGGCAAGCTAAGACATTAATTTAATTTTTATGCCTTCTGAAATCTGGCCTTACATTACACCAGGCATCCCCGATGATTTGTTCGATAGCCTACCTGGGATTCCTCTGTCGCAGCGTGAAATTCGGCTGCTGTTGATTTCGCACCTGCGGCTACAACCCAACTCGCTGGTGTGGGATATTGGTGCGGGGACAGGTACGATTCCAGTGGAAATTGGGTTATTGTGTCCCCAAGCGCAGATTATTGCAGTGGAACGAGATGAAGAAGTAGCCAGTTTGATCCGCCGTAACTGCGATCGCTTTAATGTGAAAAATGTCGAAGTAATTGAAGCGAGCGCGCCTGAGTGTCTGCAAGACTTACCCCAACCTCCTCACCGCGTTTGTATTGAAGGTGGACGGCCAATCGAACGTTTGCTTAAAGAAGTTTGGCGCTACTTGCCACTTCAAGGTAGAGTAGTTGCCACAGCCAGTAATCTTGAGAGCTTATACGCTATTTCCCAAGGTTTAGCGCAGTTGCAAGCTCGGAATATTGAAGTCGTTCAGTCAGCTGTTAACCGCTTAGAGACGCGGGGGAACCAGCAAACCTTTGCCGCTGTAGATCCTATTTTTATTCTCAGTGGGGAGAAGTTAGACTAAATCGGAATGATGAATGATGAATAATGAATGCTAACAATTTCTGCCATTCATACTTCATACTTCATACTTCATACTTCATACTTTTACTCATGCCCTGGACTCGGATTGTTAGTGGAATAATTGCGATCGCCCTTGCTCTGTCAAGCAGTATATTAGGGGGGTGGTATTTCACCCTGATGTTTTCTGTCATTGTTTATTTAGGTCAGTTGGAATATTTTCAGCTAGTGCGAACCAAAGGAATTCTACCTGCTGCTAAAACTACATTGGTAGTTAGCCAAGCCCTATTAGTAATTGCTACAGTTTCTTCAAACTTAGCTGATGCTGTGATGCCAGTAGCGGGGACATTTATTTGTTTTTATCTGCTGTTTCAACCCAAATTAGCAACGATCGCAGATATTTCCACTTCAATTTTAGGACTATTTTATGGCGGTTATTTACCCAGTTACTGGATTCGGATGCGATCGCTTGGTAGCGCCGCCGTCAGCAACTTACCTTTAGGAGGCTACCTCCCATCTTCCTGGACAAATATCGATGCACTACCTGAAGGTCTAACAGCCACAATGTTAACCTTCTTCTGTATCTGGGCAGCTGATATTGGTGCTTACGTCGTTGGCAAATTCTTTGGTCGTACCCGCCTTTCTGATATTAGCCCCAAAAAGACGGTTGAAGGTGCTGTATTCGGAGTGACTGCTAGTGTAGCTGTAGCCGTGACCGGAGCTTGGTATCTAAATTGGGCTGGTTGGCCTTGGACTGGCTTAGCTTTGGGTTTGCTAATTGGTATTGCTAGCCTGTTGGGCGACCTCACCGAGTCGATGATGAAGCGCGATGCTGGTGTCAAGGATTCAGGACAACTGATTCCAGGTCACGGCGGTATTCTTGATCGCGCCGATAGCTACGTCTTTACCGCTCCCTTAGTTTACTATTTCGTCACCTTACTCCTACCATTACTAGCCAAGGCGGGGATCTGAGGGACAAGGGGACTTGAATAGTTTTGAGTTTTGAGTTCTAAGTTTTAAGTTAAATGAGCATTTTTTAACTCAAAACTTAAAACTTAAAACTTAAAACTGGAGCCTTGCGACTCGCCTCTCACCTCTATTCAAGGCATGACAGTAATGCTACCGCGACACACTAGTTCACCTGGGTGTAAAGTTAATTCCTGCAAATCAACTTGTGAACCTAAATCTATGGGGAAATTTTCTAACTTTTCCAAGCGGACATCTGGAGAGATTTGCAATTGCGGCTGAGTTAGCTGTAATTCATGGCTGCTGAGTAGCTGTAAACCACAACGCAGTAATAGCCCAGTTGTTATACTAGAATTTGTCAAAGTACCACTTAAAATCAGTTGTTCTGGAGTGACACTAATTTTGTCCCAGCTAACTTCACCTTTTAATGGGTAACTGACTGGAATGAGCATCTGTAGTAAGTCAGTCAAAGCATTGGATAATAGAGTTGAGTGGAGGGAAGCATTTAAACCTGTTTCCTCTAGTAGTAGTTCACCAGAGACGATGACAGGTTCTACTAGTCGTAGGAGTTCACCTTTGAGAATCGAGCGCAAGTTGGTGCGAATATCTTCTCCCACCAACTGAATTTGGGCAATATGCAATCCTTGATAGACTGCTTGGTTGGCTGATATTGATACACCCGGAATATTACCCTTGAGAAAGGAGCGATCGCTTCCTGAAATTTTCACTTCCAGGTGAGATACTCGCTCTACTTGCGATCGCAAGAACAACTTGAGTGCTGGCGATAGCAGCTGGCTAATTGTCATTTGTTGTTTGTCCTTTGTCCTTTGTCTGCGCGCAAGCGGCAAGCCGCTTGCGCGTCTATGTTATTTGTTCAAAGTTATTTGTTCAAAATTAATCACAAATGATTAATAACTCTTGACCGTTGACAAATGACTCTTGACCAATGACGAATGACAAATAGCGTATATATTGGTAGTACTTTGGTGGAGAGCAAAATGGAGGAACGGCTACAAAAAATTCTTTCCCAATGGGGCATTGCTTCGCGGCGCGAAGCAGAAGCTATGATTCAAGCGGGTCGGGTTGGGTGTAATGGCATTGTAGCAGAACTGGGACAAAAAGCCGATCCGCAAAAGGATGCGATCGCAGTTGATGGCAAACTCATCCAACCGCTGCATCGTCCAAATTTAACTTATCTGTTATTGAACAAACCAGCCGGAGTTCTATCCACCTGTGAAGATCCTCAAGGACGTACTACTGTGATGCATCTACTCGCACCAGAATTACGTACAGGTCAGGGAATTCATCCGGTTGGGCGTTTGGATGCAGACTCCACCGGAGCCTTGCTACTGACCAACGATGGAGAATTGACGTTTGCTCTCACCCATCCTCGCCACAATATTTCTAAAACTTATCATGTTGTAGTGCAAGGACATCCACCAGAATCAGTGCTACAACAATGGCGGCAGGGTATTTTTTTAGATGGTAGAAAAACTCTACCCGCTGAAGTCCGCCTGCTGACGCAAAATGACAATCAAACTAAAATGGAAATCATTTTGTGGGAGGGGAGAAATCGGCAAATTCGCCGCATGACTGAGCAGTTGGGCTATCGGGTGATTAAGCTACATCGTACTGCTATTGGTTCAATTCAACTACAATCACCTCTAGCAGCAGCATTGCCTATGGGTCGATATCGTCCCCTAAAACAAATTGAACTGGGCTTTTTACAAGACCAAATTAAACTCACACGGGAGAAGGAGCCGGGTGCTGTCAACAAGCGCAATATATAAAAATATGAAGTGGTGGAAAAAGCAGCAGCATCATGATCAGATAGTGCCATCTATTGAGCAACAAAGAGCAGAAAAGCTAGCAGAGCTGGGATCTACACTAAGCCTAAAGCGTCAAGAAAAACAACTGTCTTTAGCGCAAGTGGAAACCCAAACTCGCATTCGATCGCGCTTTTTACGAGCAATTGAAGCGGGTAAGCTAGATGAGTTGCCAGAACCAGTTTATATTCAAAGTTTTATTCAAAAATATGCCGAAGTACTGGGTTTAGATGGGAAAGGCTTCGCCAGCAGCTTTCCGGTGAGCGATCGCCAACTCTCCCCCCAGCCCGATAAGATCAGTTTGCCTCCAGCACAACTGAAAACTCCTCATCTTTACGTGCTATACGTTCTGATGATTGTTGGCACTGTCAGCGCTTTGTCTCAAATATTGAGTCGCTCAGAAATGCCACTCAGTAATAGTCAACTGCAAAAACAGCCAACAATTTCAGCAGCCAAACCAAACTTACCAAAGCAACCACAAAAAGTTAAGCCTGTCAATCCGCCTAATAGCACTGCTAGCAAAATCAATAAACCAGTTCAGGTGGGAATGACCTTGAAGGCTGAATCTTGGATGCGGGTAGTAGCTGATGGCAAGAAACAGTTTGAAGGACTTTTACCTCAAGGAACTCAACGCACTTGGGTAGCAAACGAACAACTAAAAGTAAGAGTCGGTAATGCTGGTGGTGTGCTGGTTACTACTGTCGATCAAAAAGATGCCAAGCCCTTGGGAGAACTCGGTCAAGTGCAAGAAATCACCTTTGGTACTGATAGGAGGCTTTAAGAAAGCTGAAGGATAAAGGCTGAAGGCTAAAAATTCACACTTCATACTTCATCCTTCACACTTTTCTTACCCCTAATGCATTGCTTGTGGAGCGCGACCAAAGGTTTCTGTCAGGGTTTTGAGTCGATAGCTCAATTCCTCTGTGAGAGCATCTGGCTGATAGCGCCATTCCCAGTTGCCCTCACCTTTACTTGGAACATTCATTCGCGCTTCTGTTCCTAATCCCAAGACATCTTGCAGTGGAATAATTGCCTGATTAGCTACAGTACTTAAAGCTAACCGAATTAAATCCCAGTGGATGCCTTCAGGACTATGACAACCCAAATAAAGCCACAATTTGTGTTTTTCATGGTCTGAAGCTGTATTAAACCAGCCTATGGTGGTGTCATTATCATGAGTGCCTGTGTAGACAACACAATTGGGCGAATGATAGTTAAAGGGCAAATAAGGATTTGCTGCGTCTGAACCAAAGGCAAAATGCAAAATTTTCATGCCGGGAAATTCAAACTTGTCGCGCAGCGCTTCTACCTCTGGGGTGATTATACCCAAATCTTCGGCTAAGACAGGTAACTTGCCTAAATGTTGGGCGATCGCCTGAAACAACCCTTCCCCAGGCGCTTGAATCCACTCACCATTTATCGCAGTGGCTTCTCCTTGTTTTACCGCCCAATAAGCTTCAAAGCCCCGGAAGTGATCGATACGAATCACATCCACATAATCGAGCATCGCCTGGAAACGCTGCACCCACCACTTGAAGTCTTGCCGTTGTAATTCTTCCCAGTTGTAAATTGGGTTTCCCCACAATTGACCAGTGGAACTAAAGTAATCTGGGGGAACTCCTGCCATCAAAGCCGCTTCGCCTGTTTCTTGATTCAAGCAAAAAATTTCTGGATGCGCCCACACCTCGGCACTATCATGAGCAACGTAAATGGGAATATCGCCAACGATCTGAATGCCGTGCATATTAGCATAGCTCTTTAGCTCCGACCACTGGCGAAAAAACTCAAACTGAATGTATTTTTGGTAGTAAATTTCTGCTTCTAGCTGCTGCCGCCATTGTTCTAAGGCTTCTGGTTGACGGCGGGCAATGTCTCGATCCCATTGATGCCAACTTGCTCCTGCATGAGCATCTTTGAGCGCCATGAATAAGGCATAGTCATCTAGCCAGTAAGCCTTGCCTTCACAAAAACCAGCAAATTCTTGCTGTTGCATTGGCGTTGCATGAGCTTGGAAGTTCTGACAAGCTTGCTTTAGCAGGGGTGTCTTTATTTGTACCACCTGCTCGTAATCTACCCTTTCCTTGGGAAAATCTGGCAGATTAGCAAAGTCCGCTTCGGATAGCAATCCTTGTTCCTGTAGCCGTTCCGGGCTGATAAGCAGCGGATTTCCAGCCATAGCCGAATAGGACATATAAGGGGAATTGCCGTGTCCTGTCGGCCCTACTGGCAATACTTGCCAGAATTGCTGATAGCTTTTGAATAAAAAGTCAATGAAACGAAATGCTTCTAAGCCCAAGTCACCAATACCAAAGCGACTGGGAAATGAAGTGGGATGGAGTAGAATTCCAGAAGATCTGGGAAAAGGCATAGATAACTTGATGTAAGAGGAGGAAATCGCTTTTTGGCGTTGTCAGTGCGATCGCCACCGAATTTATCACACTCAGTTAGACTTTGACACCTGTCCATAGTCAGGGTTTCCAGGTATAGGGGAAAATGTCGCTTGAACAGCAACTAGGAATTCATTAAAGGAGTTTCTCGATTCTTCAGGCAGTTAGCAATAAATATATTTACTAGAGCAGAGCCAGTTTTTGCAACACATATTCCGGACAAAATGTTATTAACAATAATCGTGCAGTCAAAACTTACGACCGCTCCCAAAGGTTTTGGGTTAATACTCATGTCAATTTTTGAACGACTAGCATCAGTATTTCCAATTATTCAGGGATTATCAAGCCCAGACTGCTGGAGTCAGAAGAGAACTGCTCTTATAAGCTGGTGTCAGATGGAAGCATACGCAAGCTTCTGAGTTGATGCCCAAAGTTAATCTCAAGTAAAAATATCTTAGATGAGTTACCGCAATCCCGTTCCGACTGTTGACATTATTATTGAATTGGTTGACCGTCCGCACCGACCAATTATTCTGATCGAGCGGCTCAATTCTCCTTTTGGTTGGGCAATTCCGGGGGGATTTATTGATTATGGGGAGTTAGCTGAAGTGGCTGCACGGCGGGAAGCCCAGGAAGAAACGGGTTTGGCTGTGGAGCTAGTGGAACAGTTTCACGTCTATTCCGATCCCAGTCGCGATCCTCGGCAACATACCATGAGTGTGGTGTTTTTGGCAATGGCGAAGGGGGAACCGCAGGCGGGGGATGATGCTAAAAATATCGGAATTTTTGAGTTTTGGCGAATTCCTGATAATTTGTGTTTTGACCATGATCGCGTAATGCAGGATTATTGGCAATATCGGCACTATGGGATTAGGCCGAGGTTGGGTTAGAGTTACGAACCACAAAGGCACAGAGGGCGCAGAGGAAGAATATGAGAGAGGTTATTCGTACTAATAAGGCTCCGGCTCCTGTGGGGCCTTATAATCAAGCGATCGCGGCTAGCGGTCAAATGCTGTTTGTGGCTGGGCAAATTCCTCTCGATCCGAGTAATGGGGAAATTGTGGGTGCGGGGGATGTGTCGCAGCAGTCGCAGCAGGTGATGGCTAATTTGGAGGCGATTCTGGTTGCGGCTGGGGCTGGTTTTGCGGATGTGGTGAAAACGACGGTTTTTTTGGCGGATATGAATGATTTTGCGGCTATGAATGCTGTTTATGCTCGGTATTTTGATGAGGCTTCTGCTCCGGCTCGTGCTTGCGTGCAGGTGTCTCGTTTGCCTAAAGATGTGTTGGTGGAGATTGATTGTATTGCGGTGGTTGGTAATGGGTAATGATAAATGATGAATGATGAATTGCATTCAGCATTCATCATTCACAATTTTTACCCTACTAACGCGTTCGCGATACTCATAAGTATTTTTAAGAATTCTGTAAAAATGGTAAATTTATTTATTTTGGAGGGAAATTAAAACAAGATTGTCTATTAGGATGGATAGCTTTGTTGAGTGACTTCTGGCGAAAATTCAACTATCGTATTGAGCCTTGGGGGAATGATTATGAGCCTCCAATTCAGATTGACGATGATGTCTCGCTGTCTGAGAGTGATATCGATCCTGTTGTAGAAACAGAGGAATGGGACTGTTTTGTTTCGACTGGGCCACGATCTCTTCCTCGTCACCTTGTCTTTACTGATGGTTGTCGTCGGATCGATGCCCCGCTTGTGGGTGGGGATGGTAATACAGTTTGTTACGGTGTTTTTGGGACGATCGCTGTGGGTGCTGTGGTGGTGGATCGATCTGTTCCCCAGGCGGATTGTACTCAAATCGCTGTTCGCCGTGTTTTAGGGTTTGGTGGCGAACAAGAAGCACAGTTGACTCGTATTCCTTGTCCTTTGGGAAGTAAGACAGACTTAGTTTATGAGCCACTTAAACCTATTACAGGTAATACTCCCGATGTGCGGGGCTTAATCGTGCAGAACGCTATGCTAGCACAGGAGGAGGAGCTAATAGTTCAACAGGTGGATGAGCGCACAGATACACTAGTCATTCGGGATGGACGGTTGTCTTATAATTCGCCGCATTTCATTTTGGGCTATGTTAAGACAATGCACAAAAGTTACTTAAGCGAAAAATATGCGGCTTTGCTGTGGCGCTTATCACCGGGAGAGCGATCGCCTATCTTCTTAATTAAAGAAAAAAATCGCCCCCGGTTTTCTTGGTATTTAAAATCTGGCGATTGTCACTCATCGCAACTAGGCTATCAGGCTTTACATGGCATCGTTAGGCTTGAAATATCCAGCGAAACTCCCTTAGAAACAGTCCAAGAAATAGCGAATCAAACTACACATTTAATTCCTCAATACGCTTCCCATCCCTCACGCGATCCCCGCGCCCCTCAAAACCTAATTCCTGTTGGTGCTTTGGAAAAAGAACTGGGAAGACAAATGGGTGATGCAGCACTGATTAAACGAAGAGTCCAAAACTTCTTAGCATCCTTTAATATCAACTCCTAATTTTAGACTCTCACACTGCTAGGATATTACGCCAATTCACAAATCTAACATTGCACCATTTGTTTTATATGTGCCATAAATTAAATCCCCTGTAGAGACGTAGCATTGCTACGTCTCTACAATCAAAATTGAAAATATAAAAATTACAATCCAAAATCTAAAATCTAAAATCTAAAATCTAAAATAATATGACATCTCAACCCATCGGTTTTGTTCTCGGTACTCAAGAAGCAACTCCTTTAGAATTCTGGGTGGCTGTAGCGGCGCAAAAAGTTTTACGCTTAGATGATGTTGTTGAGGTACAAACTCAACGCCCAGATGGTATGGGATTTGTTCACTTTTATGGCGTAGTAGATCACGTTCGCACTCAGTATGAAGGAGCGCAATTTGATACAGATACGTTTTTAGTTAAAGACGGAACTTTACCAATAAATATATCCTATGTCGCTCACGTTCAAGTAACGCGAATTGAGCCAGAAGAATATTTGCCACCACAACCAGGCGATCCAGTAAAGCTGGCTTTGGGTGCGGATTTGGCAACTGCTTTATATTTCGATAGTATGGATACGCCAATCGCGGCTGGAATGATGACTAATGGCAATGCGGCTTATTTCAACTACTCATTTATTGATGGAAAAAAAGGCGCTCATGTAAACATTTCTGGAGTGTCTGGTGTTGCTACAAAAACATCTTATGCCTTGTTTTTATTATATTCAATTTTCAATTCTCAGGCGCTTGGTTCTTACCGAGCTAACACGAAAGCACTGATTTTTAATGTCAAGGGAGAAGATTTATTTTTCTTGGATAAGCTGAATACAAAATATGGTGATTCCGCAAATGAAAAGGAACAACAAAAATATGCTGCGATGAATTTACCTATTCAACCTTTTGGTAGTGTAGGTTTGCGGGCTGCTCCTAAAAAAGATAGCTTACATATTGATTCGGATTTAGAACAGCGTGCGGAGGGTGTATCAGTATATATGTGGAGTTTGCGGGAATTGTGCCGCGATCGCCTATTTCGTTTCCTGTTTACTGGAGAAGATTTAGATCGGGGTAATTTATCTTATCTAGTGGCGACAGTTGAGGAAAGATTAGCACGGTTGGCGGAAGAAAATGATGACAGCGATCGCAAGTTTCGCCGTCAGCCACAAGCTTATTTATCAGTCGAACCTTTTGGTGAAGATGATCGCACAGAAATTAAGTCATTTAAAGACTTAGTTCTATTTTTAGAAGACAAACTTTTGAACGCAACAGATGCTAAGTGGTTAGGGCGTAATGCTTTAGCTACTGCTGAAGCGATGATTCGGCGTTTGTATGGTATTAGTGGCGAAGTTAGTCACTTAATTCGGGGAGATTTATCAGCGGATGAAGTTGAAAAATATCAACTCGATCCTCTTTCTTCCGGTGCGCAACTGACTGTTGCTGATATCCATAAGTTAACCGCTAGGGCGCAAAAATTTGTTGTGGGCGTGTTGTTGCAAAAACTGTTTATTCAAAAGGAAAAGCAGGGACGAGAACCAGTTATTTTTATTGTGTTGGATGAGTTGAATAAATATGCACCCCGCGATGGAAGATCGCCAATCAAAGATTTGTTGGTGGATATTGCGGAAAGAGGGCGATCGCTGGGAATTATTTTGATCGGCGCGCAGCAAACTGCTTCGGAAGTTGAACGTCGGGTTGTCGGACAAGCGGCGATCCGTGTTGTGGGTAGGTTAGACTCGGCTGAGGCTGAACGTCCTGAATACAATTTTCTCACGGGTTCTTGTCGCAAGCGGGTGTTGTTTCTTAAGTCGGGGAGGATGTTTGTGCATCAGCCGGAGGTTCCTGCGCCTATTTTGGTTAATTTTCCTTTTCCTGCTTACGCTACAAGGAAGGAGGAGGTGTTTATTAGTGAGGCGGAAACTACTCGGTTTAAGGCTAAGGTGAAAAGGCTTTAAACGAACAGGGGAGACACAGAGAGCGCAGAGGAAGAAATGGAGGAGGGTGTTTGTGCGTTTAATTCACACTGCTGATTGGCATTTGGGGCGTAGTCTCAAGGGTAAGGATCGTACTGTTGAGATTGAGTTTGCGCTTGATGAGATGGTGCGTCGGGCTAAGGAGTTGGATGTTGATGCGGTGTTGGTGGCGGGAGATATTTTTGAGACGTTTAACCCGCCTGTAGAGGCTGAACGGGTGGCGTATGAGTTTTTTTGTAAGTTACAAGCGGCGAAAATTCCGGCTATTGCGATCGCGGGAAATCATGATTCGTCTACGCGGATTGATAGTTTAGCTAGTTTATTATCTTTTGTGGGTGTTCATGCTTTGGGTAAGCCGCGTACAGGTGAAGATGGGGGTGTAATTACTCTCGATACGCCTGGTGGTAAGTTATGTGTTGGTGCTATGCCTTTTGCTAATGAAAGGCGTATGTTAGATCCTGATGAATTGTGGAATCTGGATAATTTACAACAACTGCAAAGCTACCGCGACACGGTTGATTGGCTTTTGAGCGATCTAACTAGCAGTTTCAGAGACGATAGCGTAAATGTTCTCATGTCTCACATCACGATTGATGGTGCTAAGTTAGCTAACTCTGAAAAGGATTTTCATTCAAAGGGGATTTATGCGCTTCCACGTCAAAGTCTTCCGCCTGAAGCTCAGTATATCGCTTTGGGACACATCCACAAACGTCAGTCGATTGAAGGATATCCCCATGCTTTTTATTCTGGTTCTCTGATTCAAGTTGATTTTGGTGAAGCTGGGGAAGATAAGGGTTTTAATTTGATTACTCTGGAACCGGGTATGCCTGCTTCTGTTGATTTTATCCCGATCGCCTGTCAAAAATCTTTGAAAGTAGTTGAATGCAATCTCAGCGATTTGGATGAATTAGAAACTCACCGCCATCATCTTGGTTATCTTAAGGTAATTGTCAACCTGCAAACGCCGCAAGTTGGTTTAGCTGACAAAGTGCGTAAAATTTGCCCCCAAACTATTCACATCGAACCGCGTTATCCAGAAACGAATTTAAGCAAAGAAGAATCTTTCAGTGGAGATAATCTCGATCCGCTGGTGGAATTTCAACGCTACTACCAACAGCAATTAGGAGACACGCCTACTCGCGCAGTTGTAATGAAGTTCGAGGAACTATACAAGGAAATGCACGATGCGACCACTTGAACTTACTATAGAAGGTTTTACTAGTTTTCGCAACAAGCAATACATCGATTTCTCTGGGCTAGAATTATTCGCCATTACTGGAAAAACTGGTGCGGGAAAGTCTTCTTTGTTGGATGCAATGACTTTGGCGCTTTATGGTAAGGTAGCGCGATTTGATGGCAAAACTTCAGCTAAAGATTTATTGAGTCAAGGTAGCCCAAAATTACAGGTAACGTTGCGTTTTCTAGTAGATAAAACTGAGTATCAAGTTTCGCGATCATGGTTATATCGCACTAAAACTGCTCAAACTACATTTAAATTAGATAAGCGAGTTGATGGTGTTTGGGAAGCTGAGGGAGAACAAAAGGAAGCAGACATTACCGCTTCTATTGAGCAGATTTTAGGGATGAATTATGAAACTTTTACTAAAGTCATTCTACTACCTCAAGGTAAGTTTGACGAGTTCCTCAAAGGTAAAGGTGCTGAACGTCGCAAGATTTTGCGGGAGTTGGCGGGATATACAATCTTTGAGCGGATGCGCGAACAGGCTGAGAAGCAATCTAATCTAATTACTGGTGAATGTAAGTCCCTGCAAAATCGCTTGGATAATTGGGATTTCCCTTCGGCTGAAGAACTGAACCAAAAGTGCGATCGCTACACAATTTTAGAACAAGAATTACCTCGGTTAGAGCAAGTATTTGATGGGGCGCGAAATACTTTAGCAGCCGAGAAACAATTATTTGAACGCCTCCAACGTTTGGCTGGTTTGCAACAGGAACTCGATACTTTAAATCGACAACCTACAGAAATCATAGCTTTAAAACAGCAATTAGCACAAGCACGAGTTTGCGATCGCCTTTCAGCAACTTGGACTTCAGTATATTCTATTCGTCAACGATATCAAAAAGCGCAAGCTGATGCTGAAGCTGCTACTAATAATTTGACACAGACTCAAGCTGCTTTGCAAATTCAAGCACAGCAATTACAAGAAGCACAAGCTTATAAAGCTGAAATTGAACCGCAATTACAAAAGCGCGAACAAGCGCTAAATTCTGCCAAGATTTACGACGAACAGCGATCTTCAGTCAGGGATGAAGTTAAACGTTTAGAGAAAATTCTAGCAGAAAAAACTAAGGCTATAGCTGATACTGAGAAAACAGTAAAATCAGTTGAAAATGAATTAAACGCCAAGCAAGAACAAGTTATTAAAATTAACGAAGAAATTGCTCAATATTTCCCAGGTGGTGACAAACTGGAAAAACTGAATCGAGTTGCACCGCTGCTGATTCAATGGGAGGGAATTCACAAACAAGTTGAAAGCGATAGCATCAAATTAGAACAACTCAATCGAGACTTACATAAATCTGAACAAGATTGTCAAACTGCGGTTGAAAATTATCAAAAAGCTGAAGCGGAATTTAATTCTTTTCGCACTGAATTAGAAGCTGCAAGACAACAAGATCGTGCGGCTGCTTTGCGAATGTTACTGCATAGTGGCGATAATTGTCCCGTCTGTGGTGGCGTGTACCCGGAAGCACATTTGTTACCAGCATTAGCAGCATCTTCCTTTGATATAAAAGCACTAGAAAAACGCGATCGCATTGCCGAGGAAAAGCGACAAATAGCAGCAGCTAACAAAACTAAAGCTGAAACTACCCAAGATAGCCTCAAGCAACAAGTTGATGATGCAGAGCGTTATTTAACTACAATACAAGATGAATTAACTTCTATTTTGCAACATATAAACAATATATTGTTAACCAAAAACTGGGAATTAAATACGCTTAAAATCGAACATAAAGCGCTACAAGAAAGTGACGTTAAATACCAAAAAATATTAAGAATAAAGGAAAAGATAGAGGCAGAAGTTCAAAATAGTGAGTTGAATTTTGATTTTGCCCAAAAGAGATTAATAGAAGTGCGATCGCAGCATGGCGATGCGGTGACGGAAGTAGAACGCCAAAAAACCAAACTACAAGAAGTTGTAGCTAAATTAACTGATATTGCTGGCGGTCAGTCTTACGATACTTTATTACAACAGCTTGAACGAGATAAACAAAACTTAGTTGAGAAAATAGAGCAAGCGAACCAATCTTATCAAGCAGCCCGTGACAAATTCATTCAAACTTCTCAAGAAGATACAAAAGCCAGAGAATATTTTACAGATGCTACTACAGAAAAAGCACAAGTAGAAGCTGAATGGCAAAATCGTTTATTAGCTGAAAAACTAACAGAAGAGATATTTTTGAAATCCCAAATCTCACCAGAATCACAAAATAAATTGCAACATAAAATTGAAACTTACGAACAGAAAAAAATTCAATTAGAAACTCTCGTTCAGCAAGAAACTAAAGAACTTGGTGGGAAGACAACGAATGCAGAAATAATTGCCCAACTTGAAACTGCTGTTAATGCTGCTGAGGTAAATCGTAAATCTTCTCAAGATGAATACGAGCAACTGAAAGTTTGGATAGCCAAAGCTGAAGATAACCGACAGCAAGCTAAAAAATTACAGTCGGAACTATCCAAGAAACAACAAGAATTAGAAACTTATCGTACCTTAGCCAAAGAATTAAAATCAGATCGCTTCCAAGCTTATATTCTCCAGCATTTTGAACATGAGTTAGTAGCGCAAGCAACAGTGCTGCTACGGGAACTCACAGAACAGCGATATGCTTTGAAATACGACGATAAAGAATACTATGTAGAAGATCGTTGGAGTGGTGGCGAGGCGAGGCGAGTGCAAACTCTTTCTGGTGGTGAAACCTTCGCAACTTCCCTATCTCTAGCTTTAGCACTTTCAGAAAAGTTATCTGGAGGAGCAAAGCTAGGTAGTCTATTTATAGATGAAGGATTTGGTACGTTGGATGCCGAAACATTGGAAAGTGTCTGTAATATCTTACAATCCTTGGGACAACAAGATAGATTAGTTGGGGTAATTACTCATGTTCCTGCTTTAGGAGAACAATTAGGAACGCAAATTAAAATTGAGAAATTACCAGAAGGTTCCCAAATTATTAAACCGTTTATCTAAATTTTAGGGGAATTTAACGATGCAAACACCAGAAAGCGGGGAAAAAGATACATACAATCCAATACTTTTCGGTTAAGGGGGAAAGGGTAAAGGTTAAAGGAAGAGACTTACTATTTTCTTCCCGCAAACCCATTAACCTTTAACCTTTAACCAAGAAGTATTGCAGCGCGGCTTAACGTTAGATAAGTCATGACCCGAAGCCA
>DATNQH010000402.1:0-5467 GCA_036704105.1 Leptolyngbyaceae cyanobacterium | reverse complement strand
AGCAAAGAGACTTTGGTGCCTTGAGGGATTCTTCTGCCAAGATAAGCATTTCTTGACGGTTGAGTAAATATTCTTGCACCTCTGCCCGCCGTAGGAGCAATAATCAGCCTCTGTTGCGGTTGCTCGGAAATAGAGGCTATTTGCGATCGCGAATCAGATCGTATTTTACAAGGATATATCCGATCATTGAATACCCAACCAGAAGTGCCATCAGCCAGTTTAATTTCGACAAATTCACCTTTGCCACCAATAAACGAGACTTTAGTATCTTTCAGGATTTTTTTACCTGTATAAGCATAAGCGTCTTTTGAAGGTTGAGTGAATACTCTTACACTATTGCCCACTGTAGGCACAACTACACGGCACTGTTGTGCTGTCACCGAGATTGGCGCAGTTTGTGAGGGGGGAATAGGTTGAGGAGTGAAATTAGGCTGAGGACGAGAATTATTTTGAGGACGAGAATTATTTTGAGGATTGGAATTTTTTAATACTATGTATACTAAAAAAATAACGTTTACCCCGATCGCTATTGGTATAATGCCGTTTAGATATCGGCGTAGGTTTGAGACGATTGAGTTTCTATTACCCGATGAATTCGCAGACGAATTTGCCGACTGGGAAGAAGTTGTAGTTCTGGTAGGCGATGAATTTGCGGACTGGGAAGAAGTTGTAGTTCTGGTAGGCGATGAATTTGCAAACGAATTGTCCCCATTGAAGCGATCAACCTTTTTTAGCTTTATGTAAGCTTCGGTGATTTTTTTAAATTTTTCCTCTGCTGCTCGTTTTAGCTGAGGATTGTGAGCAAATAAGTCTGGATGCTGTGTCTTGGCTAAATTTCGGTAAGCTTGCTTAATCTCCAACAGTGATGCGCCCGGCTTAAGGCCAAGAATTTTATAGTATCTATTGAGATCGTTATTACTCATCGTTTTTTATCTACAAGTTTTCTAGCAATAACACCGATTCAATTGAATATCCAGATTGCTCCTCACGCATCAAAGGATTTTTTATGGCAAATTTTTAACCTACCAGAATTGATTTTTTTGTTTAAATCAAACGTGCAAAACCTCAGCTTTATGTCCTGCTTTTTTAAAATCTTGCTATATTTAACACTGTTGCTTTGGAGTAATTGTATATAAAAATACTCAGCAATTCAGCGTTAAGTATAAAAATTGATTCAAAAAATACAGAATTAAATATTACTAAATCAAAGGCTTTAGAACATCTCCCTAGGGTAAAATCGTAACCAACCACTAGGTATAATTTGCAGCATATGCTTAATCTATCCTAAGTTAGATAAAGCTTGAAGAGAGCGAGTTTCATCAAAATCTCAGCGGGTGTTCATTTGCCGTGAGGATAGCCAATTGGGACACATATAGCAACCTTAAATGATTCGTAAATCTTTTTATTGGTTGTACGAGCCTCCTTTGTCCTTTGTCTGAATGACTAATGACTAATGACTAATGGCGACGGAAAGTATTTCACGACTCAAAGTTTTGCTAGGGAAAGCTCCAGAAACTGCTTTGAGCAAGCTCAAATGAGATTGCTATATCATTATAAAAATATCCTTATTTAATAAAGAAAATGCCAACTTTAGTTCATTTAACTTCCCATAAAAATGTTAAAAGAATTTTGCATTATGGAATTATTGGAGTCAAGAGCAATGTTTACTGCGAGTTTGAAGGGCAACAACTTAACAAAGAAATAAAAAAAGCTGTTTATTGTATGCCAATATTACAAAATTATTATATTTCTCATCAATGGTTGAGAGAATTAAAGCGAGGAGGGCAGAAAAATTTTGTTGGAATTCACTTTCGGCTAGGAGCTGAGCAATTAGTTTGGGTGGGGCATTATAATCGGCCACATATTCAAGTAACTGTTAATGAAGCGATCGCTAGAATTATGAATACTCCCGAACCACAAGGTTATGAAATAATTATTCCCAGATCGATTAATAGTAATGAAATTCATAAAGTAAAACATTTACCGCAAGTTTTAGGATGGCGGTATTATCCAGAGGCACATTCAAATAAACCCACTTGTGCTTGTCTGATGTGTATACCTATAGGCACGATTAAATCCAAGAAACTAAGACAACGATTAGAACCACCTGAAAAAAGTCAAAATTACGCAGAGTTGATTGCAGAATTAAAAGAAGCAATAGCTATTGATTGGATTAGGGAGATTTTGTTTAATATATATTCAACAGTTCGGGGTGGAAATAGAGAAAAAGCGAACGATTTAGAATTTTTGTTAGCTCACACTAATGTAGAGATAATAGAAGCCTTAGCTTCAACATTGGGAGCATATAAAGGCAAGAATGCTATAAATATGTTGTTAAAACTATGTACTCATGAAAGCAATAATGTAAGGGAAGCTAGCGCTACAAGTTTACTTAATATTCTTAAACAAGATGCAATTGTATATTTAAATAATTTTAAAAATGACCGAGTAATAATTCAAGTTTTAAACGAATACATTAATAATATTACAAATTAATTAAATAATTTTAAACAAATGGCGATCGCCTGACACAATTCATTTCATTCATTAATATAATTATTAGCGTTATTTATGTAGATTAAGCAATTTTATGTTGAGATTTTGACAAATATCTTAATATTAGTTAGCAATATATTTCTTTCTATCCATTTTCTCCACTCTTACATAACAAAATATCCCCATGAACATCGATTCGGCAAAAAAGAAACTGGTAGATGGTCGTGCTACGCTTGCAAAAGCTGGGGATGACCCAGACTTATTAGGGGTAGCACTGACAAAAATCCATGCAGCACTAGAAGATGCTTGCCGTTTTTGGCTTTGCGATCCTAATGTGGCTCAATATCATCAGCTTGATGTGCAAAATCGCAATCAAGTCTCGTGGAAAGAGTTATTCGAGTTGATGCCATACTGCCAGTGGAGTGATGATGATGTTGAGTATGTTCGGCGGTGGAATAGCCTGCGTAACCGAGCAGCGCATGGCGAGGATTTTCCCGCTACGCGCCAAAATATTGAAGAATACGCAAATTATGTAGAAAATTTACTCAACTCTGATAGCCAAGCAATATATCGCAAAGAACAAAATCTGCGCGTATACAGAGCTGAAGTTACAGCTAGTGAAAAACCTACAGCTAATATTCTAGTAGCTTATGCCTTGTGGGGACTGGGATTATTTGGGCTTAATGGCATCCACCGTTTCTACTTGGGTAAACCCGTTACTGGTTTGATTTGGTTATTCAGCGGTGGTGTTCTGTATCTCGGTCAGTTTTGCGATTTATTTTTAATTCCTAGCATGGTTAAAGGACGTAACAGCTATGCTCGGACAATTGGGCGCAATAGATCGTTACCTGTGGTAAATATTGTACAACAGTTGCTAAGTAAGCTCGATCGCCTCGATCGCTCTTTGCAGCAGAAGCTATTTAAACCAGCAGAACCAGAAAGTAGTCCCATGCTAAAGCTACTCGAAGCAGCACAGGCAAACGGAAAAGTACTATCAATTGGTCAAGCGGTAATGATAACTGGGTTAGAACCGCGTGAAGTGCAGGATTTGCTGAATGAGGCACTGCGATCAGGGTTGGCACACATTGATAACGATTTAGAATCAGGAGCAGTACGCTATCACTTTGATATTTAATCATCATAATGATATTTGAACCTGCGGCGATCGCATGGCATAACGGCAAGTTAGTTGAACGGGAACAAGCCGCACCATCTATTGCTAGCCACTCACTTCACTTGGGTGTCGGTGTGTTCGATGGCATCATGGCTTATTGGAATAGCGATCGCTACTACATTCATCGTCTCGATGCCCATTTTCACCGTCTTTGTCATGGTGCGACAAAAATGGGGTTGCAATTTTTCTGGTCACTTCAAGATCTTAAATTAGGTTTATTATCACTTCTAGATGAAATTCCGGCAACTAATTACTACATCAGACCAATTGTTTACCGTGCCGGATCGTATTTAAACTTTAGCGATGAGATGCCTGTTGATGTAACTATTTTGGCGGTTAATATTGCCCGCGATGTAGACAAACCTCTTACTTGCCACATCTCACCGTTTGAGCGTGTTTCTGGTCGTGCTATTCCACTTACATGGAAAATATGCGGCACATACGTCAACAGTTATTTAAGCCGACGGGAAGCCCAAGTAGGTGGATTCAATGATGCCATCATGCTAGACCAAAAAGGTAGAATTACTGAAGCTTCAGCTGCTAATATTTTTTTCCTGCAAAAAGATACAGTTATTACACCTGCACTAACAGAGAATATTTTTCCTGGCATCACCCGTTCTACACTACTAGATATTGCCTCTAATGTGGGAATTGAGGTAATTGAACGCGATGTTCGACCAGAAGAACTAGAAGATTTTGATGGTGCTTTCTTAGCTGCCACAATGATGGAATTAAAACCGTTATCAGCTATTGAGCGCTATCAATATGATTCGTCAAATCATTTTTTATTTCGGCGATTTTTACAGGAGTTTCAGGAAATTACCCACCAATAGAATTAAAGTTATAAAAAGTGGCGAGAAAAGAAAAACAGTATTAAAAACAGTATTTATAAACTTAAGTTCTTTGGCTGCGCTTGCAAGCGCTCATCACTCCTTCGTCGCACTCGTTTGGCTGTTTCTCTCGCACTCATCACTCGCCACTGCCCCAAAGGGGCGGTCAAAAGTCAAAAATCTAAAATGCCTACACCCTACTAACATCAATCAGCTACCTGCGGTAAAGTCGTTAAAGACACAAGCTTACTACTGACTGTCCATGAAAGTTTCCTCCTCTGCATCTACTCCAGAAAAACAAGATCGACCAATGCAGCCTCACTCGGACACTCGACTGGTAGATCGCAGCAAACTCAGCAAGATGTACCAGCACTATGTCCAGATGAAGGATAAGTATCCTCATGCGCTACTGCTGTATCGAGTGGGAGATTTCTTTGAAACTTTTTTTGAGGATGCTGTAACTGTAGCCAGGGAACTGGAACTTGTCCTCACCAGCAAGCATGGTGGCGAAGTTGGTAGGGTATCAATGACAGGTGTGCCACACCATGCTTGGGAACGCTACACCACGCAGTTAGTGGAAAAAGGCTATGCGGTGGTGATTTGCGATCAAGTCGAAGATGCTTCAGAGGCTGTAGGGTTGGTGCGACGAGAAGTAACGCGCATCCTTACCCCCGGTACTTTGCTAGAAGAGGGAATGCTTAAGGCAAGCCGCAATAACTATCTTGCAGCAGTGGTGATTGCTGGGAATCACTGGGGTTTAGCTTATGCAGATATTTCTACAGGTGAATATCTTACCACACAAGCTAGCAATTTAGAGCATTTGACACAGGAATTAATGCGCTTGCAGCCTTCAGAGGTGTTGGTTCCTACCAACGCTCCAGATTTGAGGGCGATGCTGCGTCCGGGAGAAAAATCAGAACATTTACCAGAATGTTTGCCACCATCATTTTGTTATGCCTTGCGATCG
>DATNQH010000401.1:0-40128 GCA_036704105.1 Leptolyngbyaceae cyanobacterium | reverse complement strand
TGGTTTGGCTAGTAAGAACGCGATTCTAATTGTGGAATTTGCTAACCAGCTACGCGAAAGGGGACTTTCGATTACCAAAGCAGCGGTGGAAGCTTCCCAAGAGCGCCTCAGACCAATTCTGATGACGGCTATTGCTTCTCTAGTTGGCTTTTGGCCGCTGGTAGCTGCCGAAGGAGCAGGGGCAGAAAGCCGACAATCTCTGGGTACTGCTATTTTTGGCGGTTTGCTGGTCGCTACTGTCTTGAGTTTGTTGATCGTGCCAATCTTATATATTGTAATTGGCACTATCCGTGATCGCTTTAGTAAACGTCGCCCTCAGCCTCAGCCAGTGGTAGTTACTCCTGAAGAGAAAGTTCCCTCGGAAACTCACCGTTAAATTTACTGCAGATTAACGCTCGTCATGAACCAGGTTGAAATTCATCAATCTGGCTCTCTTTTTGTGCATATATTCTGAAAATTGTCTGTAGCAAAAATTACTTTTGGTTGGTAGGTTTATGAATCATGAATGCGCCAATCGTAAAAATGATGTATACGAAATTTCTACGATTCGCTGCCCATAGCGCCTCTGACTTTATCGAGGTGACAAAACAATTCGAGTGAGAATTGGATGTGCCAATTTGGGTATCATAAGTGCGACCAGTGAAGCCTTCTTGTAGGTTAGCAGAAATCCCACATCGCTCTTGTGTAGAAGCCTGTAATACAACCGCGCCATGATTTAGCGCCAGGAGGAGCGTCACAATTTTCAGGTATATCGATGAATCGACTACAAATACGTAAGTTTGGCTCGACTGAGGAGCTTAGGGCTGTCGCGGCAGCCTGGGACGACCTGTGGTTGCGTAGTGAGCTGACTAATCCCCGTGCCAGAGCGCATCTAGTAGCTTTGTGGGTCGAACACTTTTCCCCAAGCGAAATCCTTCAGGCTTTGGCGGTTGAGGAGGAAGGGAGGTTAGTAGCAGCATTGCCGCTTGTTGGTAGTCGGCGGCTTCAAGGATTCGTTAAAGTGGGAGCGTTGCCGTATAACGCTTCGGCTGGTAACGGCGATTTGCTCCTCGATCCAGCCACTGACATTGATGCCGTACTGGATCTATTGGTGTCAGCCTTTAATCGCCTTCCCTGGCCATTTTTATGGCTAGATAATATTGCCTTCGAGCGATCGCACTGGAAAGCGTTAAGAGCGGCGATGAACAGAAGGAGTTTGTCGCCTGAAGTGCGGCTAGACCATCATGCTGCCCTAGTGGAAATCGGTAATGATTGGCAAACCTACGAGGCTTCTTGGTCGAGCAAACGCCGACAAAACCGCCGCCGACAGGTTCGACAGCTCGAACAGGCAGGAAAGACTGAGTTAAAAATTTACTATCCCTCTCCTTGCCAAATTCACAGTTTTATGATCGAAGGTTTTGAGCTCGAAGACCGCAGCTGGAAAGGCAGTGAGGGAACGTCAGTATTGAAAACGCCTGGAATGCTCGATTTCTACTGTCGAGAAGCGGCATTGCTGGCAGAATGGGGGCAACTAGAGCTAGTCTTTTTGGAACACCAAGACAAAGCGATCGCCTTTGACTATGGGTTGAATTCCAAAGGAGTTCACTATACTCCAAAGGTAGGCTACGACGAAGCATATGAAAAGTTTAGCCCCGGACAGCTGCTGGTAATGCTGTTTTTGCAACGTCTATACGCCGACACAGAGCGTAAGCAACTCGATTTCTTGGGACAACCAGATCCTTGGAAACTAAGCTGGGCAACCTGTACCTATCCTGTAGGTTCGATTATTGCACCTACAGGCCGCCCCTTGAGTAAAGGAATGTTTCAACTCTATACAAGCTATATCAACGGACGCTCCCAGCTACAACAGTTTCGGCAGAAAAGGATGAAGGATGAAAAAATTAAGGATGAAGGATGAAAGGTTGAAGTTGAAGGTTAAATTTTATGCTTCTGCTTGGGCTTCATACTTCATACTTCACACTTCCCACTTCATACTTCATACTGCGAAGATCGCGCGGGGCTAACACACACTTCATCCTTTTCTTCTCTAGTCTCGCCTAAACAAACCCAATAGGGGAGCAAGAATAGCCCCAAACACAAACCCCCCAGCGTGCGCCCAGTAAGCAACACCACCACTTTCCATCCCAATATTACTGGGTGCTTGCAGACTAGCAATACCGTAGAAGGCTTGTTGGACAAACCAAAATCCTAGAAAGAAGATAGCGGGAAGCTCAAATGTAGTTATGAAAAATCCCAGTGGAATTAAAGTCAGAACTCTAGCCTGGGGATAGCGAAGAATATATGCACCCATGATACCCGCGATCGCCCCACTAGCGCCCAAGGAAGGAATTGCAGAATTTTGGGAAAAGAACCACTGGGAAAGTGCTGCTAAAGCACCGCAGGCAAGATAAAAGATTAAAAATTTTATGTGTCCCAATCGATCTTCTACATTATTACCAAAAATCCACAAAAACAACATATTTCCAGCTATGTGCAAGAACCCGCCATGCAAAAATTGGGAACTAAACAGTGTCATCCATTCTGGTAGTGCTTGAGCTGTCGGAACAGGACATCTACCTGCTATGTTGCCTGATAATTGGCATGGCACTACAGCTGCTGATTGGAAAAATCCTTGCAACTCTTGCGGCGTTAGACTCAGTTGATAAAGAAAAATACCAATGTTTGCACCAATTAATGCATAGGTGACATAGGGAGTAATTGTTGTCGGAACGTTATCTCGCAGTGGAACCACAGGGATTTTTCCTAATTATTAATTAACTGAAATACAACTTGTTTACTGTTATACAGCAACTCCCTTAACAAGGTTTCAAGCTCTATTAGCGATTGACAAGTGGTAAAAACGCAATCGTTCGCCTCTTGCTAGCGACAAAAATACTTAATTTTCAGCGATCGCAAATTTATAATTTACCCTTCATCATTTATCATATTGTTGCTTCAGCAGTCAATTATTTTTGTATGAAGAGCGTTTTTAGGTTACTTCCCCATAATTCAATCCCGATTAGCATTAAAGTATTTCTACTTGCTTTTGCACTAGTAGCTGTATCATTTTTACTTCAAGGAAATATTGGTATCAATCTATCTGACGAGGGGTTTCTCTGGTATGGAACCGTTCGCACTGCTTTAGGAGAAGTGCCTATTCGAGATTTTCAGTCTTACGATCCTGGGCGATATTACTGGGGTGCGGTTTGGTTTAAAATCTTTGGCAATGATGGACTGATATCATTACGAATATCTACAGCAATTTTCCAATCTCTAGGTTTAACCTTTGGCTTATTATCACTCAAACGAGTTATTCAATCTTGGTGGTTATTAACTGTTGCCGGGTTGATATTACTGCTTTGGATGTATCCAAATTTTTACATTTTTGAGCCAAGTATGGCAATGGCTGCGGTGTATTTCGCTGTCTTGCTAATTGAAAAACATTCATTAATTCGGCATTTTATCGCTGGTGTCTTTGTTGGATTATCAGCTTTTATCGGACTTAATGATGCTCTTTACACATCTGTATCTTTCCTGCTGTTGATAGTTTTCATCTGGGTAAAGCTGGATAGAAATTATCTTTTTAGACGTGCGATCGCTTGGAGTTGCGGTATTCTTGCTGGATACTCTAGCATTCTAGTTATGCTGGCTATACCAGACTTCTTTAACAGCTATGTAGAGAGCATTGAATTTTACTTTCGCACTGGTGAAACTAATTTACCATTACCAGTTCCTTTCCCTTGGCGTATAGACTATTCTAAATTTAATTTTATTCAGGATACAAGTTTTTTTTTTAAAGGAATCTTCTTTTTAATCTTACCTATATTTAACTCCAGCACAATTATTTATTTGTTATTTTTGAATTGTGCAAAACTCAGACAAAAACATCTACTTATTGTAGCTACGTTTGTTAGTCTAACGTATATGCACCATGCCTTTTCTCGCGCTGACTTAGAGCATTTATCAGCTGCTATTCATCCGCTGTTAATCGGGTTAATCTCTCTAGCATCAGCATTTAAATTTAAATCTAAAAAGATTAAGCGTAAGGAGATAAAACTTCCCAGTTCTAGTTACCAGCTTGAGCCTGGTAACGAGAGGAGCATTCAGCCTCGGTGGGCTAGATTTAATAAAGGTTTGCTATTTGCTCTCTTAATTGCAACATTATTCAGTGTAGGCACAGCCCACCCGTTCTATCTCAAAGCAACTGCTGCACCGGGGCAATATCTGAAGCAAAATATTATCAACGATTCGATTTGGATTGATAAAGATATTGCTAATTTAATTGAAAAAGTTAAACGAATCAATCAACAACTAGTATCACAAAATGAAGGATTTTTAATTGCCCCTCACTGGACAACTTTCTATCCAATATTGCAAAGACAATCGCCTTTGTGGGATATTTACTTTTTGTTTCCAGAAACCAAAGAGAGACAGAAACAAATGATTGAGGAGTTGAATAAAAAAAATGTCAACTGGGTAATTTTAGGTGATGTACCTCTTGATGGAAGAGATGAGCTACGCTTTAAAAACACTCACCCTCTTATTTGGCAGCACTTAATGCAGAATTTTGAGGTGGTTGAACAAACACTTCCTTATAATCACCAACTACTGCATAGAAAAACTAAAGCTGTCGCACAATAGTAATTACTTTCTTAATCGCATAATCTACATACTCATCCATCCCCACCCATAAAGGCAATCTTACCAGGCGATCGCTCAATTCCTGCGTTAAGAATAAATCCCCTTGGGTTCTCCCGAACTTTCTCCCAGCTGGGGAAGAGTGCAACGGTACGTAGTGGAATACAGCATTGATACCGCAAGCATCCAATTTTTCAATTAAGGTAGTACGACTTTTCAAGTTTGGCAGCAGCAGATAATACATATGAGCGTTATGCTGACACTTAGGGGGAACAATCGGGCGACGCACCTTACCTTCTGCTTCTAAATCTGCAAATCCCTGATGGTATCGTTGCCAAATATTTAGCCTACTCTGAGTGATAGCAGTGGCTGATTCTAGTTGCGCCCAAAGATAAGCAGCATTCAGTTCGCTATGCAAGTAGGATGAACCCATATCTACCCAGGTGTATTTATCTGCAAACCCTTGACAGAACTGAGTGCGGTTAGTTCCCTTTTGCCAAACTATATCAGCGCGATCGCACAGTTGCGGATAATTAATTAGTAACGCACCCCCTTGTCCGCAATTTACATTTTTGGTTTCATGAAAGCTGAGGGTTGCTAAATGCCCAATACTACCCAGGGGTTTTCCTTTATAAGTCGAAGCTATTCCTTGTGCTGCATCTTCAATTACCAGCAACCGATGACGCTGGGCAATTTTCATAATTGTATCTAGTTCGCAGCCAACACCAGCATAATGTACTGGTACGATTGCTTTAGTTTTGCTCGTAATTGCTGCTTCAATCAAAGTCTCGTCAATATTCAACGTATCTGGGCGAATATCAACAAATACTGGCACTCCTCCCCGCAGAATAAAGGCATTAGCAGTTGAAACAAAGGTGTATGATGGCATAATCACCTCATCCCCTGGCTGAATATCGGCAAGGATAGCTGCCATTTCCAACGCCCCAGTACAAGAATGAGTTAAAAATGCCTTCAAACAGCCAATCTCAGATTCTAACCAAGCATGGCATTTTTGTGTGAATTCACCGTTGCCAGAAAGGTGGGCGTTAGAAATAGCCTGTTGAATATATGCTAGTTCTTTCCCTGTAGCGAAGGGCTTGTTAAAGTAAATGTTCACTCCTCACCTCAACTGCGACGTGCAACGCAAAGTAGAGATCCGCTAGCTGGGAATGAGTAGCCAAGACGGATAATTGTGCGTTCTAGGTTGAGAATGTTTTCTAAAACAGTATTTTTCCAGCCACTAATTTTGAGTTCAGACATACCGTCATATTCTGCATCGGCTCGTTGTTGCCAACGAGAGATTAACATACGTGGTAATAATAATGACACAAAAGATGTCATTTTAATTACTTTGAATCCGGCACGGTCAACTTTGTTTTTTAACTCCTAACCGCTATATCTATGCACGTGACGGGCATATTTCTCTGCATAACTCTATAAAAAAGATGCTGCAAAACGGTTAAAATCATACCACATTTTCTACGTAACGTTTGATGCATTTGCGCTAGAACGACATCATCTTCTTTGATATGCTCTAAGACATCAAAAGCAGCGATCGCATCAAATTCGTTTTCAAATGGAATCTGAGGCGCATCCATTTGGAATAACTGGGTTCTAGATAAACGCTCTTGAGCAAAATTTAAACCTTGACTAAATATTTCGCAACCATATAAACTAAGTTGGGTAATGCTAGCTCAACTGCGGCAAGAACAAATTCAGTTTCACAGCCAATTTCAAAAAAATTTTGCCCTTGTGGGCAATAGCGCTGCAATACCCAAACTATCAAGCGGTTGCGGGAACGAAACCAAAAATTTCTGGCTTCGAGTCTAGCAAGTTGAGAAAAAACATTGCCTTAAAACTATAATGTTCTTCTGCAAGTTCGGGCGCGAAAGCTAAATATACCTCAATTAATTTTGGTTGATAATAGCAAACAAGACAAGTCCACCCCACGCTATTAAATCTTGCCTCACACGCAGCACACACTTTCATGTTTGACTGCCAATAATTATGCCTGCAACGATTAATCCCATCCCCACAGCTTTGGCGATTGTAATAGGTTCATAGAAGAAGATAGCGCTAAGAATCATGACTAAAACAAACGCTAGGCTCATGAATGGGTAAGCAAAAGAAAGGGAAAATTTAGTCAAAGCAGCCATCCACGTCAGCGAGGCTATAAAAGCCGCTGCAAAGCTACTAATAACCCAAGGATTGAGTAATAGTCGTAGGATAAATAAAAGTTTATCAGTTGTTGCTGCTGGAAATTCTCCAGCATTGTTGACTTGCCACTTTATAACTATTTGCCCGTATACTGTCAGTAAAATTGTTAAAATAATATAAATGAAACTTACTAAATTTTTACCAAATATTTGTTCCATAATTTTTTGCAATAAAAAATCTACATGATTAGATAAAATCGGTTATCTGTAGAGACGTTTCATGAAACGTCTCTACATTTGAACGGGAAATTGCTATTCAATCTTTTCTGACGAGAATAGTGAATTCATATAGTCCATAATCATGAAGTAGGGCTACATTTCTGGAAAATCGAGTTTTACAGTAGTCAAATAGAAAACAGGGATCTGGATAATAAAGATCTGAACGCATAAGGTGGGAGTCTGAGTATTTTGTCAGAGAATTGAAGGCTAGACCATTTTTACTCAGTGACCAAAGCTTGTCTAGCAATTGAAGCACATATTTCTCCCACTGTTCAACGCTATTACCCAGCTTCAAGCTCAGCAAACCACAAGCAATTGTATAGTCGGCAACAGTGAGGATATTCTCATCTGTGGTAAAGTTACAATTCGGTTTGTTCGCAAATAATTTCCGCGCCTGATCGCACATTGCCGGGGTAATATCAAATCCGGTATAAGAAGCAAATTTATAATTGCGATCAACTAAATATTGCACCAAAGCACCATAGCCACAGCCATAGTCATTGATAGAAAAGTTCTGTGCAACAGTGCCGTCGGCAGAATTTTCACATATTCTCATCAGTTGTCTAAAGCACAGTTCTTGCCTAACAGCAGAATTCCAATCAACACCACGAAAGTTTGCACCATATGTTGTAATTTTATCATTAAAGTAATTTTGCAAACCATGTAAAATATTTTCTTGAGGAGCCATTTTAAATCCTTTTTTGTAATAATGTTTAATTGAGGCGACAGCTTACACATTTTAGTAACTAGTCATAACTCTTTTTATCAAGCTTAGCCTGGGAATACAAGGGATAATTATCGTGATGGTAAAATTGACGCACGATTGTATAGGGACGATTTTTTATTTCCGTTAAAATTACTGAAATGTAAGTTGCAATAATTCCCAAAATAAAAATAATTAGCCCTGCTATAAACCAAAGAGAAACAAGCAGTGCTGTCCATCCATATACGTTTATATTGAATAAAAAATAACCGATTATGAGATAAATAGTATAAAGACTAGAAGGAATTATTATTAATAATCCAAGATAGGCAATCCCTCTAAGAGGCTTATTACTAAAAGCAGTAATAGCATTGATGGCATAGATTAATTTACGGGAAAAATTATAAGTCGTGGTTCCCTTATAAGGTTCTTTGTTTACAGTAACAGGAATTTGTTTGAACCCAGTAATTTCCCAAAGTCCTTCAATGTTAAAAAGGTGTTCTTTGTGTTTAATCAACTGTTTAACATAGCGTTGACTCATCAAGCGGGCTGTGAGCAAACTGGGGGGAACAGGATGATCTGATAGCCAATTAAACAGATGATAAAAAAGACTTCCAGATATACGATTAAACCACGAACCATGTCGTGCAGATTGAACGCCATACACCACATCTACATCATTATGGCGAAATTCTTTATAGAACGTAATCAGTAGCTCAGGCGGTTCCTCTAAGTCTACATCGATGAGAAAGATTAGATCGCCTTGAGCATACATTAAGCCAGTCATCATAGCTTTATGATGACCGAAGTTACGAGATAAATCGACTACGCGCACTCTTTCGTCTTCTTTGTAAAGAGCGATCGCAATTTCCACCGCCTCATCTGGTGAACCATCGTTCACAAATACGATTTCGTAATCCCCTGTGATCGCATCTGCAACATTGCAAATCCGCTGATAAAATTCCTTTACATAAGGAGCTGAATAGTAAAGCGTGGTGACAATTGATAATTTCATTTCGATGCCAAACGATCGATGGCTTGGCTGGCTCTATATATTTATAAAGATTTAAATTACCAGATCAAAAGCTTTTCATAAACTTGGTAGCGTTTCTACCCTCATTAAAAATCAAATCTATAATGCTGACTGCATGATCGAAAGGAGGAAATAGTTGATTATATTCTGGATAATTAGAATAGTCTATGTATATTATTTTTATACCTTCTCGAAGAAATAAATTTTCATCAATATAATTTTTCGCTGTCGCTCCTGATATATATTCTATTGCTCCCGCTTGTTTGCATAAATCAATAAGCCTTTCTGTTTTGCCTTCTACAAGTTTATAATTCATTGACCAAGTAATCTGAGTAGTTATTCCCAGAATTTGGCAAATGCCGATAATAAAGTGATAGTTTATCTTACTCAGCCAACTATATTGACAACTCATGTACAACTCTTCAAATATTCCTTGATATTCGTCGAAATATTTTGCTTTTAAATAGTTCTGTTTAATAAATTGCCAGTGGCTATGATTCCAATCAAGAGCGCCGATTTCAGTTTCTCTAATTTTCTGATAGTATTTACCTTTAACTTGTACTGGTATAGTTATCCACTTTGAACCGTCTTTTGTTTTAATTCTATTCCGGTTTCTCCAATCCCTTCTTGTATATTGCATATCATCATATAAAATAAATTCATCTACAGAATTTATTAAGTCAAAGTAGCCTTTCCAAGGAATATAGTTAGATTGAACGATCGCTACTTTTTTGCTCATCTTCTACATTTGAGTTTATTTTGCTATTAAAACAAAAATTATTTTAAGCTAATACGTGCTTCTTTTGTATAAAAGCTAAACTATAGGGTGGGCATTGCCCACCCTATAAATCCAAAATAGGATCGAGGCTGGAGTGTCAAAACCTTTGTTGAGAATAACTTTCATCGGGATCTGATTTGAGCAACCCTAGCAGGGGGCCAAGAATTGCACCGAAGACAAAACCGCCTGCGTGCGCCCAATAAGCAATACCACCGTTTTCCATTCCGATATTGGTACGAGGCCCCAGACTAGCAACACCATAGGCGGCTTGCTGGAGAAACCAAAAACCAAGAAAGTAGAAAGCGGGAATACGCACGGCGGGAAAGAAAAATCCCAAAGGAATTAAAGTCAACACCTCAGCTGTGGGGTAGCGGAGAATGTAAGCACCCATAACGCCAGCGATCGCCCCACTTGCGCCCAAGGAAGGAACGCCAGAACCTTGGGAAAAGTACCACTGCGCTAGCCCTGCCAAAACGCCGCAGGTAAGATAAAAGAACAGGAATTTGATGCGTCCTAGGCGATCTTCAACGTTATTGCCAAAAATCCACAAAAATAGCATATTTCCGGCAAGATGCAAGAAACCACCGTGCAGGAATTGGGAGGTAATTAGAGTTGTCCACTCTGGCACTGGCTGATTTACTGGCATACCAGCAAAGCTAGCTGTTAATTCTCGCGGTACGATCGCAGCTAAATGAAAGAAAGCATCTAGTTGTTGCGGTGGCAGATTTGCTTCATAAAGAAAAGCGAGAACATTAGCAGCAATCAACCCATAGGTGACAATAGGCTCGGTTTTTGTGGGAATGCTATCTCTAATCGGAACCATGCAGCTTTTTACTCATACTTGTGATGAAAATCACAGTATCTAAATTCACACGCGATCGCTTCTAGCCTGCGGATGGATTTGGTATTTCTACTCGTAACAAGTTAGGTTCTGGCGTGGAGGCAGGAGAATGCTGAATGCTGAATGCTGAATATTACTTCATCATTCATCATTCATCATTCATCATTCATAAAACAGCAGGTTCTTTTGCTGGCTGAATTTGCCAATTTACTCCTCCTGGGACAACTTCAGCCAGTTGTGTTTCAATTTCATCGCGCACTATTTGGCGGTAGTCGATAAAGTGTTCCAGGTGAGCGCAGGCGACCAGATAGTGTTCAAACACGCCTGGATTTTGGCGTATGATTCCGAACAACTGCCGCCAGAATTGAAAGCGTGTATCACGCTTAATTCCCTGTCGCCAACAGATAGTTAGCATTGCCCGAATATCAGTTAATGCTGGTAAGCGAAACTTGGACTTATGCGGCGACGCTTTCATTGTTAAGAAGTGCCGATAAACTCGTGCTAGATAGCGCTTCGGTTCATACAATTCCCAGAAGCATTTCATGTACTCCTGGGCGATTTCCTCCACAGAACGAGTGGGGATAAAGTTGATCAGTGTTGTTTGATTGATGTTAGCTACTCCCCTACCCTCCAGCAAACGTCCTTCCTTCTGGAGTCGATGCCACAGGGCTGTGTTTGGCAAAACTTGAAGCATACTGAACATAGCGTGGGGAATCGCAGTTGCTTCGACAAAATCAATGATCCGCTGTCCCGCTCCTGGCTTTTCACCATCAAAGCCAATAATGAAACCAGCCATCACCCGCAGCCCCGATCGATTGATTGCCTGCACTGCTTCAATTAAAGAGTTGCGGGTATTTTGGAATTTTTGTGTCAGGGCTAAGCTATCTGTATCTGGTGTTTCAATCCCCAAGAATACCGCGTTAAAATTGGCAGCCATCATTAGATCTAGCAGTTCTTGATCTTGTGCCAAATCTACCGAGGCTTCTGTAGAGAAGCGGAACGGGTAGCCATGCTCTGCCATCCAAGGGCCGAGTTCGCGTAGCAATAACTTAACGTTACGCTTGTTGCCGATGAAGTTATCATCCACCATAAAAATCGCCCGCCGCCAACCGAGATCGTAGAGAACCTGCAACTCAGCTAACATCTGCGCGGGGGTTTTGGTGCGTGGCTTGCGCCCATATAGCACAATAATGTCACAAAATTCGCACTGGAACGGACAGCCACGCGAAAACTGCACGGCCATGTCGCTATAAGCGTTGAGATCCAGCAGATCAAATCGAGGAATAGGTGTTTGAGAAACGTCAGGTTTTGCACCATTAGCCGTGAATGTTCCCGATGTTTCACCTCGTTCTAGCGCCTCAACCAACATTGGTAAGGTAATCTCGCCCTCATCCAATACTAGAAAGTTTACGCCTGCTTCTTGGGCAGCTTCGGGAACTGAGGTGACATAGGGGCCACCAGCCGCTACTAGTTTGCCGCGCCGCTTCGCCTCAGCGAACAGGTGCAGCATATCTGTTTTCTGGACGATCATACCAGAAACAATCACCAAATCTGCCCAGTTCCAATCTGCTTCGGTTTCAAAACGGATGTTGCGATCTACTAAGCGGAATTCCCATGTTTGGGGCAAGATTGCCGCAACTGTGATTATTCCCAGAGGAGGAATCGTTACTTTGCGTCCAATTAGTTCTAGTGTTTTGTCAAAAGACCAGAACGATTTAGGAAAAATTGGATTTAGGAGTAAAACTCGCATTCAACGCCACTCCTTAATAAATGAATTGTTTTAATCTTTGAGTTTTAAATTATGAATTATTAAGATTTAAGATTTGAACTTATTTCTAAATTTTCCTAACTTAAAACTCAAAACTTTCAACAGGTATCGTGCCTTATCGATTTTTGTTTGTAAAGGCAAAATATGATAGAAAGTACTGTATCACTTTAAGCAAATTTATTAAACCTCAAGTCTTGTATTTGGAGGTAGAACCTGCCAAATATAAGTCCCAAACTGATCTGGGAAACTAAAAGAACCCGCCCCTAGGCAATAATAGTGCCAGGGCGGGTGGAAGAGAAAAATCTACTGAGCTATGTTCGTTAGGTTTGATTTTTGTTCCTGAAGGTTATCGGGTAAGGATTGACGCAAGCGATCGCCATATAACTCTAAGGCATTACCAGCCAGCAGCAGCCCTAAATGCTCTCGGTCATAATCGGCAACTTCAGCTGCATCCTTAACACAGTTATGCAGTACGCCATCCCAATGTCCGTAATCCCCAGAAAAACAAGTTAATCGCTTCCCAATCTCACCCATAGCTACGGGGAGATAAGCAGGGCCGGGATCGTCTGATTCAAACGAGGTAAATATTTGACCGCGCTCGAAATATTCTATCGGATCGCGGTGGCGCAAATCGTAATGTTCGTACAGGCTAGCATCGTCAATTTTCTCAGGGTCGTGTTGGGCATTCCACAACAGATCGAACAAGTTTTTAGCTTTGCTAATAATATTGACATTGTTGCTGCCGCCTCGCTCCTGAATCATCAGTTTCGTCACCTCCATCAAGGAAGGGCGATAAGGATGTTTGGGATCGAAGTCACGAATACGTTTTTCCCAATGTTCGTGACAAGCATGAGCGAGATCAGGCAACCAACCACAACCGCCTTCTAAAAAGCCAACTCTTAAGGTGGGGAATTGCTCGAATGCGCCATCAAAGATCATTCGCGCAAGTGCAAGCTGTTGCTGGTTTCGCTGCACGAAGATGTGAGTTAGGACAAATGTTTCAGTGTAATCTGAAATTCCACCCACCATATAAGAACCAGGGCCGCCGTGAATTCCCAGTCCAATATTTAAATCTACGGCAGCTTGCAGGATCGGTCTGAAGTCTGGATGGCTAATTGTCTTGCAACTGCGAATCTCTGGGAAAGCTTGCGGTGCTTTCGGGTGAGGAATTGGCATATTCGGGGCGACGGCAACGCTAATCATGCCCAGTTCGTTAACGCAACGGTGCATTTCAGCAACAGCTGCGTCTACGTCTTGCAGCGGTAACACGCCGATTGGTTTGAGACGGTTATTGTATCCCCGACAATCGTCAGCAATGTAGTTGTTGTAGGCACGACAGAGGGCGATCGCCATGTCTTTATCAAGAATGCTGGAAAAAATTAGATTCAGAGTTCCGAAAATCACATGAACATCAACGCCTTCTTGATCCATGTGTTCGATCCGCACTCGATTGAAAGTTGCACCCAAAGTTGTATCAGGATGCAAATTCCGAAAGCCGCCTTTACCCATTCCTTGGGGTTGCGGAAACATCCGCGTAAAGTCGTTTTTACCCGTAGCCGGATTAAAGTCGATGATGCGCGCGCGTTGATCGCCTAGACTATCGATCACTAAACCGATGCGATCGCGATACTCTGGCTCGATATAATCCCGCAGCACCAAGGGATTTTCTAGCTTATGGGCATCTGCATCAATGACTGGTAAACCTTGATACATTAATTCTCCTTGACGTGGAAGTGAATAATTACTAATGCCTGAGAAGACTTGAATTGTAAAGCTATTCCACTAAAATTTGCACAAGGCTAACTTTAATGGTATAATAAGCTTCTCTTATTAATATTTTAGGCAGTTTTTTTGGTTTGGAAATATTGCCAGACTTGACGGAAACCAAACAAGTTCTCAAAAGACCAGGTTAGCGAAGCCAAGATAGTGACTCCTGGGTATCTGACAGCAGCAGGCTGATTTTTCTCAATAAATGCATGACCGCCAAGGGCGAAAACTTGGGTTAATAACAAGCAAAAAGCAGTCCAACGCCAGTCGTAGAACAGCAAAATAATAGCTGCGATCGCTAGGACATTAGCAAAGTGATGCAAAGCTATGTTTACAGGATGCTGATGGCTAGCCTCAAAGTGGGCTTTAGCGTCACGAAAGTAGCTCAAAGTAATTTTCCTCCAGTCACACCCGATTTGGAATTGCAGCTTCCAACAAACAATTACAAACAATTTTAGTAGCTGCTCTCAATGCCAAATGCTATAGATACAGAAAATAACAGATTTAATTTTAGCCACACTAGCATTATTTTGAGCAAAACCAATCTTAACTTAATTCAATATTTAGTTAAGATCCCAATATACATTTATGCCACTTTTTCTAGCTGCACATTATAACTTGATTTTTTCGAAAAATGCGATCGCATTACAGCGATTTAGGTAGGCGATCGCATACTGATGCACAAATTTGGATTATTTGGTGTAGTTTTAGCTGTCTAACCACTATTCACTATTCATTTTGTCATCTCAAAGACTTGCTTAGATTATTTTTGATAAATAATTCGTCTTTTTCGTTGCAGCTGCCAAAACATTTCAGATTTTTGAGCAACTTCTGAATTATGACAAGAAAGCAGATATTTTTTAGCTATTGTACATACTTTATTTGCGCCAAATACATTAGATGTATATTTCACGATTAAACGGACATCATAAGAATTTGCGGGTGAAAGTCCTGAAATAATTTCGGGCAAATTCCTAGCTTCAGATAGATCGCATAAATTTCTTTTGTAACCCCTTGCCCCACACCAGTGTGGTAGATCTACATTGAAAGGTGGAAAACTCTCTTGAGGTTTAAGTCTTTCTAGTTCTACGTATTCATAAATTAACCAGCGATCGCGCTCGAAATACAACTTGTCTGGACGAGCAATACTAATGGTTATATGGATATCATTAGCAGAAATCTTGTCACTTTCATTGAACAAACTATAAATAGGAAAGACTTGCTTGCCCTGCAACTTTAATTCAGCCCTTAACTTAGGATAGTTTGCCGATGCAAATGTCCTTCTTGAGTTCCAAAAATTACCCCAAGTAGCAACAACAGCTAATAAAGATATACACAGAGATAAATTTTCTTTGGGTAATTCCTTCGCATTCTCACCCAACTTAACTACAAATTCAATCATCGCTAGCGCTCCCTACCCTTCCGCTAAAGCCTGATATTGCTCTTGGTTAATTCTTCCTGCTTCATAGAGCGTTTCCGTAATATCAGAAATAGTCAATACTGCATGAGCCTGATAACCGTTTGCTTTCAACCTATCTTTCACACCTTGTTCGTGATCGATAAATACCACAATATCATTCACATTCAACCCGGCAGACTTTAGCTTTTCTGCTCCTTCCATCGCACTTTTACCGCTGATTAGAATATCATCAACCACCACCACAGTTTCTCCAGCAGAGAAATTTCCCTCAATTAACCTACGAGAACCGTGAGCTTTGACTTCTTTTCTGGGGTAAATCATGGGATAATTGAGCCGCAAAGCTAACCCAGTTGCTGTTGGTAAAGAACCATAAGGAATTCCGGCAATGCGGTCAAAACTCAGGTCTTGCAAAACATTTGCATAGGCACTCAAAATTTGCTCAAAAACTTGGGGATTAGAAATTATTTTGCGCAAGTCAATATAGTAGGGGAATATTGCTCCTGATGCTTGCACAAAGTTACCAAATGTGATGCATTCAATGTCATAAAGTTGTAAAATTAAATCCAAATAAGGATGCTGATTTAATAAACAGACATCAGGCAACCACACAGAACATCTAGAGCCTTCAGAGGTAACTCGCTCTCTGGTTTGATTAATTTCCTGACGCAAAGACTGGATTTGTGTAGATGGATTGTCACTACTCAAAATATCTTGGGGAACGGGGATAAGCAGCCCATTACCATCAGCATTTAGCCCTGCTGCTAGTAGTTGATTCAAGTTACCACCTTCTGCCCAGATGCTACGAGCTAGTAGTATTCTTTCTGGCGCTATTGCCCGAATATGGGATAAGACATCAGTGGATATAGTGCCTACTTCCAAACCCAATTGTTCTGGAGTTCCCCAATTCTTGGCTTCTTTGACTATTTGTAAATAAAGTGGAGATTCGGCTGAGGGATATTGTTGCACAGCGATCGCCCCTGGATTAGAAGTACAGCACAAGACAAACACCCCCTTACCTGGGTAAACCAAAAAAGGCGCGACGCAATCTTGTCCCAGGTAGGGGCTGAGAGTAATTGCATCTACTTGCCAATCAGCAAACACAGTTCGGGCAAAAATCGTACTGGTATTGAGATCGCTATGTTTGGCATCTAGAATAATTGGAATATGGGCAGGGATAGCTTGCAGCGTTTGTTGTAATAATTCCATTCCTTGCACACCCAAGGCTTGATAAAAGCCTAACGTGGGTTTATAGGCACAGACTAGATGGGATGTTTCAGCTATCAGAAGTTGTAGCCAGTCTCTCAACTGAGTAATGATGTCCGCTTCAATCCTTGTGTGGGGCATCATTTCTGGATTCGGATCGAGTCCCAGAAACAGTAAACTGTTATTTTCGGCGATCGCAGCATTCAATTTATCAAAAAAGTTCATATCTCTATCCGAGTTTGTGACAACATTTACTTATGTACGAATGCATATTCTGGCGTTTTCTACACTGGTATTGTCATTATTAGAAATAAAAGTATTAGCAAAACTTCCGCAAATCTGATGATAATATTTTCTTATCATTAGTGCCTGGTGCGATCGGTTTGGTGTATTTTCTGAAGCGATTTTCTTTCAAAACTCGTTTGTTTGCTCCTTTGTACGCTAGCTTTTTACTACTGGTGCTGTTGCTAGTGGTGCAAGGAATCCTCAATCTGTTTATACAAGCCCTGCATCAGCAAGCATTCGGCTGGGTTACTCATTCCTTATTAGTAGAACGCGAAACAGAACGGCTGCTGAGTTCCGCACTAGATGAGCAAACAACTATACGCGGCTACTTAATTAATGGAGACAACGAATTTTTAGAGCCTTATGGGAGGGCGCAGATTGCCTTTAAAAGTAGCTTAAACCGCTTATACGAAATGTTAAAGGACAATCCCAGCCAGCTCCAGCGGCTCAATCGCATCGAAGCGCTTCACAATCATTGGCGTAGGGAGTTCATTCAAAGAGTGCTAGCTGGCAATGCCAGCAAAACTAACCTGCCAGGGAAAATCTTATTCGATCCGATGCGGGATATACTCAATATCTTACTACAGGAAGAAGACAGGGTTCTAAGCGATCGCAAGCAGCATTTGCAGCAAATTTATCAAATTCAGGCTGCTATGGGCATCTTCGACATAGTAGCAATCTTGGTAGGAGTGGGTTGGAACCTGTGGCTGTTGCGGCGACGAGTGGAAATTCCCCTGCGGCAATTGACTGAAGTTGGCCTTGCTTGGCGGGCTGGTCAATTCGATGTGCGGCTTGACTATTCGGCAGCTGATGAACTTGGGCGACTGGCAGCTGTTCTCGATGCGATGGCAACTGAAATTCGCCATCGTCAGGAATCAACTCAAATGCGCAACCAACAGCTTGAGGATCTGATTTCTGCCCTTTCCCACGATTTACGCACTCCTTTGCTTGCTACCCGCAACACCTTGCGCCCAATGCTGAGTGGGGCTTTTGGTTCTGTCAGCGATACTTGGAGGGAGGTACTGGAAGAGTACCGTCAAGCAAATGATGATTTGCTGAAGTTGGTTGATGCCCTGTTGGATATTTCCCGTTATGAAGCGGGGGGTGGACATAATCTCAACTTAGAACTGCTTGATTGGGAGAAGATTTGTTTTCAAGCGATTAATTCCTTCGGTGCGATTCAACAGCGTCAAGATCCCCCTACTTTAAAAATTGCGTCCTCACTTCCTCCAACATACGGCGACGCGATCGAGATTCAAAGAGTTCTGCAAAACCTGCTTGACAATGCGGTGCGGGTGAGCGCTCCAAAGTCGCTAATTACAGTTGAAGTCGCTCAACTAAAAGAGGCATACATCAAAGTTTCAGTTAGCGACAAAGGGCCTGGGATCGCTCCACAAGAAAAGGAAAAGCTGTTCCATCGCTTTATTCAAGGACGAAATCGACGTGGCAGGGTGGGGCTGGGACTCTACTTGTGTCGCCAAATCGTTACAGCTCACGGTGGCACGATTGAGGTTGAAAGTAAACTCGGTGAGGGCAGCACTTTTTGGTTTACTGTCCCTATTGTCCCAACTGGAACTCGGTTAGAAAAAAATAAATAATAAATATAGGAGTATAGAAGTGCTATGTCAGAAAATAGCGAACAAAATCCTATAAAAATTTTATTAGTTGAAGATCATGCTTTGATGCGTCGCGGGATGAAAGGTCAGTTCGCGCTTGAAAGCAGTTTTAGTGTGGTGGGGGAAGCTGCCGACGGTGTAGAGGCAATTAAATTAGCTACTCAACTAGAACCAGATGTAGTTTTAATGGATATTGATTTGCCTGTGATGGATGGCATCACAGCCACGCAGCAAATTAAGAGCGATCGCAATACCACAAGAATACTTGCTTTGAGCGCGTTTGATAACGATACTCATGTGACGGGAATGTTGGCTGCTGGTGCTGACGGTTATTGCCTCAAAACCATTGAATGGGAACAACTAATCGCTGTGATTCAATTAATTCAGGGTGGTGGTGCTTATCTAGACCCTCAAGTTGCAAGAGCGGTAGCGCGAATGCTCAAGCCTACTATTTCTGCCATTTCTCAGCCTCAAATGGCATTTCCCGTTCTCAGCGGTCGGGAACGCGAAATTCTCAAGCTTATTGCCCAAGGATGTTCCAACCAAGAAATTGCTCACCAGCTATATCTTTCTCTCGGAACTGTTAAGTCTTACGTGCGGATGATCCTGAACAAACTCAGCGTTGACGATCGCGTTCAGGCAGCTGCGATCGCTGTGCGTGAAGGTTTAATTTAAACTTGCAGGGTTCGCTGCAACAAGTTTTTTAACTCTATACAACTCGAAGTTGCTTGTAGCGCAGGCGCAAGACCTGTGTCTTTAATCGGCGGTTCAGACCACAAAATAAAAGGTTTATCTATCTGAAGGAGGAAGTCTTCCGGCACGGGTAAACATAGGATTAAAAGATGAGGATTAAATAAAATGACCTCCTCAAATGATGGAAAGCCGTAGTAAGGTAAAGTTTCTACGCCTTGCTTGAGACAGTAGCGACTTACACACTGTACGGTATTTACGTTCCTACCAGTAATCATAATCCGATAGTTTAATAGTTCATCTCCAAGTTGCTCAGCGGAGTTTGTCACTAAAAGTTAATAAGTAAATAAAATATTTTGTTAACTGCATCAGTATAAAGCTAAGGCTTTCTGTACACTACCTAATAGTGGATATCCAAGTGGATAGTTTTTTTCGTTATCGGATGATATCCAAAACTGTCCGATTGGTAGTTCTGCAAATTATGTATATCCGAATACTGTGTTAACACATCAATAACGAAACCAGTATTTTTCGGGAAGTAATTGTGGATACTACTGAACAAATTTATCCGCTGGTAAGACAATGGTGTTTTGCCTACAACTCGCATAGAGCAAGTGAAGCACTCCGTAAAATTGCCATTATCAGTGGTTGCATCACAGACGTACCAGAATATTTGAATGACAAGCAGAGCAAAATTGTAGTTCAATGGCTACAACAAAATCACCCTAATGCTTATTTGTGGGCGATAAGTCAACTGTGTGTAGGTCATCCAGCAACAGTCTGGGGTGTAGGGTTTGCCAGTCCGAGCAGTGTAATGATGCCTAAATTTGCTGTTTAGTGTGAGTCAAAACTATGCCTGTATCTGTAAATACAATACTATGCGTTCAGTACTCGTTTGAAGCGATCGAACAGGAAGCGCGTCAACTGGTGGAAAAAGGAGTTGTCAGCCGCAGCCAACAGATATATTCCCTGTGTGAATACATTCCAGTGCGAGAGTGGATTTGTTTTGAAAGGGAATTGGAAGCACACGAATTGTTACTGCGCGATCGCGTTGGCGATCTATTAGGTAGGGAAGAATGGGAGAATGATTAAGCTTTTTATCAGCTACTAATAAGCCAAGAGCAAGCATTTGTAACAGGAATCAACGCAAGAGTTAGGCGATCTCTTGTGGTTGATGGTGTCTAGGCACTGGTTCCTATTAGTTTCAGGACTTACGCAGAGGGCATTGCAAATATTGCTAATCAAGGAAAAACTGAGTATAGATACTTGGCAAAAACTTAGGCGATGTTGGCATCTGCTCAGTAAAATTGAACTTGAGTATTGAAGCTATCAGCTTTTGAAGTAGGAACAATTATATTGCACTTACAAATTTTAAAATTGCTCTTGCTAACTCACAAAAGCCCTCTCCTTCTGATGCAGTTGTTATGTAAGCAGGTTGATGTTTTAGCTGATTTGCATACTCCAGCGAGTTGGCGACTCCCACAGAAATGGGAAAATAATTAGAGTTAAATAAACTCTCATCGTTGGGACTATCACCAACTGTCACTACTTGTTCTAATGCATACTGGGGAAAGTATTGACGCAAAACCTGCAACAAACCAGTAGCTTTATCTTGCTCTAACGGCTTAATATGGCACTGCACGTTACTATAGGTAAAACCCCAGCCTAACTCACAGCATCGCTTACTTAGTTTTTGTATTTGGTCTAAACTTAGCCCCCGGACATCAAAAGTCCAATCTGTTATCCGAAAAAGATTGTCTTGAGATTCGCAAATTTGAGGAAATTCTATTTGTAGTTTTTTAAAAATATCAGCTAGCTGTTGACGATGGGCAGATAAATTAGAAATGGGTGTTAAAGCAACTGGCGCTTCATTATCAGATGAATAAAATAAACCGCCATTTTCTGCGATCGCACCCACTATCGGTAAGTAATTTACTAAACTATTCACCCAACCTGCCGAACGTCCAGTTACAATTAGTACCTGAATATTTGCGAGAGCTAAATCCTCAAAAGCTTGGATTAATTGGACTGTAAATTTACCATTTTGAGTCAACGTGCCATCCATATCTGTGGCTATAAACCTAATATTTTTAAATAAATTACTAGTAACAAGATTAGATAAAGGTACAAAAGGCATGGTAGATTTTGTCAAAATTTGATTAGAATTATGCAGTTTCAATTGGCACTGCATTAGTAAAGGCAAAGCTTTTATTTTAACTCGTTACCAGGCTAATAGGGATTTGTAGAGACGCTAAATTTCGCATCTCTACATTTTCTATTTCTACCAAGGGAGAGAGGAGAAAATCACAGATGACAAAGCTAATGGATATTAATGTCCTTTAATTGTCAAGTATGGCTCCCACAGTTTTAATCACAGGTGCTTCTCAAGGTATTGGCAAAGCAACTGCGCTGCTTTTTGCTAACAAAGGTTACGATCTAGTTCTGGCAGCTCGTCAAAGCGATCGCTTGGAAGCTGCGGGTGAGGAAATAAAAAATCTCGGTCGTCAAGCATTAACTGTCCCGGCTGATGTTAGAGATCCGCAGCAGGTAAAAACACTCGTCGATAAAGCGCTTGAACGTTACGGCGCAATTGATGTGTTGATCAACAATGCTGGGATCTATGCTTCAGGATCGATAGAGAATTTTTCCCTGGATGATTGGCATCAACTTATAGATCTCAATCTTTGGGGCTACATCCACACGATTAACGCCCTATTACCTCACATGATCGAACGTGGAACTGGAACCATCGTCAATCTCAGTTCCATCGGCGGTAAAGTGCCTGTTCCTTACTTAGCCCCCTACAATACCACTAAATTTGCCGTCACTGGCTTGACCGAAGCAATGCACTCGGAATTAAAACCCAAAGGTATTCATGTTTGTGGAATTTACCCAAATCTAATCAACAGTAATTTTATGGAACGGGCATTGTTCCGGGGTAAGGATGCTGAAGATGCAGGGGCGAGAAGGAAGCAGCTAGAGCAAGTGCTAAGCGTTCCCGTAGTTGAAAAGCCAGAAGATGTAGCAAAAGCTATCTGGGAAGGAGTAAAACATCAGCGGGCTGAGGTGATGGTAGGTTCTGCTAATATGTCTCAAGCAGCTTACAATTTAATTCCTGGGCCGATGCAGTGGTTATTTAGGCAAGGATTTAAGCAGAAAAGCTAAAGCCATTTATCATTGGTCATTTGTTCAAAGCTCTTACCACTTACCACTCACCACTCACCACTCACCACTCACTACTCACTTAAACGGCGTTGTAACTGCTTGAAGTATTCATACATTTCTGGCAAGCGTTTGTAGATGGCAGAGCTTTTGAGAAATAGTTTGTGAGGAATGGCGGGATAATCGGAGACAATTTCTCCTGGTGGAACATCATTGTGAACGCCAGCTTGGGAAGAAGCGATCGCCCCATCTCCCATTTTTGCCTGATTGGCAACTCCTACTTGTCCGGCTAATATAACTCGATTGCCAATTGTTACCCCTCCTGCCAAGCCTACTTGTGCTGCCATAGCACAATTTGTACCCACTTTGCAGCCGTGGCCGATATGTACCATATTATCTAGTTTGGTGTTGCGGCCAATTCTTGTTTCTCCCACTGCTGGGCGATCAATAGTGCTGTTACAGCCAACTTCCACACCATCTTCTAAGACAGTACAGCCGGACTGCTCCATTTTGAACCAGCCAGTGGGTGTAGGAACAAAGCCAAAGCCTTCTGCACCAATAACCGCGCCACTGTGAATTACGCAATCTGCACCGATGCGGGTGCGTTCAGAGATCGTACAGTTGGCGTGTAAGACAGTGCGATCGCCTATTTCTACATCTGGATATATTACAACATTAGGATGAATGCAGACGCGATCGCCTATTTTTACCCCAGCTTGAATCGCAACATGAGCGCCTATATATACATCATCGCCTATTTGCACCGAGGGATGAATCGCAGCAGTAGGATTGATTTCTGATGTGGGGCGAAAAGGTTGGTATAGGAGGGCGATCGCTTGAGCAAATAGTAATCTTGCCCCAGATGAGGCAATCCAAGCAATTCCTCGCTGCTGTGCTTGGTGCTGTAGCGTTTCATCTAGCGGCAAAATCAAAGCACTAGCCTTCGTTTCGTTCACATAAGCCGCAAATTTTCCTCCTTCAATGTAGCTGAGCGTACCAGCAGATGCGTCATCAACTGCTGCTAATCCCGTAATTTCTGGATCGCATTCTCGATCATATGTAAGGCTGTTGTGAGTAGCAACGTCGCCCAGTTTATCTACAATTTCGCTAAATTTCATCGCTGGGAATTAAAGTTTTAGATTGTTGAACCATAGAGAAGTCTAAATTATGAATTATGAATGATGAATTATGAAATATTGTTTCATTCATCATTCAGCATTCATCTTTTTCCCTAGTTCCGATCGCAATTCCTGCTATCCGTGCAGTTGTCCAAGCGCTTTGGAAGTTAAAACCTCCGGTTATGCCGTCAATATCGAGGATTTCTCCGGCAAAGTAAAGCCCTGGTACTTGGCGACTTTCCATTGTTTTGAAGTTGACTTCGCTTAATCTGACTCCACCACAGGTGACGAATTCTTCTTTGAAAACTCCTTTGCCTTGGATTTGATATTGACCTTTAGTCAGTTCTTGAATGAGTTTGTTTAAGGTTTTGTTGGAGATTCCCGCCCAGCGATCTTCTGGATTTATCTCAGCACGAGCAACTAAATACTGCCAGAGGCGGTGAGGTAAGTCAACTCCTCGATGCAAAGCGATCGCGCGCTTGGCAAATTCATCTCTCACTGACAGCAATTGTTGCCTTACGTCTTCTTGGTTCAACTGGGGGAGCCAATTAATTGACAATGTGGCTTGATAGCGGGAGTCATGTAATACTCGCGCCCCCCAAGCAGAAAGTTTTAGTACTGCTGGCCCGCTCAATCCCCAGTGTGTCACCAGTAATGGCCCGGTTTGTTCCAGCTTGTTCGTATTATCTACTGATAAGCGTAGCTGTACAGATTTAACGCTGACTCCTGCTAATTCGCGTAATTGTTTGTCAAGAATGTTGAATGTAAATAAAGATGGAACTATTGGTTCAATTTGATGACCTAAAGATTTGCCAATTTGATATCCAATTGGGTTGTTTCCAGTAGCAAGCAGGAGGCGATCGCACTGTAAAACTTCACCTGATTTCAATACCACTTCAAATACAGGTGAATGGCTAGAAGAGATCTGGGGCAACCGGGGAGCCTCTTGAACTTGAGGGATCTGCTTCCAACTTCCGACTTCTGTTGCAGTAACGGCTTTTCCTAGCTCCTGACTTAAAACTCTTGTCACCGACACAACAGGTGCATTCGTGCGAACTTCTACCCCAGCATTTGCCGCCGCTTTCATTAAACAGTCTACAACGGTTTCTGAACTGTCAGTGATGGGAAACATTCGCCCATCTGGCTCAGTTTTTAGCTTAACTCCGTGACTTGCAAACCACTTGATAGTATCGCTGGCTTGAAACCGACTAAAAGCCCCGCGCAAGGCTTTTCCGCCTCTAGGGTAATTTTGTACTAACCCCGCCGGATCGAAGCAAGCATGAGTGACATTGCATCGCCCTCCACCAGAGATACGCACTTTGGTTAAGGGCTGACGACTGGCTTCTAATAAAGTTACTTCAGTGTGGGGATGAGATTCGGCGCAAGCGATCGCGCCAAAAAATCCAGCCGCCCCACCCCCAATTACTACTACCTGTAAAGGTCGCACAAGAATTGAAATTTCCTACATTCAATCAAAGCATCTAATTCTAGGCTAACTATTTTTTCTCGCCTCATGTGAATTCGAGGACTGAAAATTGCGATCGCTTCCATTTACTTTAGTAGCGCGTTCCGACGCTGCGATCGTAGTTTCTCTGATTTGCCTATTCCCACAAGGACAAGTTTGCACTGAAATAAACTATTCTTAAAGCAAAATTGCCTAAATCTAAAAAATTTCAGTTTTTATTGAGTATAAATATAAGTTTATCATATTTTTGCATCTAATTTTTTTATTTATTTCCAGTTCTGCACTTATTTTAATCAACATACACTTTGATGGACTAGCAGCCCTATACTAACTTTAACGTCTCAATTTATACTTAAAATTAAATTAGTAATCACTAGAATGTAATGCCTTTTTATCTACTTTTGCTCTAAGTGAAATTCTCTAAGCAGCTTTGATAAAAAAGTAATACTTTTTTATCAACCTTTTGCGGAAATACTACGAGAGCCGATGTAGTTAAGTAGTGAAAAAGCTGAGATGGAGTAACTACCGCGATATCATTTAGATTTGTTGTGTTTAGCTTTGGCTTGAGCAAGACAACGCCACAAATTCTTAGGATTAGCATCTATTTAGAAAACAACTATTTGTAGTTAGTGTCTGCAAAATTGCCATATCGACTGCCTAAATTTTATTTATTTAGGTATGTTTGTCGTGGGCAAAACAGCTCTAACACAAAATCTCAAACACAGCATCTATTGTCAACAAATATATTTTTTTGGAATTAACAGGCATGACAGTAATATTTGGTACAAACTTGGACGATACCCTCGCCGGAGGGAATGAGAGCGATCGCATATTCGGTCTAGCTGGTAATGACTCGATTACTGGTGGGTTAGGTGATGACTTCTTAGATGGTGGTGAAGATAACGATATTCTCAAAGGTGAAGATAATAATGACAGCTTATTGGGTGGTAATGGTATTGACCGCCTAGAAGGTGGAATTGGTGACGACATATTATATGGTGGTGCTGGCAACGACAAAAACCTTTATTCTAACGGTAGCTTGTCAGTTGCAGGAGGCTTAGATGGAGGTGCTGGAAACGATTACTTATATGGTGGCGATGGTGACGATAGCTTAGATGGTGGTGCTGGGAGCGATCGCTTGTATGGTGAAGCTGGTAACGACTCCTTGTCTGGCTCGACTGATAACGATTACTTATATGGTGGTGATGGTGGGGACAGCTTATACGGAGGCGATGGTCAAGACTTCTTAGATGGCGGTAACGACAACGATTTCTTAAATGGCGGCGGTGGTGAGGATGAATTATATGGTGGATCTGGAAACGATTCCTTAGTTGGCGATGATTCTCGTCGTGCTTATGGAGGTAGCGATCGCCTCTATGGCGGTGATGGTAATGACGGATTAATTGGCGGCTATGGTAATGATATTCTAGATGGCGGTGATGGAGATGACCGTCTTGCTGGTGCTGGAGCGCTCGATCAATTCGTCATCGATATGGGACAAGGAGAAATCGATGTCCTGACTGGCGGCGCAGGAAAAGATACCTTCACTCTAGGAGGTGGTAACAATCACAGTGGATATATCGGCCCGTTTTATTTAGCTGCTGGTAATAGTGACTACGCTTTGATTACTGACTTCAACAAGGACGAAGATAAGCTTTCAATTCAACGTCCTTTGACCTCTAATGTCGGAGGAGGTACCTTTAGTCTAGGAGCATCTCCCGACGGCTTACCATCAGGAACCGGAATATTTTTGGAAAGGAGTGGTAGAGATCCAGAACTATTTGCGTTGTTACAAGGAGTTGAGCCAAACTCTCTCAGCATCTCAGGATCTTACTTCGATATTCATAACTAATCTTAGTTCCAATCCTCTTGGCGCTGTTATCAGGAGTGACAGATAGTAAACAAAGCGATCGCTCTTTCTTGTCATCACTAGAGGGCGATCGCCTTCTATATATTTATACTGGATTATACGGTGAATATTCCCCAAACCGCCAGCGTAGTGGACCAGCATTAATAATCTCTAATACCTGGTCAATTTGAAACTCTACTAAACGCTCAGCCCCAACAATTTCCGCCACACGCTCTGCATCCCAAACAATATTAGCCCTTCCTGTCAGCTGTAGAGTGCTGCCACGTTCAAAATTAACGAACAGTAAACCTATTTGGGGATTTACAGAAATGTTGCCGAGTGTATTAAACATATTATTCCCGGCATAGTCAGGAAACACCAAAGAGCGATCGCTCACAACCTGAACAAAACCCGGATAACCTCCCCGATGGGATGCATCCGCACCGCCTTCAGGATGGTAACTGCCAATGAAGAAGGTGTCTGTCTGTACGATCCATTGCTGCTGTTCGCTTGTGAGAGTTTTGGTATGTTGATGGGACAATGTTTGCGATTCAGCCGTGTCAGTATCCAAGCCACGTAATTGAATATACTTGGGACAGTTGAAATAAACCTGCTTGGTATGCACGTAAATGTTACCATCAGGATTTAATTTAGCTTTGCCGTTTATCCGCACGCGCCGCCTAGTAGCTAGATCGATTACGAGAATACCAATGTCATCTTGTAGCATCAAGTTTTCTCGCAGCGGATCTCCATGCACTGGTATTGCATCTATCCGCACTGTTTGCGCAGAAATTGCTTGCACAAAGCTCCTTTTACCAGTTAATAGAGATGCCCATACTTGCCCGTCTTTCGCTACTGTACTGGCGATCGCCATTTGTTGGCTGCTTAAGAAGTCTTGAACGACTGGTTGAATGCTCGAACCAATCATCTTACTCAGGCGCGAGGCTTCTACTTGCACTCCAGCACGAGTTTGAACGGCAAGTTCTCCTGCATGATATCTGGATATCATAAATCCTCCTGTTTTAGGCGTAGCTATTTCTATGCCCCTATAAACCAGGCATCCCGACGTAGCCTGGGAGTTGCTTCATTCTTTCGATCCAGCCATTTACATGGGCATAATCTGCTAGTGAAATCTTGCTATCTGCGGCTAGCCCAATATAAGGAAAGCAGGCTATGTCTGCAATAGTTGGGCGACTGCATTCCAGCCATTCGCGATCTCTCAAGTGTTCGTTGAGAATTTGCAGAGTTTGATATGCTTTTTTTTGAGCTAAATCTACGTCAAGCTGGGCGTTCAACAGAAAATGTCTTCTAGCAGCAGCAAAACTGTTTTGAATTTCATTAGCTGCATAAGACAACCACTGCATGACTTTACTCATTGGTTCAGCCTCCGCTGGTAGCCAGTCTTCACCTCCATAACGCCGCGCTAGATAAACTATAATTGCTTGGGAGTCTCGAATAACTACATCGCCGTCTATGAGAACTGGTACTTGTCCCAGTGGGTTCAGCTTGAGAAACATTTCAGACTTATGCTCACTTGCCTGCTGATTTACAGGTATAAGTTCATACTTCAATCCTAATAGTGAAAGCATCAGCCTTGCTTTGTGGCAATTTCCTGATATTGCAAAGTCGTATAGCTTGACCATAAATTCCTCGAAGGTTTGCAATCTTGACTATGAGAGAGCGGTTTTCGGCTTATTAATACTCCTGGTTAGGGCTGAATTGAATTTGGATGAAAACTGCTTTTTGCAGGTTACGCTGCTAAGCGTTACTATTGCTAACTCAAAAACAAATTCAGGGTTCTCTCGTACTCGTGAGGGGGCTTGGTGATACTGCACCCTTTGAGCGCGTACTTGAGCGCTTACCAGAGATACTCTTAAGTTAATAGCAGGGGGATCAAAGAGAGAAATTCAATCCAAAATCTAAAATCACGCTTCCCCTACTTCAGTGCTTGTTCGACAAACATCAAGCGATCGCTACCAAAATACATATCATCGCCGACAAAGAAAGTTGGTGCGCCGAAAACACCACGCTTAGCAGCAGCCTCTGTTTCGGCATCAATTTCTTTGAGAATAGCTAGATCGTTTACTCCAGCAGCAACATCATCAGCATCCAATCCAATTTTAGTAGCGAGTTCTGCAAGTACCTGTACATCGGCGATATCTCGATCTTCTACAAAAAATGCTTGCAGCACTATCTCCACAAACTCCGGTAACTTGCCTTGTTTTTGGGCGATCGCTGCACCAGCCGTAGCAGGGCGGGTATTTATCGGGAAACGGGATGATAATTTGAATGGGATATTGTAATATCTGCACCAGCATCCTATATCTTTAGCCAAATACTTACGCTTGGCTGGCACAGATATAGGACGAGCATTGCCTGTGAGTTCAAATATTTTACCTAGATCGATGAGGTGATAGACAATACTGCATTGAGTTCGCTCTGCCAAACCAGCTAATTGAGTATACGCAATGTAAGAATAAGGGCTTGTGAAGCTGAAGTAGAAGTCTAAGATTTTGCTCATAGTTATCTGTTTTAAATTCAAGCAATTTAAATTTTTCAGACCGATTGGTCTTTTATTTAGCAAAAAAACTTAGCTAAATCTATATTTGCAAGTGGCTTTCGATGTAATCATTCAAATGCTCAATAGCTCTTTCTAAGTGAATCGAATTTCCATATAGTTTACTCATCATTACGGCACCTTCAAGTGTTGAAATCATTATTGTTGCAAAAGTATCCGCTTCCACATTAACGCGAATTTCACCGCTAGAAATTCCTTTATTGATAATGCGACAAATCATGTTACGCCAAGCATCCATTGCCTTTTGGACGCGATCGCGTAAAGCTGGATTTGCATCATCGCTCTCAATTGCAGTATTAAGAATTGGACATCCACCCACCAGCGGCGGCTCATCTACAAAGCTACTAAATACAAATAGAATTGCTTGTAAGCGTTCAATGGCATTGCGCTTACCTTTTATAGCAATTAGGAAACGCCTGCTGGTTTGTTGAGAGGCAAAGTCAAATGCCGCTAAAGCTAATTCTTGCTTGCTCTGAAAATGATTGTAAATTCCTCCTTTTTGCAATCCAGTAGCCCGCATAATGTCAGAAATCGATGAACCAGCATAGCCTTGTTGGTTAAACAGTTCAGCAGCTTGTTTGACAATTTTTTCCTTTGTTTCTTTAGCTTTAGACATTATGAAGTGTTCAAAGTTAAGACCAATCGGTCTTTTGTAGAATAGCAGAATAATTTATGCACAGCAATAACGTACTTGATTTATATGCTGCGCTGCGGTAGTTTTGGTATATTTTCTAGCTGTGGAAAATGTCTTGTTGCCTAACGCACCAGACCGCTTTTTATCACGTTTGGGGATTGCTTAGCGCTAGAAAAGCCACTTGAGCCGCGGCTTGTTCAGATGCTTTGATTGATCGCCCAGTGCCCCCACCTAGCCGCCGACCTTGCAACCAAACTTCAGCCGTAAAACGCTCCAAAGCTCCGTGAGGCTGAGGAGTTTCTTGAACGCGATATTCTGGCAAAACCTTGAAGTGTGCTTGAGTCCACTCTTGTAGAGCAGCTTTATAGTTAAGTCTAGCTGGATCAGAGCGAATTTGTGCCGCTAACTTTTTAAAATGAGGATCTAGCCAAGGGCGCACAAGTTCCATACTATGAGTGCTAAGATAGAGCGCGCCAAGAACTGCTTCAAAAGCATCTGCCAGCCGCGTCTCTTGACCAGCTTTATCGCCAGTAGCACTACCAGCAACCAGTAGATATAGTTCAAAACCGTATTCATCTGCGAGTTGAGCCAAAATGCGATCGCTTACCAAAACAGAGCGAATTGCCGCGTATTCCCCAACTGGACAATTAGGATAAGTTTCCCATAAAACCTCCGCTGCTACCAAGCGTACTACCGCATCTCCCATAAACTCCAGTTGCTCGTAGTTAGCCTCAGCCGAGACAGTGGGATGAGTCAGCGCCAAATCAAGCAACCGCCATTTCACTGGCGCTTGTGTTGGCAACCCTAATCTATTAACTAAGCTTTGCAGTTGCTTTTGACGACGGGGATAACTAAGAGTCATTAGTCATTAGTCATTAGTCATTAGTCATTAGTCATTAGTCATTAGTCATTGGTTTTGAACCAACAAAAAATAACGAAGGACAGATAACAAAGAAGGGAGAGAGTTGGATCGTAAGCCGGGTTCTGTTCTCAAAAACAGGGTTGCTATTTTTGAGGGCAGTTATCTATCTGGGACGACTGTTACCAAACGCCTCTTGCGGCTCTACAAAGCGCGGAACTGGTAAAAGACCAACCGTAGTTCCTCTGACCTTGCTCCCAACCGGGGTTTACCGAGCCAGCGCCTCTCGACACTGCTGGTGCGCTCTTACCGCACCTTTGCACCCTTACCTTCAAATAGTTCTAAATTCTAAGTTTTAAGTTTTAAATTAACTCAAAACTTAGCACTCAAAACTCAAAACTATTAGAAGGCGGTATGTTTCTGTGGCACTATCCTCACGATCGCTCGCACTGGGCGTTACCCAGCAAGTCTGGTCTTTCGGGAGCCCGGACTTTCCTCAAACCAGACGTAGCGTGCTACGTTTATTGGTCTGTAACTGCCTGCGCCTACTCTCTCCCAAGATCTAGTGTAGCCGTCGATAGCATAGTTTTAATAGTAATTATTTTAAACGGAGTTGAGCCTGGCTTTGCAGATCGTAGGCAACAGAACGATGAATCAACGGAAAACTCCTAGAACTTGGCGATCGCCTATCCGCGTCGCCGCCTAGATCGGGGAGTTGCGATCGCTGATTTATGTATATTTGCCTCAGTTTCCTCATCCTGAATGGTGGAAAAATTTTCAAACCAACCGCGCCGCCAGAAGAAATAAATCAATCCAAAAGCGATCGCAGCCATAGCTGCCAAACAAAGTGGATAACCCCAATACCAATTCAGTTCTGGCATATTCCAGGGTGACTTTTCGGTGTTGAAGTTCATACCATATACCCCAGCGATAAAAGTCAGGGGAATAAATATTGATGAAATCACTGTTAGCAGCTTCATGATTTCATTCATCCTATTACTTACTGCTGACAAGTAAACATCCATTAACCCAGAAGTTAGTTCCCGGTATGTTTCCACCATATCTAAAACTTGCACTGCATGGTCATAGCAGTCTCGTAGATAAATGTGTACGTGATCGGTGATGAGTTCATTACCATCACGGATCAAAGAATTAATCGCGTCCCGTTGGGGCCAAATTGCACGGCGCAAAGTGAGTAACTCTCGCCTCACCCGATAGATCTTTTGTAACGTTTGCCGAGTTGGGTTAGTTACTACTTCTTCCTCTAAATCCTCTATATATTCGCCATAAGCTTCCAGAACGGGGAAAAAACCATCAATAATTGCGTCAATCAGCGTATATGCCAAATAATCTGCTTTTTGCTTTCGGAGGACACCTTTATTCTGTCGGATACGCATCCGTACTTGTTCAAAGCAATCATGCTCTGGTTCTTCCTGTACTGTCAGCAGGTAATGTTCCCCTAAGACAAAACTTACTTGCTCGCTATAAAAGCCATATCCGCTTTCTTTTGGTATCACCATACGAGCAATAACCACTAACTGGTCTTCGTATTCCTCGACTTTGGGACGCTGAGGAACATTGACTATATCTTCTAGGACGAGGGGATGCAACTTAAAAACCTGACCGAGCCGTTGTAAGATGTTTTCACTACCTAAGCCTTGCACATCGACCCAAGAAACAGAATCGCTATCTAAGTAAGGAAAACATTCTTCTGGTGTTGCTAATTGCTGGCAAGTAAGAGCAGTTTGGTTGTAGTCAAATAGAAGAATAACTGGTGGTGTAGCATCTGGTTCGATGCTTAAGGTTCCAGGTAAACTACCTGGTTTGTCATAGAAGTAATCATCGCGATCATCACGAGGTTTAGTAGTTGCTTTGATCGGGCGAAGACGTATTTTTGCCATGAGTGAGGCTGATTAACAGGATGCGATCGCAATTTTAAAGACAATATACTCTACCGCTATTGATATTTTCATCAACCTTTGCTCTTAGTAAAGGGCTGATGTGTATCAAATACTGGAGATGCTTCTAAGTGTTCGCCTAAATCTAGGTCTGGTAAAGACACTTCACAAGCGTTGCTAAAGCTGTGAGATGACTCTGGCTGCAAGTGATGCGATCGCGGCTCTGATGTTGGCGCAGTAGGCAACAACGATATCTCAACTAGAGGTAAAGTAATTTCTGCGGTTGTTCCCTTGCCGTAGCCAGGGCTATAAAGCGTAATGCTACCGCCCATCAATTCTATTAAGTTACGAGAAATGGCAAGCCCCAAGCCCGTACCACCATATTTTCGCGTAGTTGTGCCATCTACCATCACAAACGGGCGAAACAATTTATGCTGCTGCGCTGGGTCAATCCCAACTCCTGTATCTTGTACAGTCACAACTACCCATGATCTGCTGTGACTATCGCCAGAATCTATTTTTGACTTGCTTTGAGTCTCGATCTTGATACTGCCAGAGTCAGTGAATTTAACGGCGTTACCGACTACGTTTAGCACCACTTGCTTTAGCTTAGCTGGGTCTGCTTTAACGAGAATTGGTTCTTGTTCGATCGCTGCGATCAACTGCAAACCTTTTTGCTGAATATGCACGGTTTCGAGGTTAATGACTTCCTTGAGAATTTGCCGCAGATCGATCGGTTCCAACACTACCGAAAGTTTACCCGCTTCGATTTTGGCAATATCTAGTAAATCGTTAATAATTCCCAACAGGTGAATTGCTGCTTCATCGGCTCGTTCTAGAAACTCTGATTCTTCGTCGCGGTCATCACAGCAACCATCTCGCACCAAGCGAATACAACCAATAATAGCGTTAAGTGGAGTTCTTAGCTCGTGGGAAGTTGTGGCTAAAAACTCGCTCTTCATCTGATTGGAGGCTTGTGCTTCTTGCCAAGCGGTTTCTATTTCCTCGGCTGAAGCTTTTAACCGCTCTAACATATGGTCAATTGCTTCTGCTAGTTGTTCTACTTCCCTGATTTGGAAGTTGTGCGGTACTTGCTCTGCTGCGTGATAACCTTGAAGATTCAGGGCATAATCTCTCAATTTTTCTAAAGGTCTAGCTAGATCGCGAGTTAGATAAAGCGTTGCTAGGAGGTTAGCTCCTAACAAGCCTACTGTTAGCACCATCAAAATCACTTTTATTTCCTGTAGTCCAAACAGAGCATTATCCATCTGCGCGACTGCAAGGATAATCCAATGCTTACTCTTTTTGTTAGTGATGGGACTAGGAATGACGTTATAACCAGCCAGTAATTCTGGCCCGTTTTTATCGAAAGACAAATGCAAGAAGTCTTTTCTGCCTGCGATCGCTTGAGTAATAATGCTTTTAAGCCGCTGTGCATCTAATTCCCGCGCGATATTTCGCCCGACTCGTTCCGGAATTGGATGCGCTAGAATCGTGCCATCCTGAGTAATTACTACTGTAGATCCAGCTAGCAACCCTGGTTGGTCGCTTTCTTTTTGATGAAAAGCTGACTGCACGCTTAAGACATACTGTAGTTTTCCGGCGTTATTATATACGGGCGCAGATAAAAGTAATTGCAGTTGACCTTGGGGATGCTGTGTACCTGCTTTGTCTGCCTGATGCTGCGATCGCTGTAATCCAGGTAGCACAGCCTTGACTTCAATCCAGTCTGGTGATATATATTCGCTCTTTAGTTGACTCTTCCAGCTTGAATAGCTGTTGTCCGAGTCAATTTTTTGGTTGCCACAAGTACTGGCGATAAGTTTACTCGTTTGAATATTTGTCAATTGCAAGCATTGAGTTTGCGGTGGCAGTTGTGGTGCTAGCCCATCGAGAAATTTTTGTGCTTGCCCGGCAGAACTTTTTTGCAGAACACTTGTTTGACTTGCCATCAGCAAGTTAGTTTTCAAAGCCGCGATCTCGTTATTAATGTTTTCTCCCTTTTTCACTGCGCTTTCGGTTAAATTCCACCGCGCAGTTTCCAGCAGGCTAGAGCGTGCCTTCATAAAGGTTACCGTCTCCCCGATCAATAAAACTGGTACGCTCAACACCAATATTTTCGATAGCAGGACGCGGCGAAAAGAGGATTGACCGGGCTTAGCCATATAACCCCTCCCTAGGTAGATGCAAATCCCACTTGTATTTCCTTGCTATCCGATTAGCTAAATCGAGCATTTGTTAACTAGTTGAGAAATAATAGCTTGTGAGGAGAGTACATCTATCTTATGCCTGATTTATTGAGATCTACCAAGCGTCGTTTTAGCTTTCCGGATATTCCTGCTAAATCGTTTTGTCCACTTAAGTAATTTCCCCGTTTCAGAATTAATCTTTTTCACTTACGTATCTAATTTGACCAAAAACAAGGGCTAATGAATCATTTAAAAAATATGTATAAACATTAACTTAAAAATTTACCGTATTTATGTCAAGTCAACTGGACAACTACAATATTCTTTTTACTGTGGGATGTTTTTTAAGAAATATTCACCAGCCATAGTGTATTTGTGCCAGTCCCGTTATTCAATCAAGGCAGACTATTTTTATAACAAAATTCTATAGCGGTTGTTGCGTTTTTGACTACTAATAAGTTGAAATGACCAAGCTAGAAGCGACTAAAGAGAAGCAATGGTTGATAAGTGCAAAAATCGTCCCTACACCACAGTGGTTTTAGCAATGAGTGCTGATGGCAAAATCGCTGATGCGGCGCGATCGCCCGCCCGCTTTTCTTCCCCAACCGATAAAGCCCATCTAGAACAACAAATCGCTGCTGCTGATGCAGTTCTCTTTGGTGCTGGTACTCTCCGTGCCTATGGTACTACCATAAAGGTTTCCGATCCCGAATTACTGCAACAAAGACGACAATCCTCATTAGCACTTCAACCAGTGCAAATTGTAGTTTCCCTAGAAGCTAACATCGCTCCCCAACTCCGGTTCTTTAGTCAACCAGTACCCAGGTGGTTGTTGACAACCTCTGTAGGAGCGAAGCGCTGGCAAGGGCATCAAGAGTTTGAGCGGATTATTGTTTGTGAAGAGAAGTCAGGAGTTAGGAGTCAGGAGTCAGGAGTCAGTAGAGGCGGGTTTACTCAGGATATCGGTGGGAAAACAGGTAGACTCATAAACCCGCCCGTACCCACGTTAGGAGTTAGGAGTCAGGAGTCAGGAGATTTCTTCCCTCGTTCTTCAATTGACTGGACAGATGCTTTACAACAGTTGGCAAGTTTGGGGGTGAAACGCTTAGCAGTTCTGGGGGGCGGTCAATTAGTTGCCTCAATGCTAGCAGCCGATTTAATAGATGAATTCTGGTTAACAGTTTGCCCCTTGATTTTGGGTGGGGCATCTTCCCCCACACCAGTAGAAGGAATAGGATTTGATCGGGCCCTGGTTCCACGTTTGCAACTGATGTCGGTTCAAGCAAAGGATGGCGAGGTGTTTTTACACTATCGCCTCCAACGCCGAAAAGATTAGACTACCCTAAATTAAGGACAAGGAAACAAGGGGACTTGATAGTTTTGAGTTTTAAGTTCTAAGTTTTAAGTTAAATAAGCGTTTTTTAACTTAAAACTTAAAATTTAAAATTTAAAACTGGAGCGAAGTGACTCACCCCTCATTCCTAGCCCCTGCGCCTTTGCCCCTAGCCCCTAGTTTATGGTGGAACAAATCAAACCTCGTTATTCTGTTAGCTGGATTAACAAAATTGCCGAAGTACCTCAAGCTGAATGGGATGCTCTGGCTATACCATTGGCTACTCCGTTTTTAGAGTGGGAATGGTTAAATAATATGGAGACTTCTGGCAGCGCTACAGCTAAGGCTGGCTGGCTGCCGAATCATTTGACAATATGGCGCGATCGCTGCTTGATTGCTGCTGCACCCCTATACCTTAAAGGGCATAGTTACGGGGAGTTTGTCTTCGATCACCAATGGGCAGACTTAGCGCAACGTTTGGGAGTACAGTATTACCCCAAACTGTTGGGGATGTCGCCATTTACCCCAGCAGAAGGCTATAGATTTTTAATTGCCCCAGGAGAAGATGAAGACGAACTGACAGAATTGATGGTTCAGGCGATCGATAATTTCTGCGATCGCAACCGCATTTCTGGATGTCATTTCCTCTATGTAGATCCGCAGTGGCGACCTGTATTAGAACGTCATGGCTTTAAAACTTGGCTACACCACAGTTACATCTGGCAGAACCTCGGTTTTGAGAGTTTTGATAATTACTTAACAGCGTTCAACGCTAATCAGCGCCGTAATATCAAACGGGAACGCAAAGCAGTAGAAAAAGCTGGTTTAAGAATGCAAACGCTGACTGGGGATGAGATTCCTAAGTCGCTGTTTCCTTTGATGTACAGCTTCTACGCTGATACTTGTGACAAATTTGGCTGGTGGGGTAGCAAATATTTAACTAAGCGGTTTTTTGAGCAGCTATACGCTAATTATCGTCATCGGGTGTTGTTCGTCGCTGCCTATAACCAGGAAGATACGCGGCAACCGATGGGAATGTCGTTTTGTTTGACTAAAGGTGATAAACTATATGGTCGCTATTGGGGTAGTTTTCAAGAAATAGACAGTTTGCATTTCGATGCTTGCTATTACACGCCAATTGAGTGGGCGATCGCCAACGGTATTCAAACTTTCGATCCCGGCGCGGGTGGTCGTCATAAAAAACGGCGCGGTTTTCCCGCTACTCCTAATCACAGTCTGCACCGCTTTTACAATCGTCGTTTTGGTCAAATCCTGCATTCTTATATCAATGAGGTGAATGAATTAGAACAGCAGGAAATTGATGCGATTAATCAGGATTTGCCTTTTAGTCAACGCGACTGTGAGATTTAAAAATGAACTCCTCAAGGCTGATAAAACATAAAGCAACGAAGAAGGAATTAGAATTTAACAGATAGCGAACAATTAGTAAAAAGAGTTTATTTCTGAATTAATTATGGCTCGGATGCTTGAAGACTTGACGGCAATTGATGATAAACTTTCTAAGCGTCATATTGACCTCGATCCAGAAGGATATTTCATTATTTATTTGGATCGGGAAGCTGGTTTGATTTGCGCTAAACATTTCACAAATACAATTAACGAGCGTGGTTTAGCTGTCGATCCAGAGACTGGAAAACCAATTCCAGTACGAGGCAAGGTAGAACGGACTCATACCAAAGTTTATCGTGGCAGAACAGCAAAAGAAATTTGTGTGGAAATTTTTGAGCAGAATCTGCCCAGTCCAGTTTCCCGCTTAGATCACGCTGCTTATTTGGGGCGGGAATTTGTCCGGGCTGAAATTGCATTATTGAATGGACAAGAATACGTTCAAGACTAGAATGGGTAATGGAAAAGGATGAAGGATAAAGAATGAAGGCTGAAATTTTTCACACTTCATACTTTACACTTCACACTTTTCTAATCACTATTTTTACCTAACGTAGAGGTAGTAAGTTGCCATAGGAATAATGGTGGCAGCTAATAATAATCCCACTACCCAAACAGTTGCGTTGCCTTTGTCGGTTTCTTCAGCAGTTTTATATGTGCTTTCTACAGCTACTGTTGCTACTTGTGGCGGGCCTGGATCTGGTTCGCCTGATAAGACTGCAACTAAGCGATCGCTTGTATCTAGAAATGCCTGATTGTATTTTTCCCCTTGGCGCAGTGGTGCTACCAATGTTTCGTTGGCAACACTGTCAGCAATTTCATCACTCATCAATGACTTGACTTTTTCGCCCGTAACTATGGCTGTGTTATTACTAACCTTATCTATTACTAGTAGAGTTTGATTAGCTTGCGCTTCTTTGGTAGGAAACCATTTTTCAAACAACGCTTTGGCAAAACTTTCAGGGGTTTCACCATAGTCGAGGCGGCGAACGGTAACAAATCTGACTTCGTTGCCAGTAGCTGCTGCTAATTTTTCTAGTTCGTTGCCGATCTTACCTTCGTTGACTGGGCTGATGACTTCTGCGCGATCAATTACCCAAGAGCGATCGCCTGCGGAAATTTGCGGTATTTCATACACGCCTGTGGCGTTGGCTGGAAAGGCTACCAACCCAGTTGCCAGAATCATCACGACTAGCGACAGAATCAAACGTTGGAGGTATTTTCTCCCTGTAAAAATTTGATTGCGTAAATATAGCATGGTACTGCCCTTAAAACTATCTTTTCCAAAAAATACTACAAAATTATTTAGAAAGCCTAGTTGACAATCTTGTGCTGGGCAGAACTTTGAGCCAGCCAGTATGAAGAACTCATAACGTTGTTACAAAATTAACAATAAGCTATATAATTCCATACTCGTTAAATACCATAATTTACATCAGTATTTAGACATATATTAATACAGGGCTATTTCATTCTAAAGATGTCTTTGAGGAATTCTAAACTAAAAGAACAATGTCTTTGAGTACGAGCCATGTTCTTAAACTGATGGTCACGATAAAGATTAAGCGCAAAATTCCGTGTTAGCGCCCAAATCTGAACTAATGGAGTTGTTCTAATTCGAGATTTATCTTCCCCAAAGGTGACATCTTTAACGTAATGTACCTTGTTTTCTACATCCCAATAGCCCCGAAGACGTTGGTAAAACTCTTTAGCATTGGCTTTCAAACTAGAAATATAGTACCGAGTTTCAGTAGTCTCCTCTTGTATAGTTTTACGGTAGGATTCAATCCGAATTAGAGTTTTTAAGTAAGGCCAATCTCGAATCCCATGATTGGTGCGACAAATGCTGACGATGCGCCTTTCCACCCGCCCGTGTCCGTTGTTTTCCTGTGTATATTGCTGCTCGCTCTGGAAATTAGCTTTGACGAATGATAACAATCCTGGCTGATTGCCCTTGAGTGCGCCAAGATAATCATTGCCACTATCAACAATTAACTGGCAAGTTTTTTTTGAGTACTAATGGCATCAAAAGCAAATACGACTCCCTTTTGAGCCATTTGTTTAATAAATTGAGGCAGTGCTTTGATCTCGTTTGTTTTCTGGTCTACTTCGTATGAATCTAAAATTAATCCTCTTTCTACTATGTATGCATTCACCAGCATAATGGCTGGATGCGGTTCGGAATTCGGGTTAGAAGCTTGCACTTGATATGAACCTCGCAACACCTTACCATCAACAGCAACAGTCTCCCCACTATTAGGACTGACTGCAAAAAACCTTGTTAGGCACTTGGAGTACTTTTGGTAATCCAGGTTCAGCAGGACTCGTCTCATCGTGCTGTAGGATGGTAGACGTTTTTTCTCCACCTGAAACATCTCAATCAATTCGTCTCGATAGCAGTTGAGCCAATCGCCAATTGCAAGGAATCCTTGGTTTCCTGCCACCACTGCCATTGTGAATAGTGCCAAGACAAGAGGTAG